>CAXTUG010000108.1:0-9707 GCA_964247375.1 uncultured Sphingomonadaceae bacterium
TCGCGGCGGCGCTGGACGGCCGGAAGCCGCTCCTCCGCTCCCACCTCCTGCCGAGCCGGCCGCTCGGCCCGTCGATGCGCACCTTCGCCAACGCCGCGGCCCTCATCGAGAGCGATCTCACCCCCGCAGCGCTGCTCAGCAAGCTCAAATCGATCGAACGACATTTCGGACGCCGCAGCGGACGGCGCTGGGGCGATCGCGTGCTGGATCTCGATATCCTGCTCTGGTCAGGCGGCCGCGCCGCGATGCGGACGCTTGCCATTCCGCCCCCGCATCTGCGCGGCCGTTGCTTCGTCCTCGCTCCGCTGGCGGAGATCGCTCCGGACTGGCGCATTCCGCGCCACGGCACGGTGCGTCAGCACGCGGCACGGTTGACCCGGCCGCGCCCCGTCCATAGGAGCGGTCGCCGGTCGGGTCCGTAGCTCAGTCGGTAGAGCAAGCGACTTTTAATCGAGAGGTCCCGGGTTCGAGTCCCGGCGGACCCACCATCCTCTCTCGCCACCGGCATGAGCGGGCATCGCTTCTTCAGCGGGGAGACTCCGGTGTCGATTGCGGTGCCACCCGCTCCTTCATCAGACATTCGTCTTTCTGCAACTCTGCCGGAAGGAGGCTGGGCGCGGGATGCGCGATCCTGATCGTCGCCGGGCGGCTCCGGCCCGGCCGTGTGCGGACGTAGACGCGCGTAGGCACGAAACATCGGTCGCCGATAGGCTTGCGGACCAACAGGATGTCGCCGGGCGCCAGCATGCGCATCGGTGCGTCTCCGGGCGGCACATTCACTGAGACGTCGTAGACCGGGAGGTCCGCACGTCCGCGGTTGATCAGCGCGACCAT
Source organism: uncultured Sphingomonadaceae bacterium (assembly GCA_964247375.1). Taxonomy (GTDB): domain Bacteria; phylum Pseudomonadota; class Alphaproteobacteria; order Sphingomonadales; family Sphingomonadaceae; genus Sphingomonas_I. Next base: position 835 of record CAXTUG010000108.1, read on the forward strand.
ATAGACGTGGGTCGGTGCCGCGAGCTTGGCGCTGTCGGGTGTGACCGACGAGCCCGCGCCTGCATCCGTGGTGGGTTCATCCACTAGGTACCAGGCGGCGACGAGGCGCGGCGTCGGCGCACAGCCGACGAGCCCGAGGACCATCATCAGGGCGGACGCGGCATGACGATCGGACCACTTCACGGCACGTTCCGGATGTTCTCGCGCGGGCTCGCCGCGTCGATGCGGATCGGAACCTTCCTCAGCCTCTGGTCCATCAGCAACAGATCGGCGTGGATCTGGCGAAGGTCCGGGCCAAGCAGCTTCACCTCGTTGCGCACCTGCGATCCCTGCCCATTCACCGCCGTCTCGATCGCGCTCATGCGCCGAACGATCAGCGGCAGCCATCTGCGATCCTGCGAGGCGAAATAGTTGGTGAGCTGAACGCGCAGTTCGGTGAGATCGTCACACAAGCAGGGCGTGCCGGTGTCCTGGGGTTTACGCGGCCTGGTCTGCGCGATCAGCGTATCCAGTCTGGCGTTGATGTCGGCCAGCAGATCCCGCGCGTCGACCTCGATCGTAATCCGGTCCGGCGTCCCGGCGTCCCCGCCATCTCGACCGTTCCTTCCACCGGGCCCCTCTGGGCCGGCCGGACCTCCGCCACCCACCGCTTCGGCACTCGCGGCCGCCCTCGTCGCGAACAGGCTCTTGGTCAGCTCGCTGCCCGCACCGCTCGCGAGACCGACTGTGCCGACACCGGCCAAGAGCGCCGCGATGAGCTTGCCCGATCCCGCGTTCCTGACCGCAGCCACGCTGCCGCCGGAAGCGGGCGCAGCGGCCAGAGCGGCGATGGCCGCCGCGCATGGATCCTGCTTGCAGGAATCGTCAGGCGTCGCCTCAGCAAGCCAGGGATCGGTGCCCCACGGGAAGACACGCCAAGGAATGGGCGTAAGCCGGTTCGGAGACCAGTAGCCGGTCCGGCCAGCTGCAATCTGGGGATCCGCGAAGACGAGCTCGGCGATTGTAAGGCCGAGGCGATAATAGCTCTCCCACTGCGCTTCGTCGAAGAACTGATCGCCGGTGGTCTGTTGCGGAAACTTCGGATTGATGCGGTAATAATCGAGCAGATCGGCCATTTCGAGGCCGCACAGCCTGGGCTTGAGCAGGATGAGCGTCGCATATTCAGGCTTGTTGCCATCGGGCCGCATGCGGATGCGACCGATTGCCGCATAGGGACCGCGGCTCACCTTCGTCCTCGAATATTGGACCAGTTCGCTGATTTCGCCGAAAATGCGCCGGTTCGGCGCGTCGGCACCGAGCAGCGCGTCCAGCTTCGCGGATGGCAGGAAATCCAGATCGGCATCGAAATCGATGCGCAGCTTACGGATGAGATTGACGACGTCCGCGAAAGTATAGTCGGGATCGGCGCCGCAATCACAGGCAACGATCAGCTCCACGCGGCGGCGGACCAGTTCGTAGACCCCTGTATTCTCGAAATGTCCGCCGTCGGTGAGATACCAACGCTCCTTCCGCTGGATGGAGAAATGGCTGAGGAACTCGCGAAACAGATAGCGCTGGGTCCATTGCATCGGACTGAGCGCGCGTCCGCGCGTGGCCGCGATCGGGTCCCACCACACGCCGAGGCGCAGGTTGGCGAGACCCGCCAGTAGCGAGAGACCAAGCGAGGTGTTCTGGCCGAGGCCGGTCGAAAGCGCCGCACCGGAAATACCCATCCAGGCCGACAGCGGCAGCCGATCGTCCGTACCGCGCCCTTCGCCGCGCGCATTCCGGAAGGGAATGAGGTCGCGCTTCGCCCCAGTCCCTGGCACGATGTGGCCGGCCGGCGAGAGTGTGAGCGGCCGCCCCTTGCGGTCCCGCAGCACCAGGCTCGATCCTTTCTTGCCCTGCGTCTCGTTGACCGTCACGTTGATGAGATGGATCGGCCCGCAGAGGCCCGGCCGATAGTAATCCTGCAAGGTGATGTCGTCTGCGTCATCCTCGATGTCTGGGGATCGCCGCTCCCTCGTTCGCTCAGCCCTCGGCCCTTCGGTCTGAGGCGGCTTCATCCGGTTGGGATTGCTCGCGCCGAGGTAGGAGCGACGCAGGCGGGCGGCATAAAAGCCGGCGAACGCCGACAAGTTGAGGAAGCCGAACGAGAAACCGATCGAGACGGCCATCACGGCGAAGACCGCCCATACCGCCCAGAGGGACGCGAGGGTCCAGCCCGGCAGCGGCTGCGCGCCATCGAACGCCTGGAATCCGCCGACCGGACCGCCGCGCCAGGTAAGGTATTCGGCGACGATCGCCCAGAACAGGCAAATCGCGAAGGCCAGTAGCAGGCCGGCGGCGAGCGCGATGAGCCGACCGAACTTCCGGAGAATATCGGACCACATGCCGGCCGTCTGCAATTTGGCCATCAGCCAGCGGGCCGCCGGCACCAGCACCGCAAATGTCGTGACGAGAGTGAGGGGCCGGCCATAGCCTCCGCTCGCCCCTTCCTGAAGATAGGTGATGTAGAACGTCGTCGCCGGCGTTCCGACCAGCGCGAATATCGCGCTGACGAGTGCTGCGAGGATGCAGTTCTTCATCCAGACGGTCAACGTGGAGCGGACGCGATCCTCTTCCTCGCCGGGAACGGCGCCCTCGGGCGAACGCCATGTGTCGTCACGAAGCGCGGTCCGGAGCCGCCCGGCGGCGCTTGCTAGGATCGCCCCCAGCGCGAGCGGCCCGACGATGCGCGCTCCCCACTTCAACAGATTGGCGTCTGGCACCCAGACCACGAACAGGAAGCTGATGCATGCGATCAGGAGCGTGCCGATGAAAGACGGCCCCATGAATCGCCGCCATGACGAGCGCCGAACCGTGCCGTAGCGCGTCAGCCAGTAGGCCCAGCCGATCACCGCAGCGACGATCGCGCAGGCGGCGACCACCGGCCAGAACCCGCTCAGCACGAACGCGCCCACCGGCTGTCCTAAAAGCCACTGATGCGGCCACAACCAGGGAGAGAGGTCCACCCCGGCCGCCCAGACGTCCAGGCTGCGCAACACCTCATGCTTGAGCATTGTCGCCTGCAGCGTCTTCAGGAAGAGCAGGATGGCGAGCAGAGTAGCGCCGATGACCAATTGGATCGCGAACCAGGCGCGGATCGTGATCGTGACCAGCCGGAGAGCGTCGCCGCTGCCGTTCGGCAGCAGGTAGCGCCCGTAGTTGCGCAGCCATCGAATGGCGGCATCGCCCCTAGCGGTAGCGAGCGGGTTGGCCTTGCCCGAGATGTCGTCGCCACCCTCGTCGTGTAGGCTCGGATCGCGACACTTCAGCGGAGTGAACAGGCTGCCATAGAAGGCGCCGGCGTAGCCCCCGCCCGAGACGGTCGAGAGATAGTCGAACTTGTGGATGATCCCGAGTTCGCTGAACGCCTTAAGCGTGCCCAGCGAGAAAGTGGCCGAGCGGATGCCGCCGCCGGACAAAGCGAGCCCGGTCGTGCTTGCAGCGGGGTCGAGTCCGAGCATGGTGCGGCGCTCGTGGCGGTAGTCCTGCTCCACTTTCTCGATATGCCGCTCGGCCTCGTCTCCGAGGAGCATGTGGTCGTGCTGCGGATCCGTGTGCGTCATGGCAGAACCTCGATCTCCATCTGATCGACGAGTACCCAGCTTGCGGCCTTCCGGCCCAGGCATCGTCCGCCGGCCCCGATTTGGATGGTGAGCAGGCCGTGCCCGTGCGTGGGGTCCATCTCCCTGACCAGGCTGGCCGGAATGTCGACGGACAGTCGGCTGCCCGCGATCGCGGAGCGGCCCGGCGTGAGGGAGGCCAGCCGCGTCTCGCCGTCGGCGTCGATCCGGACGGCCGCCGTCGACCAGCCCGATCGCGCCGCGCTCCATGCAAGCGTGACGCGGGTCGTCCGCGCACCCAGCGCCGCAGCGTTGGCCACCGGCAGCGTGAAGGTCCGCGTTTCCCAACGTTTCTGGCCGGTGCAGGCTGCCGGCACTCGGCCGCCCATGTCCACCAACGCCAGCACGACATGATTGGGGTTCTTCGGCGCGCTCCTCCACTGCTCCCTGCCGCGGAGCTCCTCAATCGGCAGCTCGTAGATGCTGTCGCTGGTACCCATCTGCGGCGGAGCGGCGGCAGCGACCGCCGTCGCTCTAGCGGTCGCCACCGCGAGCAGGAGCGTCAGGAACGGCACCGCTCAATCCTCCCGGGTGCCGGTCGCGCCGCCCGGCTCATCGCCGACACGCCGCGAAAGAGCAGATCACGTCGATCCGATCGACGACAAGTTCGGCGGGAACGGCATTGCGCGGCTCGACTTGCGCGGTCAGCAGCATGTCAATCGTTCCATCGTGTTGACCGAGCCGTTCCGCAGGCACCGAGACCGAGTGCACAAACGCATGAAGGCCGCGGCTGGCGAGACTGCTGTCGGGATAGGCCACGCCATAGCCGTTCACCCAGAGCGCGAGACGATGGCTGGCTCGCAATGCGCTGCCGCCCGGCATCCACCGATAATAGACGTTCACCGTAAGCCAGCCGCCGCCCTTCGCCTCCACAAGCCTGCAGCTTTGCATAGACGGCGTAGGCGCTGTCGCGCGCAGGACACGAGGTTGCATCGCACTTGGCGCGTTCGTCGTTGTACGCTGCGAACGCCGCATCCTCGTCACCTTTCGCCCTCGCTACGGCCGTCTTTGTGCCATCTACCGTGGCGGGACTGTCCTGGGCCTCCTTCTCCAGCTTTGTCTGAAGCACAGCGAATTGCGCCTGCCTCAATCGTATCCGGGCCACCAGGTCGGCCAGCAGCGCATCCGCATTCCTTCCGGCGCCGCTGTCCCCTTCCACGCGACCCGTCGCGAACTGGCGGGAAAGCGACAGGAGCTTGCTCGCCCCCTCCACGGCGCCGGTCGCCGCAGGATTGGCGGCCTTCGTCATGATGTTCTGTACGGCGAGCACGACCGCTTCGTGCTCGCAGCGCAGATTGTTGGTGACCGGCGTCGGCCATCCCGGGCGACCCATCCCGCCTGCCAGCATCGCCAGATTGGCCGCGTGATCCGCCGCATTCGCCGGCATGGCGCAAATCAAAGCAGCAACGAACATGTCATAGAGGGTCGGCAGGCGCTGCCCCGGGCGCTTTCTGCCGGCCTGGGTCTGCACCATGGCAAGGATATGGCGATCAAACGCGTCTACTGCCTGCTTGACCTTTGCCGTAGCCGCCTGGAGCGCGGCTAGTGCCTCGGCGCGCTTTTCCGGCGTAGCGGCTTTCAGCGCTGCCCGCTTTCCGTTCTCTTCCTCTACCGGCCGTCTGAGCTGTTCCAAGGCTCCTATGACGGTTTTTCGCTCTGTTTCGGACTGCGCATTGTCCGTGGACGTTACGAAATCGCCGCGCACCTCCTTGATATGGCGCCAGGCGCTTGCATGTTCGCCGCAGGTGCCGCGGGGCAGGTAGGTGGCCAGCGCCACCATGTCGCGCATCGCCGGAGTGTCGAGCATGTAGCAACCCGCGCCGATCGCGTCTTCCGCGCTGTCGGCCGCACTGCGAAGCGCGGCGCAATCGGCAGCCACGCCGCCGCCGCTACCGCCAGCCACGCCGCACTGCAGCTGGCCCATCAGCGCCTGTGCGCCAGCGCGCCAGTCCGCGCTCGCGCGGATCGTATCCGACATGACGGCGACGAGCTCACTCGTCTGCGCACTGGGCGGCGCGCTGAGCGGTCCCTCATAGACCTCTACCTCGACCCTCATCATCGCGGCGCCGTGCGGCGCCAGCGGCTCGCTGCGCGTGCAGCCGCTGAGCACGCCGACCGCGAACGCCAGCAGGAAAACAATTCTGCCGATCACTTGCCGTCATCCTTCGCCCCGAGCGCCGGCAGCGCCGCGGCGAACACGGCGGCGGCGCTGCCGGCATTGCCCGGCGCGGTGTCCAACACCGCGCGCCGCGCATCTCCCAGCCGCACCGCCGCCTGCGTGAGCGGCAGCAAACGGTCGGCAACGGAGGTCTGCCCGTTCAGCAGATGGGCGCTATACTCCTGGAGCGTACCGATCAGCGGCTCGGCGCTGGAATGCATCGCCATGATCAGCCGCTCGTTCTGATCGAATTTGCGAATGCCCTCCGGACCCATGATCTCGAAGCCGCGGTGACGGAAGTCGCCCACGCCGCAGCCGGGCAGCACGGCCACGGTGTCTGCCGCATCTGCCGGCAACCGCGTCCGCATGTCCTTGAACGCTGCTTCGACGCGGTTCAGCGCCGCAACGGTGTCGGCTCTTTCGGCGGCACCCGCATCCGCCGCAACGTCCTTCCAGACCGCAGCGGTCGTGCTGGCGACCGTATCGATCTTGTCGCTTGCTTCGGACGATGCGGCGGGAGGACTGCCGGCCCGCTCCTGCGCGAGCTGCGTCGCAACCTGCTCGGCCGTGGCCGAATGAAGGCTACCCATCGCGTCGGCATAGCGGATGGTCTTGCCGAACGGCTCGATATCATCCCGGTTCAGCGTGTCCGACTCGAACCTGATCCGGTTGGCGAGGCCGGACGCCTTACCGGTCATGCGGAATCGATAGACCGTGTCGCTCTCGGGAATGACGTAGCGGTAGGGCACCTGGCCAAGTTCGCCGGCCGCCTTCCAGCGACAATCGAAGGCGCGGAAGTAGTAGGTCGTGCGAAAGCGGACTTCCTTGTCGAGATTGTCCGGCCTTAGCCCGTCCGTTACATTCATATGCTGGGGAACGACGCAGCCGCCAAGCAGCAGCGATAAGACGACAGTCAACAAGTTCAGCGCGCGCCACATGATTGAGCCCCCTCGATCGAGTAGCAGTTCTCCCCAGAACTCTAGCTGCAAGTGCAGGCCATTTACGCGTAACGCTGAGCGGCCGCCTGTTAGCGTTACCGTCTCGACTACATCTGCACCATATCACAAACGCGAGAGATGCTGATTGGGTTTTTGCGCTATTGTTGATCCGATATCGATGAAACTCTTACGCGATAAGCGTCGGCCGAACCGCGACACATTGCAACATGGCCGATTTCGCGCGCGCAGGCTTGCTTGCACGGCCGACGGGCCTGCTTGCTGTCGATGACCTCCGGTAGCCTTCCGGAGGCGCCACGACAGCGTCGCCAAATCTAATTCTTATGCTGCAGAACGGCCCGTCGCTGCTTCGCTGCCCGCGTCTACGCCGCGGCGCCGAACTTGGCGGCCTCCTCGGAGCCCGCCGTCGCGTTGCCGGTGCTGTAGCTGCGCGCGCCGGTGCCGGCGAGCTTGCCGCCGTCGACGATCAGGTACTCGTCGCGGATCGGCCGCCCTTCGAAGTAGCATTCCAGGATCTCACGCACGCCTGCCGCGTAGCGGGCCTGCGCCGACAACGACGTGCCCGAGATGTGGGGCGTCATGCCCTGGTTCGGCATGGAGCGCCAGGCATGGTCGCGCGGGGCCGGCTGCGGGAACCAGACGTCGCCGGCATAGCCTGCCAGTTGCCCGCTCTCGAGCGCGCGGACGATCGCCTCGCGGTTGCAGATCTTCCCGCGCGCCGTGTTCACGATGTACGCGCCGCGCTTCATGCGGCCGAGCATCGCGTCGTCGAACAGGTTCTCGGTCTCCGAATGCAGCGGGCAGTTGATCGTCACCACGTCGCAGACCGCTACCATGTCCTCGACCGTGTCGTGCCAGATAAGTCCGAGCTCCCGCTCGACCTCCTCGGGCAACCGGTGACGGTCGAAATAGTGCAGGTGCATGTCGAACGGCTTCAACCGCCGGAGCACCGCCAAGCCGATCCGGCCCGCGGCCACCGTGCCGACGTGCATTCCTTCGACGTCGTAGGACCGTGCGACGCAGTCGGCGATGTTCCAGCCGCCCCGGCGCACCCAGTCGTGCGAGGGAAGGTAGTTCCGTACGAGACCGAGGATCATCATCACGACGTGCTCGGCGACGCTGATCGAGTTGCAGTAGGTCACCTCGGCGACGGTGACCCCCTGCCGGATCGCCGCGTCGATATCGACATGGTCCGAGCCGATGCCGGCCGTGAGCGCGAGCTTGAGCTTGGGCGCCTTCGCGATCCGCTCGGCCGTCAGGTAGGCGGGCCAGAACGGCTGCGAGATCACCACTTCCGCGTCATGCAGCTCGCGCTCCAGCACCGACTCCGGCCCGTCCTTGCTCGACGTCACCACCAGCGTGTGGCCGTTCGCCTCGAGATATTTACGCAGGCCGAGCTCGCCCGATACGCTGCCCAGCAGCGTCCCGGGCGTGAAATCGATGGACTTGGGCGAGGGCAGCGTCTGCCCATCCGGGTAGCGTTCCACCAGAGGCAGGTCGTCACGGGCGTAGGAGGTGGGCTGGCCACCCTCCGGATCATCATAGAGCACGCACACGATCTTGGCCATTTCACTCTCCTCCTGATCTCATGGTTCTTGCCGTCGAGCCGCCGCCCTCAGGCATCTGACATACCAAGCAACGCGGTCGGCCGCCCGGGACCGATGCGTGCCGATCTCGCGACCGGTCTCGGCTGCGCCGATGATAATGGACATGCCCTCCAGCTGCAGTGCTGGGCTGCGAGCGCCTGATGAATCACGGCCGGGTAGCTGGGACGGTCGAAGGTATGATCCACGCCGATCAATAACCATGTGCCCGCATGCGCTCGATGTACCAGGTCACGAAATTGTTCGTGAACGGCTCAGAGATCGGCGAGTAGGGTCCGGGTATGTAACCAGGATCGCAAACGCCCCTGTGGGTACGCTCGACCAGGCCTGCATCCTGCTCGTTCGTGGCTATCCATACGCGCGTGAGGTTCGCAAGGTCGTAATCGACGCCTTCCTGCGCGTCCGCATGCACGAGCCATCGCGTCCGTATGAGCGTGCGGTCCGGAGCAAGCGGAATGATGTAGATCGAGACGGCGTGGTCGCTCAGGAAATGGTGCCAGCTGTTTAT
>CAXTUG010000109.1:0-9654 GCA_964247375.1 uncultured Sphingomonadaceae bacterium
GCGCAGGAGCTGCGTGCGATGCTCAATCATTATGAGGGCCACGGCCTGCTCGGCAACGGCAACGTCCTGCGGATGATCCTGCGCCGCGAGCCGACCGACTTCGAGACCGCCGCTCGGCGCGACCTGCTGCCGACCGCGGCCTGAGCGATCCACTCGGCTGCCCACCCGCAATAGGGGGGTGCGCGCCGCCACCCGTCGGCTAGGATCAACCTCGACAAGCTCCGGCGCACGGGGCGGGAGAGAGACGCATGAAGCTGGTGACATTCCGCAGCGACGGCGACGACACACCGCGGCTGGGTGCATGGCTAGCCGATGGTGGCGTCGTCGACCTGCAGGCGGCCGAGCGCCGCACCGCCGGCGACGATCGGCCATGCTTCGCCTCGATGCAGGCGTTGATCGAGGCCGGTGCCGACGGCCTCGATCGGGCGCGCAGCCTGGCCGCTGCGGCCGATCCCCGCGACGTGCTCTCGTCCGAGGCGACAAGATTGCTGTCGCCGCTGCCGCTCCCGGTCCAGATGCGCGACTGCCTGTGCTTCGAGGAACATCTGGTCAACGCGATCGACGGGCGCAACGCCGTCGCCGGCGTCCCGCGCAACCCGGCGCAGCAGAAGCGGATCGACCTCTTCCGGACGCGGCCCTTCTGGTACAAATGCAACCGTTTCGCAGTGACCGGGACCGGCACGCAGGTGCGCTGGCCGGCTTACTCCACCTCGATGGACTACGAGCTCGAAATGGCGGCGGTGATCGGCCGCAAGGGTGTCGACATCGTCAAGGAAGACGCGGCGAGCTACATCTTCGGCTACACCATCTTCAACGATTTCAGCGCGCGTGACACGCAGAACGACGAGATGGCGACGCTGGGCCCGGCCAAGGCCAAGGATTTCGACAACGCCAACGTGCTCGGCCCGTGCATCGTCACCGCAGATGAATTCGATTCACACAACGCGCGGATGATCTCGCGGGTCAATGGCGAAGTGCAGAACGAAGGCCATTCCTCGACGATGTACTGGAGCTTCGAGGACCTGATCGCCTTCATCTCGCAGGGGGAGACGATCTACCCGGGCGAGGTACTGGGATCGGGCACGGTTGGGGGCGGCTGCGGGCTGGAGCACGGCCGCAAGCTAGCATCGGGCGACGAAGTCGAGCTCGAGATCGAAGGCATCGGCCGCATCCGCAACACCGTCGTGACCGCCTGACCATGGCCACCATCCTGGCCCGTCCCCGGCAGCCGGAGGTACGCTTCAACTCGATACATGCGGGCTATATCGTCGGGCTGCTGTTCCTCACCAACGTGCTGAGCTACGTTGACCGGCTCGCGCTGGCCGTGCTGCTGCCGTCGATCAAGGCCGAGTTCATCCTCAGCGACCTGCAGCTCGGGCTGCTGACGGGGATCGCCTTCACCATCTCCTATGCGCTGTTCGGCCTTCCGCTGGCCCGGCTGGCCGATCGCGGTAGCCGGCGCGCGGTGCTGACGGGCTCGGTGGTGGTGTGGAGCGCGCTGACCGCGCTGACCGGCGCGGCGAACGGCTTTGCCCATCTGGTCCTGGCGCGGATCGGCGTGGGCATCGGTGAAGCCGGCTGCGTGCCACCGGCGCACTCGATCATCTCGGACGTCGTGCGGCCCGAACGGCGCGGGCTCGCGCTCTCGATCCACAGCGCGGGTCTGCCGGTTGGCTCGCTGCTTGGTCTGGCGGTCGGCGGCTGGCTGGCGGTGGCGGTCGGCTGGCGGATGACCTTCTTCATCTTCGGCGCGGTTGGGATTGCGGTGGCGGCGTTGCTGCTGCTGACGCTGCCCGAACCGCCCCGCGACGCCGCCGGGGGGAGCGATGGCGAGCCGCACCTGCGGTTGAGGCCCGCGCTTGCCGCGCTGGTACAGGATCGCGCCTATTTGTTCACGCTGTTCGGGCTGGGCTTCGCGGGGTTCGCGATCACCGGGCTGCTGCAATGGCTGCCTTCCTACTTCGCGCGCAACTTCGATCTCTCGCCCAAGCAGGTCGGGCTCGATTTCGGCCTGTCCTACGGGCTCGGTTCGATGGCGGGCATCCTCGCCGGCGGCCCGATCGGCACCTGGCTCGTTGCGCGCGACCGACGCTGGCCGCTGTGGATGGCGACCTGCGCCTATGTGATCGCCTTCCCGCTGCTGACCGGAGCGATCTTCTCGACCGATCTGGTCAGCGCGATGAGCCTGGTGTGCGTCGGATTCGCAATCCTCTGTATGCCGTTCGGCCCGGTCTATGCGATGGTGCAGACGATCGTGCCGCCGCGGCTGCGTGCGCTCGCCGTCGCGCTGGTGCTGTTCGCGTCGAGCCTGATCGGCGCCGGCTTCGGCCCGTTGCTGATCGGGTACGTCAGCGACCTTGCCCTGGCGGCGGGTTCGCCCAATCCGTTGCGGGTAGGCGTAATGACCGGCATGGCAATCTTTCCCTTCCCGGCAATCCTGTACGTGATCGCCGCCCGGTTCATGGGCGCGGGCGGCAGGAGCGATCGATGAGCGGCCTTGCCTTCTCCAAAGGGCTGCACGACCTTGGCGGGGGGAACTGGGCCTATCTCCAACCTGACGGCAGCTGGGGCTGGAGCAATGCCGGCCTCATCGTGGATGGCGAGGAGAGCCTGCTGGTCGACACCTTGTTCGACCTGCCGCTGACGACGACGATGCTGCGCACCATGCGCGATGCGGTGCCGGCGGCCAAACAAATCGACACGCTCGTCAATACCCATGCCAATGGCGACCACACCTTCGGCAACCAGCTGGTCGAAGGCGCGCGGATCGTCACCTCGCGCGCGACCGAGACGGTGCTGGAGCACGATACCGGCGATCGCATCCTCGGCATCATCGAATCCCTGCCGCCCGGCAGCGACGGCGGCCGCTTCATCCGCGAGGCGTTCGGTCCGTTCGACTTCCACGGCATCGTCCACCCGCCGGTAACCGACAGCTTCACCGGCGAGCATGAGTTGAAGGTCGGCGACAAACGCATCCGCCTGATTGATGTCGGCCCGGCGCACACCGCCAGCGACCTGCTCGTCCACGCGGTCGACGACGGCATCGTCTACACTGGCGACATCCTGTTCGTCGGCGGCCATCCGGCGATCTGGGCCGGGCCGGTGTCGAACTGGATCAGGGCGTGCGACCTGATCCTGTCCTGGGACGTGACGACGATCGTGCCGGGGCACGGGCCGATCGTTGACAAGGAGGCGGTGCGGGACTTCCGCTCCTACCTCGAGTATCTTCACGGCGAGGTCCGCCGCCGCTACGATGCCGGCATGCCGTGGCAGGAGGCGGCGTTCGACATCGCCTTCGGCCCGTTTGCCAAGCTGTGCGATCCGGAGCGCACCGTGATCAATACGCTGACGCTCTACCGCGAGTTCAGCGGTGTCAGCGTTGCGATCACGTCCGCGGAGATCTGGGAGCTGATGGGCCGCTATCATTACCGCGAACAGGCGCGGGAGCATGCCTGCGCCGGCCACGATCACGCGCATTGACGCCGGCGCGCGGCATGACGGGCAGCCCCGTGCACGACTTCTGCGTGATCGGCGGCGGCATCGTCGGACTCTCCACCGCGCTCCATCTGCTGGAGCGGCGGCCGGACGCATCGATCGTCCTGGTGGAGAAGGAGCAGCAGGTCGCCCGCCATCAGACCAGCCACAACAGCGGCGTGATCCACGCCGGCGTCTACTATCCCCCTGATAGCCTCAAGGCGCGCTTCTGCTGCGAGGGCGTGCGCCGAACGATCGCCTTCTGCCGCGAGCATGCGCTGCCGTTCGAGCAATGCGGCAAGCTGATCGTCGCCACCGACGCCGAGGAGCTGCCGCGGCTGGCCGCGCTTGAGGAGCGGGCCCGCGGCAACGGTCTGACGATCGAGCGCCTCGATGCGCCCGAGCTGCGCCGGCGCGAACCGCACGTGCGCGGCCTGGCCGCGCTGTTTGTCCACGAGACGGGAATCACCGACTATGCGGCGATCGCCCGCAGGATGGCGGAGATGCTTGTCGAGCACGGCGTCGAGCTGCGTCTCGGTCTCGCGGTCGGCGGGCTGCGCGAGCACGAGGATCATGTCACGGTCGACATCGGCGGCACCGAACTGCGCGCCCGCCATGTCGTGGCGTGCGCCGGGCTGCATGCCGATCGTCTGGCGCGCAAGGGCGGCATCGATCTCGACTTCCGCATGATCCCGTTCCGCGGCGACTATTACGCGTTGCGGCCCGAACTCGACCACCTGGTCAGCCACTTGATCTACCCGGTGCCCGATCCGGGGTTGCCGTTCCTGGGCGTCCATCTGACCCGCATGATCGCGGGGGGCATCACCGTCGGGCCAAACGCGGCGCTGTCGCTGTCGCGCGAGGGCTATAGCCGCTGGCGCCTGGATATCGCCGACGTGACCGAGATGGCCGCTTTCCCGGGCTTCTGGAAGATGATGTGGGAGCATCGCGGATCTGCGGCGGGGGAACTGCTGAGCGGGTTCCTCAAGCGCCGCTATCTCGATCGGTGCCGCCGCTACTGTCCCGACCTCCAGCTTGACGACCTGCGCCCCTATCCCAGCGGCGTCCGTGCCCAGCCGGTGCTTGCCGACGGCCGGCAGGTCCACGACTTCCTGATCCGGCAAACTCCGCGCACCACCCATGTCTGCAACGCCCCCTCGCCGGCGGCGACGGCGTCCCTGCCGATCGGCGAGCATGTCGCCGCGGTCGTCTGCCGGGCGAACGCCTGACCGCGGCCAGCCCCGATCGCGGCCGTTCCAATGAACTGGCAGAGGTGATACAGCGATACTGATAACGCTAGAGCGGCAGCACCGCCGGGAGAGGGTCTGTACGACGATCGGCATCGCTCGCGATGTGCGCGCGCCTTCCCTGATCCGGTCCCGCGCGCCGTCGGATCGGGCTGTGAAGTTCGTATTTGGGCAGCTGCCCGGCACGAGCGTGCCGCGGCCGCGACGTGTGTCGCTTGCGCGCGAACGACTGCACCTCCTGCTGGCGCCACCGGGCGTCGTTGCGCTGATCGCGCCGCCGGGCTCCGGCAAGACTCATCTGGCGGCGGAAGCCCATGCCCGCGCGCTCGCCGCGGGCAGTTCCGCGCTCTGGATCTCGCTCAAGGCCCTGGCGCATGCGACGGAGCTGACGGCATGCCCCGGCACGACGAACGTACGACCGAGTGACTTGATCGGCGCTGCGGTCGATGCCGTCGCCGGGCTGGATGCCCCGGCGATCGTGATCGACGATATCGAAGCGGACGCCGGCAGCGATTTCCTCGAACTGCTGGCTGCGCTTGGCGATCGGCTTCCGGACGGCGGCAGGCTGATGCTGGCGGGGCGCTCCGCCGCTGCGATCGCAGGCGCCTTCCCGGCGGTGCGCTGCATCGACGAAGCCACTCTGCGCTTCACCGACGCGGAGGCGCACAGCCTGCTCGAACGGCGCGTCGCGCTCGACCATGCTTCGGCGGCGGAAGCGGTGGATCTGGCGGATGGATGGGCATTGGGGCTGGAGATCATCGCCGAGGGCCTGCGCGGCGGCGTGAGGGAAGCGGGCGTGACGACACAGCTCTGCGGCCCGGGCGGCGTGGCGGAGCGGTTCATCCGATCCGCGGTCCTACCCCGCCTTGGCCCGGGAGCGACGGGGCTCGTGCGGTTGATGGCCGATGTCGGCCCGCTGCCGCCCGAGATCCTGTGCGGTCTGGCCAAGGGATGCGGCGGAGTCGCGGACCTGGAACGCCTGACGACCGAAACGCCGCTGGTAGCTGGACAGCGCGAGGGGGCGGGGTGGATGCTCCGTCCGATCGCGCGTGAGGTCCTGCTCCGGTCGCTGCCGTCGTCCGACAGCGAGGCCGCGGCCCGTCATCTGGCCGCCGCCGACTGGCTCGTTTCCGCCGGGCGGCCGGCCGACGCGGTGCCGCACGCGCTGAAGGGCGGGCAGATCGAACGGGCCTGCCAGCTCGCCGAGCGCAGCCTGTTCGGCTTGTCCGCATCGGGCCGGATCGAGGAGGCGCTCGCGATCCTGCGGGAGTTGCCGGCCGAGGCGGTCCTCGCGCGGGACGGATTGCGCTTCGCGGCGGCGTGGACGCTAGCGACAGCGGGCGTCCGTCCCGTCGGCGAGGCGGCCCCTGCCGGTCTCGAGGTGCTCACCGCCCCGGCCACTCCGCTCGATCGGGATCACGCGATCGTTATCCAGATGCTGCTCGCAGCGAACGCCGATGATCCCGACTGGGCGATCGCCGCGCGCACGCGGCTCGGCGACCGGCCGCTGATGGCCGCGTTCGCCGCCACCCGCGACAATATCTCGCGGTGGATCGCGCGCCAGCGCGGCGACTGGTGCGAACCGCCCGGCTCCGACGGTGCGCCGTTCAACCCGGACCACTCGCCCGAGCTCCTCCACACGCATTGCGCGCGCGCTTTCCGCGCCGCCGACGTGCTGCTGGCGACAGGGGATGCCGAGGCGGCGATCGCGCGGGTGCAGCCGCTGCTCACCACGGTCGAGGCGATCGCCGGCCGGCACTCGTCCACTACCGCGCAACTCGCCGCGGTACTGGCGCGCGCCTATCTGGAGGCGGGACAAGCCGATTCAGCCCGGGAGCTGCTGCGCGGCCGGCTGCACGACATCGAGAAGCTCACGCCCCCTGACGCGGTGTGGATCGGCCTCAGCACCGCCGCACGGCTCGAAGCGAAGGAGGGTCGCATCAACGAGGCGCTGGCGGTCCTCTCCACTGTGGAAGCGCATGCACGATCGCGCGACCTGCGGCGGCTGGTGGCGCTGGCACTGCTTGAGCGGGCAAGGATGGCGTCGGTGCACAAGCGTCCGGAGCTCGCGCACGGCGTCGTCGACAGTCTCGCCGGGCTCGTGCGCGAGGCGCGCCACTCAGGACCGGTCAACACCGGGCTCGTCCGGCTGATCGCGGCGCTCGGCTTCGCGCATTGCGCAGCGGCCCGGTGCGACCGAGCCGCGGCGGCATCGCATGTCGACGAAGCGGAGCGGCTCGCCCACGGGATCGGCGTGCCCGAACATCGCCGAGACGCCGCCGCCCTCCGGCAGTGGCTAGACGGTTGCGGGGAGGGGGAAGCGATCGGAGCCGACGGGGCTACCGTGGACAATGCTCGTGCTGACGTTTGCGATCTAACGTCGGCCACCGCATCGCCGTTCACGGCCAAGGAGACCGCGATCCTTAAGCTCGTCGCCGACGGCCTGTCGAACAAGGCTATCGCCCGTGCATTGGAACTCGGCGACCAGACGATCAAGTGGCATTTGAAACGGATCTTCAAGAAGATCGGCGTCAGCAACCGGCAACATGCGGTGGAGCGCGCGCGCGCGCTCGGCTTCCTGCCGTTCGCTTTTGCCGAGATGTAAGTACCACCCTTTCAGGGGGGGAGATTTCGGCAGCGGCGCATGACAGTCCAGCATCATCGGGGTTGCGGGGATGGCGCACCCCTTCGAGAGGGACCCGGTCATGAGCTTTCTGCGAAACATCTGGTATGTCGCTGCCTGGGCGGACGAGATCGGGCCGGACACGCTGCTTGGGCGCCAGATCCTGGGTAAGAGGATCGTGATGTTCCGGGATGAAAACGGGGTGGCGGCGGCGATCGGCGATCGCTGCCCGCACCGCTTTGCGCCGCTTCACCTGGGCCGACACGTCGGCAATGCGGTGCAGTGCGGCTATCATGGGCTGGAGTTCGGCACCAATGGGCGCTGCATCCGCAACCCGCACGGGAATGGCGCCACGCCGTCGGCGGCCTCGGTGCCCTCCTATCCGCTGGCGCAAAAGCACGAGCTGCTATGGATCTGGATGGGCGACGAAGCGGCCGACGAGACGCTGATTCCGGACGCTTACGCCTTCCTGTCCGATCCCGCGCGCGTCGCCATCAAGGGGCACCTTCCCGTCGCTGCCGGCTACGAGCTGCTCGTCGACAACCTAATGGACCTTTCGCACGGCATGTACCTGCACCAGGGCAGCCTCTCGACGACCGAGATGCAGCGGGACTACCGGCCGCGCGTGAGTGTCGACGGCGATGTCGTGACCATGGCGCGGGAATCTCCCGACATCGTACCGCCGTCGCTCTGGGTGCCCGCTTTGGCCGCCGACATGCCGCGCGTCGACTTCTTCAGCAAGGTGGCGTGGTATCCCGCTTCCAATACCGTTCACGAGGTCGGCTGCTGCAGGCTCGACCACGACCGTGACGTCAATGGCGGCATCTCCGCCATCGCGGCGCACATCTTTACCCCCGAGACCGAGACGTCGGCGCACTATTTCTGGTCTTTCACGCGGACCTTCGGCGTCGACTCCCCCGAGATCGAGGCGCACATCCGCCAGACGCTCTACAAGGCGTTTTCGGAAGAGGACAAGCCGATGGTAGAGGCGCAGCAGCAAATGATGGGCGATGCCGAGCTGATGGATCTCGATCCGGTGCTGCTGCCGACGGACAACGCCGCCGTGCGCGTTCGCCGCGTGCTTGACCGATTGATCGCAGCGGAGAACCAGCCTGTCGCCGAGCACGCCTGACGCGCGCGGCCGGCTGCGCGCGCATGGAAGGGAGCTCGCGGCATGCCTGCGCTAGATGCCGCGCCGCCAGTCGAGCGGGTCGCTGCCCTGGCGAAAGGCTACGTCCGTCGTGCCCGGCTCGATGCCTTGCTGGACCTGCTCGCGGATCGAGCGCTAATCGCGGTCGTGGCGCCGGCCGGGTTCGGCAAGACTCAGCTCCTCGTCCATTGGCGACGGCTGCTGCTGAGCGCGGGCGTGGTGACGGTCTGGTGCGATCCGCGAGAGACGCCGGCGGAGGGCCTTGCCCGGCTGATGGCTCGCGACAACCGGGGCGAGGCCGATCACGGCCCCGCTTCTCCACGGGAATCGCGCAACCGGATCATCCCGGCGCTGATCGCGCAGCTCCGCGCCGCGCCGCGTAGGTTCGCGCTGCTGATCGACGATCTCGCTGCGATCACCGCGTCCGAGGACCGCGCGACGTGGCGCGCGCTCCTCCCACTGTTGCCGTCCAACTGCCAAGTGATCGGTATGACGCGGGGTGGATCGCCGTTCCGGATCGACGAACTTCGCGCTTACGGTCAGGCAGCGGTGGTGGACGAGCAGGATCTGCAGTTCACCGCCGCCGAGGCCAGAAGCGTGCTCCGGGAAGCAACCGCCGATAATCCCGGCGAGGCCGCCGATGCGCTTGCCGACGCCTTCGAAGGCTGGCCGATCGGCTTGGCCGCGGCAGCGGACGCGCTTCGCCGGGGCGCCAACCCGGCTGCGGTATTGCAGGATCCGATTGCGGGCCTGCCCGATCTGGCCGGCTTTCTCGAGCGCGAGGTCGCCACGTTGCCGCCGCGGCTGCGCGAGGCCCTGCTTGCTCTCGCCATCGTCGATACGGCCGATCTGAGGCTGGCGGAAGCCGCGACGGGCATGGCCGACATCGCCGATCGGATCGCGGCGCTGCGCGATACGACCCCGGTCTTCCTGCCGGGCAGACTAGTCCCGCGGCTGCGCGGCATCGTGCGCCGGTTCCTGCTGGATGCAGATCAGGACCCGGCGCAATCGATGAAGGCGGAAATTCATGCCCGGGCAGCGAACTGGATGACGCAGAACGGCCGTTCGCCCGGCGCCATCCCCCATTTCTTGGCGCTCGGGCGAATCGACCGCGCCGGCGAGCTGCTCGATTCCTGCGTGTTCGAGACGGTCAGCGGCGG
>CAXTUG010000110.1:0-9653 GCA_964247375.1 uncultured Sphingomonadaceae bacterium
GGCCCGCCCCCCCCCCCCCCCCCCCCCCGCCGCGCGCAGCCTAGGCGTGTTCTCGGCTGCGCTCGAAACGGTGTCTCGACTTCGCTCGACACGAACGGGATGGATTGAAGACTCACGCCGCCTGCTCCACCGCCTGTGCCTTGGGCCGAAGCCCCAGCAGGTGGCAGATGGCATAGGCCAGCTCGGCGCGGTTGAGCGTGTAGAAGTGGAAGTGGCGCACGCCGCCGGCGTAGAGCCGCCGGCACATCTCGGCCGCGACCGTCGCCGCGATCTGCTGGCGCGCCGCCGGATGGTCGTCCAGCCCCTCGCACAGCCGGTCCATCCAGGGCGGAATCGCCGCCCCGCACAGGCCCGCAAACTTGCGCGTGGTCGCGACGTTCGTCACGGGCAGGATGCCGGGCACGATCTCGGTCGCGATCCCCGCCGCCGCCGCACGATCGCGGAAGCGGAAGAAGGTTTCGGGCGAGAAGAAGAACTGGGTGATGGCGCGGTCCGCGCCGGCGTCGATCTTCGCCTTGAGGTTGTCGAGGTCGGCCTGGACGCTCGGGCTCACCGGATGGCATTCCGGATAGGCCGCCACCGACACCTCGAACGGCGCAATCCGCTTCAGGCCCGCGACCAGATCGGCGGCGTTGACGTAGCCGTCGACGTGCGGTGCGAACGCCTGCCCGGCTTCGGGAGGATCACCGCGCAGCGCCACGATGTGGCGCACGCCGGCATCCCAATATTCCCGCGCTATCTGGTCGATCTCCCCCTTGCTCGCCTCGACGCAGGTCAGGTGCGCCGCGGCGGGAATGTCCGTCTCGCGGGCGATCCGCGCCACCGTCGCGTGCGTCCGCTCCCGCGTCGTTCCGCCGGCGCCGTAGGTGACCGATACGAAGCGCGGGGCGAGCGGCGTCAGCGTGGCGATCGCCTGCCACAGCTGCTCCTCCATCTTCTCCGTCTTAGGCGGAAAGAATTCGAAACTGACGTCCGCATCCCCCGCCAGATCGGCGAACAGCGGCGCTTCCAGCGCACGGCGCGCCTCTTCCAATTGCGAGAGCGAGGGACCAGTCATCCGCGTCATATAAAGTTTTCTTTATATGCGGGTCAAGGTCGCACGGATGCGATGACGTAGCTGAGGAGCAACAAAGATTGACGCCGAGACGCAATTTTGTTTCCTCCGTCGTGCCCGCGGATGCGGGAACCCCGCCATCTCTTCCGTCGCACGGCAGCGGAATGCCCGCATTAGCGGGCACGACAGTGAGGGCTAAAGCGCTCGCCGCCCGGTAAAAAGCTGGATGAGGCCGACGATGATGGCGAGGACCAGCAGAATGTGGATGAGGCCGCCGCCGATGTGAATGGCGAAGCCCAGCAGCCACAGCACGAGCAGGATTACGGCGATCGTCCACAGCATGAATCTTCTCCACCGAACTGGTTTGGTCGCGCATTTCAACGCGGTGCGGAGCGCGACCGTTCCGGTGCCGCGAAGTTTCGCTTCCACCCCGCCGCACTAGCGCGGCACAAGGCGCGATGCGCGTTCTTCCGACTCTCGTTGCCGCCCTCCTCCCGCTCGCACCGCTCGCCGCCGCGGTCTCGACCTATGATGCGGTGGATCCGTTCATCGGCACGGGCGGCGAAGGGCATACCTTCCCCGGCGCGGTGGCGCCGTTCGGCATGGTGCAGCTGAGCCCCGACACCAATACCGGCTGCGTGCTCCGCGAATGCTACAAGTGGGCGGCAGGCTATCGCCACAGCGATGCCACGATCGACGGCTTCAGCCACACCCACTTCTCGGGCGCGGGCCACTCCGATCTCGGCGACTTCCTGCTCATGCCCGTGTCCGGCAACCACGTGCCGCTGGAGCCGCGCGCCGCCCGCGCCCACTTCGATCGCGGGAGCGAGCAGGCCGCGCCCGGCTACTACGCCGTGTCGCTGACCGAGCCGGGCGTGCACGCCGAGCTCACGGCCGGCACCCGCATCGGCGTGCATCGCTACCGCTTCGCACCCGGCGCCGCCGCTCACCTCCTGCTCGATCTTCGTTCCTCGCTCTACGACTATCCCGGCAAGGTGCTGTGGTCGTCGGTGCGGCTGCGGCCGAACGGCGCCGTCACCGGCTGCCGGCAGACACGCGGCTGGGTGCCGGACCGTATCCTGTGCTTCGCCATGCGTTTCAGCGCGCCGCTCACCGGTCACGCCTTCGTCAACACCGAGACGAACATTGCCTATAAGGGCTTCCAGGGACCCGGCCGCGGCACGGACGACGTCGCCGAGCGCAGCGGGCGCGCGCTGGTGGCGCGGCTCGATTTCGGTACGCTTGCCGGCCCGCTCGAGGTGAAGGTCGCAATCTCCTCCGTCGATGAGGATGGCGCACTCGGCAACCTGGAGAACGAACCCGGCGACTTCGACGCGGTGCGCGCCCGCACCAAGGCTGGCTGGCAGCAGGCGCTGGACGTGCTCGACATCGACGCGATGCCGGCAATGAAGACCAGCCTGGCGACGGCGCTCTACCATAGCCTGCTGGCACCATCGGTGGCGGGCGACGCCGACGGGCGCTACCGCGGTCCCGACAACCAGGTCCACCTGGCCCGCGGCTTCACCTTCCGCTCGACCTTCTCGCTGTGGGACACGTTCCGCGCCGAGCATCCGCTGCTGACCCTGATCCAGCCGGAGCGCACCAATGCCGACTTCATCCGATCGCTGATCGTCAGCCGCGAGGAAAGCCCGTTCGGCATCCTGCCGGTGTGGCAGTTCCAGGGACGCGAGACGTGGACCATGATCGGCTATCATGCCGCACCGGTGATCGCCGACGCCTACCTGAAGGGCATGAGCGGGTTCGATGCCGACCAGGCGCTCGACGCCATGGTCGCGAGCGCCACCTACCCGCCCTATGGGGGCTTAGGCGACTATATGAAGCTCGGCTACGTGCCGATCGACCGCGAGCCGGAGGCGGCGTCGAAGACGGTCGAATATGCCTATGACGACTGGGCGATCGCGCAGATGGCGCGCAAGCTCGGCCGCATCGACGTCGCCGCGCAGTTCGAGCGGCGTGCCGGCTCCTGGCGCAACAGCTTCGACCCGCAGAGCGGCTGGGTGCGTGCGCGGCTGGCGAACGGCGCCTTTCGCATCCCGTTCGACCCCGCCTCGATCAAGTACGGGTCCGATTATACGGAGGGGAATGCCTGGCAGTATAGCTGGTTCGTGCCCCAGGACGAAGGCGGCCTGGTACGCCTGCTCGGCGGCGACCGGGCAACGATCGCCAAGCTCGACGCCATGTTCGACTACGACACCAGCAAGCTCGATTATTCCGCTTCGGAGGACATTGCCGGGCTGATCGGTCAGTATATCCACGGCAACGAGCCGAGCCACTCGGTCGCCTACCTCTACGTCTATGCCGGCGCGCCGTGGCGCACGCAGGAGCGGCTGCGGCAGATCGTCGACAGCCAGTACAAGCCGGCGCCGGACGGCCTCGCCGGCAATGACGACCTGGGCCAGATGTCGGCGTGGCTGGTCTTCACCGGGCTGGGTTTCTACCCGGTCACGCCGGGCAGCCTGGAATATGTGATCGGCCGGCCGTTCGTCAGCCGCGCGACCCTGCACCTGCCGAACGGCCGCAGCTTCACGGTCAGCGCCGACCATCCGGAGCGGCGCTACGTTGGTCAGGCGCAACTGAACGGCAGGCCGCTCAGCCGCGCCTTCATCCGCCACGACGAGATCATGGCCGGCGGCGAGCTGCATTTCGCCATGCAGGATCAGCCGAACACGGCCTGGGCGACCGCGCCTGTCGACCGGCCCTTCTCGATGACGCGCTGACGCTCGCCGCCGTTCGCTTGACAGCGGTTGAGCAGGCGCGGAAGGCGAAACCGGCCAGCAGAAGGGCAGCCGCGTTGGATTTCGTGACCTTGAACGCACCCGGCGGGGAGCGCCGTTTCTACCATCGCGGCACGCGCGCCGACCAGAACGTGCTCGTCCAGATCTTCAAGAACAAGGATTATACGCTGCAGCGGCTGCGGCGCGGTGCCGAGCTGCACCAATTGGCGGGCGCCATGGCGCGGCCGCTGATCATCGACGGCGGCGCCAATATCGGCGCCAGCGTCTGCTGGTTCGCCTTCACCTTCCCGACCAGCCACATCGTCGCGTTCGAACCCGACCCCGCCAATTTCGACCTGCTGCGCCGCAATACCGAAGGGCTGAATGTCGAGCTGCACCACGCGGCGATCGGCGCGGCCGATGGCCGGGTTCGGCTGGTCGATCCGGGCCAGGGCGAATGGGGCTACCGCACCAGCGCCTCGGCCGAGGGAGAGACGCCGCTGATCTCGATCGGGCGCACGGTCGCCGAGAAAATGGAAGCCGGTTACCAGCCCTTCATCGCCAAGATCGACATCGAGGGCGGCGAAGCGGATCTGTTCACGCCGCCGACGCCGTGGGTCGACGATTTCCCGCTGATGGTCGTGGAGCTGCACGACTGGCTGATGCCGGGCCAGGGCACCAGCCGCAATTTCCTGCGCAGCGTCGCCGACCGCGACCGCGACTTCGTGCATATCGGCGAGAACGTCTTCTCGATCCGCCACTGACCGTCGATCGCCGGCGCAGGACGGCGTCCGGGCAGGATCGATCAATCGGCCTTGGCGCTCGCAGGCTTCTCCACGATCGCGGTCCCGTTTCTCGCCGGGATGCCCCGCGCCTCGAACGCCGCCTGGCGCAGGTTGACGCAATCCTGGCTGGGATCGTCCACGCAGCGGATCAGCCGCTCTTCCCGCTCCTCCGGGTGATCCTTGTAATATTGGACGCTGCGGTCCGCACAGGCGCCGATCACCGGAATCATCGCCAGGAGGAGTGTCCGCTTGAGCCGCATCAACGCCCTCTGCCAAGTCGATCCGGGTTGATCAAGGTAGCGGGTAATCGCTGCGCGACCAAAAGGTTGCCGGATCATTCACCGGACGAAGCGGAACCTGCCGGCTACACTCTGCTACTCAGGGGTAAGGCAGTTCATGATCCGGCGGGACGCCGTCGCCAACGCGCGTGCCGCCGGCCTGCCAAGGGGCATGACTGCCGCGGACTTCAGTAAAACCCCTGCCTTCGCCAGTACCGATACATCATGTCAGATCATGAGCAGCGGCACGAACAACGCCCCGCAGACCATCAGCGCCACGACGGTCATCAGACAGAGATGTCCGAAATCGCTCTCGGGTATGGAGCCGTTCAGTTGCACAAGTCCCTCCATCTTGCTTGTTCTGTCGACTCGTTTCTTACCACGATCCCGGCTCTGAAAAAATCAAAACATGAATGACGAACCATCGTCCCTGATAGTGCGGTTACCCGCAACCAGGCACGGCGCCGGGTCAGTCGGGCAGCGGGCGCTCGCCGACGATGTTCAGGCCGTAGCCGTCAAGCCCGACGATGTTGCGGTGCTTGGTCGTCAGCAGCATCATGTCGTGGATGCCCAGGTCGGCCAGTATTTGCGCACCGATACCGTAGCTGCGCAGGTCCAGTTCAGGCTCTACACCCTCGGTGATGCGGGAGAGCGCGTATGGAGAGCTGGGCCGCAGCACCACGATCACGCCCGCGCCGACCCGTCCGACCTCGTCCATGGCGCGCTGCAGGATCCGTTTGCGCGGTCCCGGCTGCCCGAGCAGGTCGTCCAGCAGCGACACCGAGTGGACGCGCACGAGCGTCGGCGTGCCGGGGATGACGCGTCCTTTCTGGAGGACGAGCTGCTCGGAACCGTCCACCTTGTTGCGGTAGACGAGCGCCGTCCAGTCCCCGCCATAGTCGGACGTGAACGGGCGCTCGCCGACGCGCTCGACGAGCCGGTCGTGACGATGCCGATAGGCGATCAGGTCGCGGATCGTGCCGACCCTGAGACCGTGGAGTCGGGCGAATTCGACGAGGTCGTCCAGGCGGGACATCGTCCCGTCATCGTTCATGATCTCGCAGATCACGCCGGATGGATTGAGCCCGGCCAGCCGGGCAAGGTCGACCGCCGCCTCGGTATGTCCCGCACGCACCAGCACGCCCCCGTCGCGTGCCACCAGGGGGAAGACGTGCCCCGGCGTCACGATCTCGTCGCGCGTCTTGCCCGCGTCGATCGCCACCGCGATCGTGCGCGCGCGGTCGGCGGCGGAAATACCGGTCGTGACGCCGTGCCTGGCCTCGATCGAGACGGTGAAGGCAGTCTCATGTCGCGTGCCGTTGGCGCGGCTCATGAGCTCGAGGCCCAGCGCATCGACCCGCTGCCGGGTAAGCGCCAGGCAGATCAGCCCGCGGCCGTGCCTGGCCATGAAGTTGATCGCGACGGGCGTCGCCATCTGCGCCGGGATCACGAGATCGCCCTCATTCTCGCGATCCTCGTCGTCGACCAGGACGACCATGCGTCCGTTCCTGGCTTCCTCGATCAGCTCCTCCGGCGACGACAGGAATTCGTGGCGAGGCCGCCTCAACTTGCCCGGTTCGCGAAGCATGACGGTTGCTCCCATCCTCTGCTCAAGCTCGACCCTCGAACGCAGCGGCCCGACTTTCGCATCCGCCGGCGATCACGCCGTCGCCGTCTCGAGATCGACCGATCGCCCGAACGGCTCAGGATCGCACTCGTAATTGTGGACGAAGTCGTGCGGAACCTCCGGACCCCAATTGGCGAGACTGTCCTCCATACCGTAATTGGTAGGATTCCAGAGCGCGTAATCGTCGATATAGTCCATGTCCGAATAATATTCGAACCAGGATCCCCAAGGATCCTGGATGTAGTGGAAGAAGTTCGAGCCGATCGTGTGCCGGCCGAAGCCCCAGTCGCCGCGCTGCGACTTTGCGAGGAGCGCGCGGCCGGCGCGGCCGACAGCGTCGGGATCGTGGAGCTGAACGCTGGCGTGATGGAAGCCCACGCCGGGCGACTTCGCGAAAGCGACGACGTGGTGGTCCGAATTCCTGCGCGCGCAGCAGAAGGCGATCACGTCCTGCGCCCGATCGGCAAGCCCCATGCCGAGCGCCTCGGTCATGAAGGCGACGCTGCCCGGCACGTCGGGGCTGAACACCAGGACGTGCCCGAGACGAAGCGGCCTGGCGGCCGGGTAGGCGCTGCCTGGAAGCACGCCCGACCGCCGGGTGCGCACGACGCGCCCGGGCGCGTTGATCTCGAACAGGCCGCCGGGCGCCAGCTCCGGGTCGGCAGCGCGCTCCGACAGGTGGATGAGCATCCCGTGAGGATCCTTCAGCCACAGCCCGTTATCCTCGAAGCGCGGCGGGGCGGGGATCACCTGACCGCCATGGCCCTCCACCCTGGCGGCGATGCCGTCGAGGTCGTCGGCGCGCAGCGAGATGTGGTGCAGGCGTTTGCGCGCCGCACCGCCCAGGAGCACGATGGTATCGCGGTCCTGGCCTTCGCACCGGAGGCGGGCGACGTGGCCCTCCACGGTCGCGACCAGCCCGGCGTCCGTGTAGAACCGGAGCCCGGGCTCGATCTCGGGCACCTCCAGCGTCACCGACAATATGCCCAGCACGGCCATCCGACGTCTCCTACTTGTCTGCGACCCGGTTCTCGATCGCACCGATCCCGTCGATCTCGCAGCGGACCACGTCGCCGGCGTCGAGGAAGCGCGGCGGGTCCATGCCGACCCCCACGCCCTCCGGCGTACCGGTGGCGATCAGATCGCCCGGCTCCAGCGTGAATGCGGTCGAGAGATAGGCGATCTGCTGCCAGAGATTGCTGATCATCTGGCCGGTATTGCTCGACTGGCGAAGCTCGCCGTTCACGTACGAGCGCAAGGCGAGGTCGTGGGGATCGGCGATCTCGTCGGCGGTGACGATCCACGGACCGATCGGGCCGTGCGTGTCGAACGACTTGCCCATGGTGAAGGTCGGCGTGTGGAACTGCCAGTCGCGGGCCGACACGTCGTTGGCGACGGTGTAGCCGAAGATATAGTCCTTCGCGTCCGCCTCGCGCACGCCTTTCGCACGACGACCGATCACCGCGGCGAGCTCCACCTCATAGTCGAGCTTCTCGGTTACGCCCGGCTCGATCGCGTCATAGGGCCCGGCGATGCAGGTCACCTGTTTGTTGAACCACGTCTGATGCTTGGCCCGCGCGACCCCGAGCCTGTCCGCTTCTTTCAGATGCTTGGCGTAATTCATTCCGATCGCCAGATATTTGCCCGGCCGCTCGATCGGCGCGAGCAGTCTGGCGGTGGTCAGCGGCACGGTCGGCGCGTCGGCCGCGTCCGTCTCCGCCCGCACCCGCCGCAGCCCCTCCTCTCCGGCTTCGATCAGCCCCAGCATCGTGACGAACGACGTGATCGGCACGATATGATCGCCTCTCACCAGCCCGAGTACGGGCGTCCCGCCACGATCGAAGCGCACCAGCCTCATAGACGATACTCCCGAGATCCGCTCGACCCGCACCCATGCAGCAGTAATAATGATTCGTGAGCCATAACCCTGATATCACCTTTTCGCGTCATCGCTGATCCTGCTGTAGCAAGGTGTGCGCTTGTTCAGGAAGGCCGATACGCCCTCCTGCGTGTCGGACCGGCGGGTGGCGAGGTTCAGCTCACGCTCGAGCGCGACCAGCGCCGCCGAAGGGCGGCTTGCGGCATGGAGGTACCGCTTGAGCCCATATGTCGCCGCCGGGCTGTTCGCGCTGATCTGCCGCGCGATATCCAATGCGCAATCCGAGAGCTGATCGGCCGGGACGATCCTGCTCACCAATCCCATGGCGAGCGCCTCGTCGGCGCCGAACAGCCGTCCCGTGAGCAGCAGCTCGGACGCGCGCGCATAGCCGATCTGGGCGGCGAGCTTCTGCGCGCCGCCACCGGAAGGAAAGATGCCCCAGCGCGGCTCGGGCAGCCCGAACCGCGCGTCGGGCGAGCAGATCCGGATGTCGCAGCCGAGCGCCAGTTCAAATCCGCCGGCGACGCATGCGCCGTCGATCGCGGCGACGATGGGAACGGGAAAGAACATGCTCTTGAGCAGCGCGACATCCACCAGCTCATCGATGTCGGGCATGTCGATCAGGCCGGCGCCCAGATCGGCGCCGCTGCAGAAGGCGCGGCCGGCGCCCGTCAGGATGACGCAGGACGACCGGCCTGACCGCGCGAGCTCGGGCCAGAGCCGTGCCAGGTGGCGGTACATGGCCTCGTCCAGCGCGTTGCGTTTCGCGGGATTGTTCAGGACGACGAGCGTGATGGCGTCGTCACGATCCTCGACATCGATCGGCATGCAAATCCCCTCAGCGACCCCGCGCCTCGCTTCCGATGGCCGCAGCCGGACCATCCGGCCGGCGGAGCACGGGACCCTCGACCGCGAAGTCCGACAGCGAGGGCTCGTGGGTCATTCGCCAGAAGTCGACGAGGCGGAACGGCATGACCGAAACGACGCGTCCGCGCTTGTTCTTGTAGTAGGTGGAGACGCCCGGATGCGTCCAGATCAGCTGCTCGTGCTCACGGTCGACCTCGTCGACATAGGCGTCGAACGGTTCCGCCCTGACATCGACGACGGCAACGTCCTGCTCGATCATCTGCACCAGCAGGCCGGAGATGTAACGGGCCTGACTCTCCGCCTGAAAGATCGTGCTGCCGCCATGCCCCAACCCGGTATTCGGCCCCCCCATCATGAAGAAGTTGGGAAATCACGGCCCGGCGATGCCGAGAAACGCCCGCGGATTGTCGCCCCCCCAGAATTCGGAC
>CAXTUG010000111.1:0-9632 GCA_964247375.1 uncultured Sphingomonadaceae bacterium
CGTGCTGATCACCGGCGAGAACGGCACCGGCAAGGAGCTGGTCGCGCGCGAGATCCACCGCCGCTCGCGCCGCGCCGACCGCGTGATGCTCGCGGTCGATCTGGGCGCGGTCACCGAGCATCTGATCGACAGCGAACTGTTCGGCCACGTGAGAGGCAGCTTCACCGATGCGCGGACCGATCGCACCGGGCGGATGCAGGCGGCGGACGGCGGCACATTGTTCCTGGACGAGGTCGGCAACCTGCCGCTCCACCTCCAGCCCAAGCTGCTGACCGCGCTGGAGCAGCGCCAGGTGACGCCGGTCGGCGCCAACCGGCCGTTGCCGATCGACGTGCGCGTCGTGTCCGCGACCAACCTGCGTCCCGACCAGCTCGAGGATCCGCGCCTCTTCCGGGCCGACCTGCTGTTCCGGCTGAACACGGTCGAGATCGAGCTGCCGCCGCTGCGCGAGCGGGCGGAGGACGTGCCGCTGCTGCTCGAGCATTTCCTAGGCGTCTACGCGCGCAAATATGGCAAGCCCGTGCGCGCGCTGCCCGCATCCGTACTCGCGGCGCTCCGAAGCTATGACTGGCCGGGCAACGTACGCGCGCTGCGCCACGCCGCCGAGCGGGCGGTGATCATGGCGGAGAACGGCGCCTATGCGGTGGGCGATTTCCCGCTGCCCCGCACGCAATCCACGATCCGCATCATGCCGGCTGCGCCCGTCGAAGCACCGGCCGATCCGGGGCTCCATCTCGGCCGGGCCGAGAAGCAGATGATCGAGCGCGCCCTGCAGAAGCATGCCTACAACATCTCCGCCGCCGCAGCCGAGCTCGGCCTGACCCGCGGCTCGCTCTACCGGCGAATGGAGAAACATGGCCTGTAGGTACAGTGCGCCGGCGTAGCTTCGCGCTCGGTCTCGCCACGCGGCTCGCGCTGCTGGTGGCGGTCGCCGCCGCCTTCGCCTTCACGCTGTGGCAGCCGGGGCTGATCGCGGCACGCCTGCTCGTCGGTCTCGTCCTGATCGGCACGGTTGCCGGGCTGTGGCATCATATCGGCCACACCAACCGCGAGATGGCGCGCTTCGTCGACGCGCTCCGCTACGGCGATTTCAGCCAGGGCTTCGAGCGGACCGGCACCAGTGGTTTCGACGAACTCGGCCAGGCGCTCGGCGCGGCCATGCGCCAGCTGCGCACCGAGCGCGCGCAGGCGAACGAGGCGGCGCGGATCCAGGCGGCGCTGGTCGACGAATCTCCCGCCGCGCTGCTGCTGGTGGACGAGCAGGATCGCGTCACCCTGTCCAACAAGGCCGCGCGCAAGCTGTTCAGCCGCCTGCCCGGCACGCGCGTCGCCGACTTCGCCGCCTATAGCGCGGAACTGGCGGCGGTGCTCGGCAGCCGCGCCGATCAACCGCGCACCGTGCTGCCGCTCCGGATGGAGAATGCGGTCCAGCGCGCAATGGTGTCGCGCGCCACCTTCGATCGGCTGGGACGTCCGCTCACGATCGTCGCGGTCCAGCCCATCCAGCACGAACTTTCCGCGGTCGAACTGGCGGCGCAGGCCGATCTGGTGCGGGTGCTGACGCACGAGATCATGAACTCGATGACGCCGGTGGTCAGCCTGGCGGAGAGCGCCGCCGCGCTGATGGCGGGGATCGCGCCGGACTGCAATCCGGCGATCGCCGACGCGCAACTGGCGGTCGACACGCTGGCGCGTCGAGCGAGCGGCATCCTGCACTTCGTGGAGGCCTATCGCGCCTTCAGCCGGGCGCCGGTGCTCGACCGCCGCCGCTTCGCGGTGCGCGACTGGGCGGAGGAGCTGCGCCGGCTGTTCGCCGCTTCCAACGCAGCGCGCGGCGTCGCCATCGACGTAGCGGTGGCACCTGCCGATCTGGTGCTGGACGCCGATCCCGACCTGCTCGCCCAGGTCGTGATCAACCTGCTCAAGAACGGCGCGGAGGCGGCCGCGGCGCACGGCGCGGCACCGCATGTGCGGTTGACCGCCGGTCTGCTGCCCGGCGGCCGCACCGTGATCCGCGTCAGCGACAATGGGCCGGGCATCCCGCCCGACGGGGCGGCCGACATGTTCCTGCCGTTCTTCACGACCAAGGCCGCCGGTACCGGCGTCGGGCTGAGCCTCGCCCGCCGCATCGTCGACGCGCATGGCGGGACAATCGCGCCGGCCGTATCGGACGGAGGCGCCTGCCTGGAACTCGTCTTGTAGGCGCCGGCTATTGATGCGGATCAGCTTGTATTTGCGGGCCTTCGCGGTAGGGCAGCGGACGTGCGCCTTTCCCTGAAGAACGTTACCGTATCAGAAGTCTGGTTCAACCGACTGGTCATAGGCGTGATGACGCTCGGCTTCCTGGCGCTGCTCGCGGCCGGGCTCGCCGCGTTCCAGTCGATCCGCCAGAATCAATATTATGTCGGCTGGGTGCGCCACACCTATGACGTGCAGGGTGCGCTCGCCGACTTCGGCAACACGGCGGAGCGGGCCGAGGCCGGGCGGCGCGGCTACCTGCTGGCCAAGGCCGACACCGCATTGCAGACCTACGGCGATGCCAGCCGCGCGCTGCTGCCGCAGCTCGGCCATATCCGCTGGCTGACCCGCGACAATCCGCGCCAGCAGGCGAACAGCGTGCTGCTCCGGCGGGTCGTGCAGCAGGATCAGGCGATGATGGAACGGTCGGTGCAGCTGATGCGCGCCGGCCAGACCGAGGCGGCGCGGGCGCAGTTCCGCGACACGCGCCGGCTGCGCATCATGCGGGATCTGCGCAATCTCGTCCGCGAGATGCGCGAAGAAGAGGCGCGCCTGCTCATCCTGCGCGACCGGGCCCAGGAAGACAGCGCGCAGTTCTTCTACGTCACGCTCGCGGTCGCGGGGGCGCTGGTGCTGCTGCTCGGCAGCGCCGCCATCTGGCTGATCTCCCGCTACACGCGCGATCTCACCGTCTCGCGCGACGAGCTCAGGCTGCTCAACAGCGACCTGGAAGGCGCGGTACGAACCCGCACAGTCGATCTGCAGCGCGCCAACGACGAGATCCAGCGCTTCGCCTACATCGTCAGCCACGACCTGCGCTCGCCGCTGGTGAACGTCATGGGCTTCACCGCCGAGCTGGAAGCGGCCACCAAGCGGCTCCAGGCGATGATCGACAAGGCGGACGCGGAGGCGCCCGACACCATCGGCGACGACGCCAAGCTAGCGGCGCGCGAGGACCTGCCCGAGGCGATCGGCTTCATCCGCACGTCGACCGAGAAGATGGACCGGCTGATCAACGCCATCCTGCGCCTGTCGCGCGAAGGGCGGCGCCCGATCACGCCCGAGAAGCTCGACATGGATGCGCTGATGCGGGATGTCGCCGCCACGCTGCGGCACCGCATCGACGAGCTCGGCATCGAGCTCCTGATCGCGCCGGGTCTGCCGAACATCGTCAGCGACCGGCTCGCGGTCGAGCAGATCGTCGGCAACATCGTCGAGAATGCGACCAAATATATGCAGCCGGGCCGGCCGGGGCGGATCGAGATCGATGGCCGTGCGGAGGGCAAGCGCGCGATCTTCACGGTCGCCGACAACGGCCGCGGCATCGATCCCCGGGATCACGACCGCATCTTCGACCTGTTCCGCCGCTCGGGCGTGCAGGATCGGCCGGGCGAGGGGATCGGACTCGCGCACACGCGCGCTTTGGCCTATCGGCTCGGCGGGACGATCAGCGTGCAATCGGAATTGGGCAAGGGCGCGACCTTCCGGCTGAGCCTGCCGGTGACGTTCGCGGGGGAGCAAGGAAGCCAGTCATGAACAATCAGCAACCGGTCAACATCATCATGATCGAGGATGACGAGGGGCATGCCCGTCTGATCGAGAAGAACATCCGCCGGGCGGGCATCTCCAACGACATCCATCACTTCACCGACGGCACGAGCGCGCTCAATTACCTGTACGAGGATACGAACGGCCCCGCGCATAACGGGCCCGCGCTGATCCTGCTCGATCTCAACCTGCCCGACATGAGCGGCACCGACATTCTCGGCCGCATCAAGGCAGAGGGCAATCCGCTCAAGCGCACGCCGGTCGTCGTGCTCACCACCACCGACGACAAGGTCGAGATCCAGCGCTGCTACGATCTCGGCTGCAACGTCTACATCACCAAGCCGGTCAACTACGAGAGCTTCGCCGACGCGATCCGGCAGCTAGGCCTGTTCCTGTCGGTGATCCAGCTGCCCGACGCCGTGGAGGCGAATGGCTGACGCCGGCACACCCCCGCACATCCTCTACGTCGACGACGACGAAGGTCTTCGCCGGCTGGTGTCGCGCGCGCTCGAGCGGCGCGGATTCCGCGTCGATGTCGCGGCGAGCGGCGTGGACGGCGTGGCGCAGGCGACGGAGACGCCCTACGACCTGATCGCGATCGATCACTACATGCCCGGCCAGGACGGATTGGTCACGCTCGAGCAATTGCAGCGACTGCCGGCGGCGCCACCGGTGATCTACGTCACCGGATCGGAGGAGAGCCGGGTCGCGGTCGCCGCGTTGAAGGCGGGCGCGATCGACTATGTGGTGAAGACGGTCGGCGACGACTTCTTCGACCTGCTCAGCCGTGCCATCGAGCAGGGGCTCGCCCGCGTGCGGATCGAGGCCGAGAAGGCCATGGCCGAGGAGCGGCTGCGCGAGAGCAACGAGCGGCTGCAGGCGATGCTGCACGAGGTCAATCATCGCGTCGCCAACAGCCTGCAATTGGTGTCCGCCCTGGTGCATATGCAGGCGCGTACCGTCAGCGGCGACGATGCCAAGGCGGCGCTCGCCGATACGCAGCGGCGGATCGCCGCGATCGCGCAGGTCCACCGCCGGCTCTATACGGGCAATGCCGTCAACCAGGTCGACATGGCCGAATATCTGGGCGCGCTGCTGGCCGAGCTGGAAGAGACCTGGTCGACGCCGGAGAGCCCGCGCATGCTCACGCTGGAGGCGGAGCCGCTGGCGCTCGGCACCGACAAGGCTGTGGCAGTCGGCGTGATCGTGAACGAACTCGTCTCCAACGCCTGCAAATATGCCTATGCGCCGGATACGACCGGCGGGGTGCGGGTTGAACTGAAGTCGCAGGGAGACAAGTTCCTGCTGAGGATCGAGGATGACGGCTGCGGCATGCCGGCCGACGGCGCGATCAAGGGCACCGGCCTCGGCTCCAAG
This sequence comes from uncultured Sphingomonadaceae bacterium, assembly GCA_964247375.1. Taxonomy (GTDB): domain Bacteria; phylum Pseudomonadota; class Alphaproteobacteria; order Sphingomonadales; family Sphingomonadaceae; genus Sphingomonas_I. The sequence continues at coordinate 5,164 of CAXTUG010000111.1, forward strand.
CTGGTCGGGGCGATGGCGGCGACGCTGAAGGCGGCGGTCGATTATGACGCGACCCATCGCGGCGTGCGCGCGACGCTGCTGGCGGCGGCGACCTGATGCGCCAGGCCGCGACCAGCCTCGCGGTTCAGACATCGGGCCAGCGCCTCTACGAGATCACCGAACAGGTAGCGGACTGGGTCGGCGATCAGGGCATGGATCGCGGCCTGCTCACCCTCTTCTGCCGGCATACCTCGGCCTCCCTGCTGATCCAGGAGAATGCCGCACCCGAGGTACAGCAGGACCTGACCGCCTTCTTCGCGCGGATCGCGCCCGAGGTCCGCAGCCTCTACGCGCATGACGACGAAGGGCCGGACGACATGCCGGCGCATCTCAAGACCGCGCTGACGCAGGTCTCGCTCGGCATTCCGCTGACGGACGGCCGGCTCGTGCTGGGTACGTGGCAGGGCATCTACCTGTTCGAGCACCGCCGCCAGCCGCACCGGCGCGCGGTCGTCCTGCAGCTGATGGGGCAGTAGGCGAGCAGTTCGGCGCGCGCCTATCCGTTCGTGTCTGAGCCTCAGCACCTTTCCCCGACCAGCAGCGCATCGGCGACCAGCCGCAGCGGCTCGACATCCACCGCGCTCTCGCCATCGGCGATCAGCGCGGCGAAGCGGGCGTAAATCTCGGGATATTCCCGGCCGGACGTGCGCTCCGCCGGACCGCCATCGACCTGCAGCACCGCGCCGCCCTCGCTGAGCGCCAGCCTGGTGCCCTGCCGCGTAGTCAGGTCGATCGTCCAGCGTTCGCCGTCCGTGTGGCGGAAGTCGAAGTGCGCACCGATGCGATCGCATATGCCGCCGGTCTCCATCGCGAGCGTGACCCGCTCCGGCTGCTGGCCGCGTGCCTCCATGCCCAGCGTAGCCGCACGGACGCGGAGCGGCTCGGGGCAGAGCAGGGCCGCGATCGACAGCGCGTTGATGCCGGGATCGAACACGCCGAACCCGCCCGCCTGCCAGATCCAGTCCTGCCCCGGATGCCATTTGTCGACATCCTCCAGCCACTGCATGTCGAGGGCGGCGATCCCCTCCCTCCGGGTGATGGCGGCGGCGCTCGCCACCGTATCGTTGAACTGGGAGTGCCAGGCGGTGAACAGGCTCCGCTGCTGCCGCGCGGCGATTGCGGCGAGATCCGCAACCTGGCCGATCGTGGCGCAGGGCGGCTTCTCCAGCAGGACGTGCAGACCATGTTCCAGGCAGGTGCGCGCGGCGGCGTGCCGCGGGCCGGGCGGCGTGCAGATCGCGACCGCATCCAGCGTCACGCCGCGCAGCATGGCGTCCACATCGCCGAATTCCGGCACGCCGACGTCACCGGCACCACGAGGGTCGACGACGGCGGCAAGTTCGAAATGCGGATTGGCGGCGATCGCCGGTACGTGCTGGTCCCGGGCGATCTTGCCGAAGCCGACGATGCCGACGCGAAGCTCAGTCACGGCGCGCCTGCTCCAGTGCGGCGACGAAGGCGCGCGCCTGCCGCCCGACCTGCTCGGCCGTCCAGCCGGGCTTGTAGAGCGCCGATCCGAGACCGAAGCCGTCCGCCCCTGCCGTGAGCCACGGCGCGATCGTGTCGGGCGAGACGCCGCCGACCGCGAGCAGCGGCACCTCCTTCGGCAGCACCGCACGTTGCGCGCGCAGCACTGCGGGGGACGCCGCCTCGGCCGGGAACAGCTTCAGCGCGTGGGCGCCGGCCTTCAGCGCGGCGAAAGCCTCGCTCGGCGTGAAGTAGCCGGGTGCGGACACCAGCCCCCGGCCGGCACTGGCGGTGATCACCTCGACATCGGTGGAGGGCGAGATGATGATCTGTCCGCCGGCCCGCGCGACCTGCTCGACCTGGTCCACCGTCAGCACGGTGCCGGCCCCGATCAGCGCATCGTCGCCGAACCTGTCCGCGAGCGCAGCGACGCTGCGCAGCGGATCCGGCGAGTTGAGCGGGACCTCGATGATGCCGATCCCGGCTGCGACCAGCGCCTCTCCGATCGCAATCGCCTCCTCCGGTCGCACGCCGCGCAGGATGGCGATCAGCGGACAGGCCGCCATGTGATCGCGAAACTTGTCGAGCGCAGTCATGAAATCTCCCGAATATCCGGTAGGCGCAGGGAGGAGCGATCCAGCATAGTGCAGATGTCGCGTCAAATTATATTATGATTAGCGGTCCGTCCTAGATGGCGAATCGGCAACAAGCAGGAGCGGCCGGGCGCTGAGATGCTCTCCGATCACCCCTGCGCGCTGACCTGATTCGTCCGCCTGCACCTCTCGCCGACGTCGGCGCTGCTCAGATGTCGCTCGCGGTGGTGATGAAATCCATGACCTCGCCGATGATGGCCGCCATTGCCGTGCGGGCGGCCTGCGGATTGCGCGCCTGGATCGCGGTGAAGACGGCGCGGTGGGCGGCGACGTCGGCCGTGCGGCCCTTGAACTGGTTGGTGAAGCGGATCGACGTGTGCAGCGCGGTCGCGACCATATCGCGGAACTGCAGGAAGAAGGGGTTGGCGGACGCCTCCAGCACCGCGACGTGGAAGGCGATATCGGCCTCCAGCGGATCGCTCCCGCCCTCCTCGGCGGCCTCCATCTGCATCAGCCCGACCTCGATCGCCTCGTGCGCGGAGCCGGGATCGGCGCGCGCAGCGAGCGCCGCCGCTTGCGGCTCGATCGCGCTGCGCAACTCGTTGAAGTGACGGAGCAGGTCGAGCGAGAATTTCCGCTCCAGCATCCAGCGCAGCACGTCGGGATCGAACACGCTCCACGCCGAAGGCGGCTGCACGCTGGTGCCGGCCCGCGGCCGCGCCTTCAGGAGGCCCTTGGCGGTCAGCATCTTCACCGCCTCGCGCGTCACGGTGCGGCTCACCTGGAAGCGCGTCGTCAGTTCGTCCTCGGTGGGGAAGCGCTGATCGTCGTAACTGCCGGTGACGATCGCGCGGCCGAGCGTCTCCAGCATGCCGAAGGTCAGGTTGCGCGCACCTTCAACACCATGTCTCGCGGCAGGAACGTTCACGCGCGGGCCCTTACCACCAGGTCGCGTAGAGGGCGACAAGGATCAGGACCACCGCGACCGCACCGACGTTGAAGCCGCCGCGCGTGCGGTAGGCGACGCCGGCGGTGTCGATGGTGTCGGTGCCCGGCCGCTGCGGCGTGGCGAGCGAGACGATGACGGCGAGCGCGGCCGCGATCAGGAACACCACGCCCATCCGGTCCATGAACGGCAAGGCCGGCAGGATGATCTTGAACAGCCACGACAGGATCACCGACGCCACCGCCGCGGCGACGGCGCCGGCCTCGTTGGCGCGCTTCCAGAACAGGCCGAGCAGGAAGATGATGGTGATGCCGGGCGTGAAGAAGCCGGTGAACTCCTGGATGAACTGGAACGCCTGGTCCGACGCGCCGAGTAGCGGCCGCGCCATGACGACCGCGATCACGATCGCAGCGGCGGCGGCGATGCGGCCGACCTGCACCAAGTGACGTTCCCGCCTGCCCGCGCCATCCTCGTCGTCGGAGCGCCTGCCCTTCAGCTTGGCATAGATGTCGAGCGTGAAGATGGTGGCGATCGAGTTGATCTTGGACGCGGTCGAGGCGACGATCGCCGCGACCAGCGCGGCGAAGACGAGGCCGAGCAGTCCGGTCGGCAGCAGCCGCATCATCGACGGATAGGCTTCGTCCGGCTTGGGCAGATCCGGGGAGATCAGCACCGCGGCGATGCCGGGCACGACGATGATCAGCGGCATCAGCAGCTTCAGAAAGGCCGCGAACAGCACGCCGCGCTGCGCCTCGTCCAGGCTCTTCGCCGCCAGCGCGCGCTGAATGATGTACTGGTTGAAGCCCCAGTAGCTCAGATTGGCGATCCACATGCCGCCGATCAGCACCGACAGGCCGGGCAGGTCCATGTAGTGCGGATCGCCCCTCTTCAGGATCATGTGGAAGTGGTCGGGAATCGCGGCGGTCAGCCGCTGCCAGCCGGCGAGCAGCCCCGCGCCGTCGCCGAGCTTGCCGAGCGTCAGCACGACGATGATCAGCCCGCCCATGACCAGCAGCGTCACCTGGACGATGTCGGTCAGCGCCACCGCCTTCAATCCGCCGCGCAGCTGGTAGAGCAGGGCGAAGGCGCCGAGCGCGACCAGCGCGACCGTCTGGTCGACCCCTGCGACCTTGGTGACGGCGATCGAGCCCAGCCAGATGATCGAGGTCAGGTTCACGAACACGTAGAGGGCGAGCCAGAAGATCGCCATCAGCGTGCGGATATTGGGCCCGTACCGCCGCTCGAGGAACTGCGGCATCGTGTAGATCTCGTTGCGCAGGAAGATCGGCAGGAAGAACTTGCCGACGATCAGCAAAGTCGCCGCGGCCATCCATTCGTACGAGGCGATGGCGAGCCCGATCGCATAGCCCGAGCCCGACATGCCGACGATCTGCTCGGCGGAGATGTTGGCCGCGATCAGGCTC
>CAXTUG010000112.1:0-9591 GCA_964247375.1 uncultured Sphingomonadaceae bacterium
ACCCCCAACCCCTCCCCTGAAGGGGAGGGGCTTTGGAAGCTGCCACGTCAAAAACTATACTGCCCCCGCACCCCGAACGTCCGCGGGCGCCCGGGCGAGGCGATGTCCGCATTGGGCAGGAAGAAGTTGCGCGTCAGATCGTAGTGCGCGTTGAAGAGGTTGCGGGCATACAGGCCGAGCGACCAGCGATCGTGCTGTGGCCGGAGCGTCAGCGTCAAATTGGCAATCCAGCGTTCGGGCAGGTTGAAGGTCGGCCCGAGGAAGGACGGCAGCACGTCGCGGTAGCTATAGTCGATCGCCGGCTCGATCGCATAATCGGGCCCGATGGGCTGGTTGTAGCTGACCGAGCCCTGGTAGCTCCAGTTTGCGATCGGGAGCTTCTGGCCCGACTTGTCGACCGTGCGACCCTCATACAGTCCTGTCGCCGGGTTGATCGCCACCGAGGTGGCATCCACGTCGAGGAAGCGGACGTAGCGGCCGAATTTGTAGCCGATCGCCTGCGTTATCGTGAAGCCTGCGGCCGGCGCCACCGTCAGCTCGACTTCGCCGCCGTAGATCTTGGACTTGGGCGCGTTGATGATGCGGCCGATCGAGCCGCGCTGCGGATCGACGATCACGCCCAATACCTGCTGGTTGCGATAGTCGTAGTAGAAGGCCGATCCGTTCAAGCGGACGCGCCGCGCCAGATCGGTCTTGAAGCCGGCTTCGTAGGCGTACAGCGTCTCGGGTCTAAAGGCGTCGATCTGCTGCGGCTGGGGCGAATTGTAGACGGTGAAACCGCCCGACTTCACGCCGCGGCTGAGGCTGGCGTAGAGCAGGCTGGAAGCGGCAGGCTTGTAGTCGAGCTCGATCTTGCCGGACGGTTTGTCGAGCTTGGCGTCGCGGTCGCCGTCGGCAAAGGTCGGCGTGCTGCCGATCGCGGTGCTGAAATCGCGCAGGCGCCGCTTCTCATACTCGTACCGCGCGCCGGCGATCAGGCTGAGCCTGTCGGTCAGACGATAGTCCAGCTGACCGAAGCCGCTGATCGAGTCCGCCTTCTGGCGATAGGACGTGTCGGTGATGAAGCCGAGGCTGTCCGAGAAGTCGGTCAGGAACGTCTCGTCGAGCGACTGGTGAGAATAGTACAGGCCTGCAACCCAGCTGAGCCGGCGATCGCCGGTCGAAGCGAGCCGCACCTCCTGGGACAGGACGTTGACCCGACTGCCCCAGAAGACGTCGGATTCGTGGCTGGCCGACGCGTCCCAGTCGGCCAGCTCCCGCCGCCGGAAATGATCGTAGGCGCTGATGCTGGTCAGCTTGGCAGAGCCCAGATCGACGTTGGCGGTCACGCTCCCGCCGAGGCCGGAATTGCGCCGCTGGGGCTTGGCGTCGGCCGCGAACCCGGCCTGCGCAAGGAAGGCCGACGCGAATCCCCAGCCGGTTGCCCGCCGGTCCGTGTCGGCCGGGATCACGGGTCCCGGCCCCGACGGCAGGCCGTAGCCGACCGTCTGGAAATCGCGGAACAGGTAGAGGCCCGTCTGCTCCGAATGATCGCGTCCGCCATGCAGGTTCAAGGTTACGTCGACCGCGGCCGAGGGTGCCCAGTCGAGCAGGGCGCGGCCGAAGAGCCGGTCGGCATCGCCCAACTTGCGGCCGGTCGCGCGATCATGCTGAAAGCCGCCGCCCTGTTCGGTGATGCCCGACAGCCGCACCTTGACCGTGTCGGTCAGCGGGCCGGTGATGTAGCCTTCCGCCCGGAGCTGGTCGAAGCGGCCATATTCAACCGTGGCGCCCGCCCCGAAGCGATCGGCGGGTCGCGCGGTGATGAAGTTGACCGCGCCGCCGGTCGTGTTGCGGCCGTACAGCGTACCCTGCGGTCCGCGCAGCACCTCGACCCGGTCGATGTCGAACAGGGCGCCCTGCGTCATCACCGGAACGGGATAGGCGACCTCGTCGACGTAGACGCCCACGGTTGGCGTGTTGTTGGTGGCATAATCCTCGAAGCCGACGCCGCGCAGCCGGAACTGCGGCTGGCCACCGCCGAAGGCGGGCACGACCTCCAGGCTGGGCGTGTTGAACTGCAGCTGGTTGATGCTGCTCACGCCCCGCCGGGAGAGCTCCTCGCCGCCGAGCACCGACAGGGCTACGCCGACATTTTGAGCCGCCTCTGGCCGACGCTGCGCCGTGACGACGATCTCCGGCAGCGCCGCACCGGATTTCGCATCCTGCGCATGAGCGGGCGCGGCAAATGCCGAAAGGATCAGAAACGAACTGAAGGATGCACGCCCTGACGTGCTGATGACGAGGTTTTTTCGCATATCGCGGAGAAGTTGCCCGTGTTCTCACTATTTCGCAAGTGCAGTATTCGCAACTTGCAAAAAGTCGGTTGCACATGGTTGCGCTTGCCCGGGCAGAATGGAAAAGCAGCTCAATGGCCAGGAGCGAAACCAAGCAGCCGATCGATCGCAGCGCGCCGGCATCGGTCGTGGCCGCCAAATTCGGCGGGCTGTCGCGATTCTCGGCGGCGATCGGCCGGCCGCCGTCGACGGTGCACCGCTGGCTGGTGCGCGGCTATATCGATGGAGCCTATCACGCGGACATCCTCGCTGCGGCGCAAACCCCGGGCAACCTGGTCGACGGCGCCAAGCTGATCCCGCTCGACTTCATCGACATGCGCCTGCCGAGCAACGATTCGGCGGCATCGATCCCCCCGGCTTCGGCGCCGGCGCGGGCGGGCGAGGCGCTGGCCGCGACCGAGGACAGCCATACCCATTTCACGCGCGGCGACTGGGCAAGGCTGCGCTCGGCGGTGCCGCTGACGCTCAACGAGGCGGACCTGGTGCGCCTGCGGGGCGCCAACGATCCGGTCCAGCTGGACGAGGTGCAGGACATATACCTGCCGCTGACGCGCCTCATCAACCTGCACGTCAACGCCGCGCACGGCCTGGCGCGCGTCACCGACGACTTCCTCGGCCGTCCCGCGGCGCGCCGCCCCTACGTGGTCGCGATCGCCGGCTCGGTCGCGGTCGGCAAGAGCACCACCGCCCGGCTGCTGCGCGCGCTGCTGTCGCGCTGGCCGGACCATCCCCGCGTGGATCTGGTCACCACCGACGGCTTCCTCTTCCCCAACGCCACGCTCGCGGCGCGCGGGCTGATGGAGCGCAAGGGCTTCCCGGAAAGCTACGACATGCGCCGGATGATCCAGTTCCTTGCCGACATTCGCCTGACCGGCCGCGCCGCCGCCCCGCTCTACTCCCACCACGTCTACGACGTCGTTCAGGGCGAGGAGCAGGCGATCGAGAACCCCGACATCCTGATCTTCGAGGGCCTGAACGTGCTGCAGATCGGCGCGGGGCCGGACAGCGCGCGCGCGCCGTTCACCGCGTCCGACTTCTTCGACCTGTCGCTCTACATCGACGCCGCACCGGACGATGTCGCGCGCTGGTTCGAGGAGCGCTTCATGCTGCTGCGCGCCACCGCGTTCCAGGATCCCACCGCCTTCTTCCATCGCCTGGCGGTGCTGCCGGAGGAGGAGGCACGCTCGATCGCCCGCCGCATCTGGCGCGACGTCAACGCGCTCAACCTGGTCGAGAACATCCTGCCGAGCCGCCAGCGCGCCGACGTGATCGTGCGCAAGGGCGCCGATCACCGGGTGGACAAGCTATGGCTGCGGAAATTGTAGCCATTCTCTCTCTCCCCTCCAGGGAAGAGGGCTTTTGTTCAGTCCACGAACAGCAGCGCCGGGGTCTCGACCAGCCGCTTGACCGCCTGCATGAAGCTCGCCGCGTCGTGGCCGTCGACGACGCGATGATCGCACGACATGGACAGGTTCATCAGCTTGGCGACGACGATCTGGCCGTCGCGCACGACCGGCCGCTCGACCACCTTGTTAGGGCCGAGGATCGCCACTTCCGGGCGGTTGATGACCGGCGTCGCGACGATGCCGCCGAGCGGGCCGAGCGAGCTCAGGGTCAGGGTCGAGCCGGACAGCTCGTCGCTCTTCGCCTTGCCGCTGCGCGCCGCCTCGGCCAGCCGCTTCACTTCGGCCGCGAGCTGCCAGACGTTGCGCGACTGCGCGTCGCGGATCACCGGCACCATCAGCCCGGCATCGGTCTGCGTGGCGATGCCGAGATGCACCGCGCCCGAGCGGGTAACGACGTTCGCCTCGTCGTCGTAGCGGGCATTGATCATCGGGAAACCCGGCAGCGCCTTGCACACCGCCACGATCAGGAAGGGCAGGATCGTCAGCCGATCCTTGCCGCCGCGCGTCTCGTTCAGGTCGGCGCGCAGCGCCTCCAGCTTGGTGACGTCGAATTCCTCGACATAGGTGAAATGCGGAATGTGGCGCTTCGACGCGGCCATGTTCTCGGCGATCCGGCGGCGCAGGCCGACCACCCTGACCTGCTCGTCGCCGCGCGTGCCGCCGCGCGGGCGGTAGCCCTGATTGTAGGGGAGGTACGCGTCGAGGTCGGCATGGCGCAGGCGGTCGCCCTCGCCCCTCACCTGGGCGAGGTCGATGCCGAGCGCCTTGGCGCGTTCGCGCACCGCGGGGGAAGCGAGGATGCGCTTCTTCTCCCTCTCCCCTTCAGGGGAGAAGGTCGGGGAGAGGGAGCTGGACGCCTGGCTGGGCGGCGGAATCGTCTTGTCGGACTGCGGCGGGCCGACCCCGCCAACCCCGCGTCCTCGCCGACTCCCCCTCTCCCAACCCTCTCCCCTGAAGGGGAGAGGGCTTTTCCGGCTCCGGCACCGGATCAGGCCGGACTACCTGCCCCGCCTCGTTCGGTGCGACCTCGACCGTCGGCTCGGCCGCCGCCTCGCCTGCGGTCTCGAACACCGCCAGCACCGATCCGATCGCGATCTGGTCGCCGACCTCGCCGGCCACCTCGACGATCGTGCCCGCAACCGGCGCGGTCATCTCGACGGTCGCCTTGTCGGTCATCATGTCGCAGAGCGGATCGTCCTCGCCGATCGCGTCGCCGACCTTCACGTGCCAGGCGACGATCTCGGCCTCGGCGATGCCTTCGCCGATGTCGGGCAGCTTGAACGAATAGCGTGCCATCAGGCCTCCAACACCTTCTCGAGTGCGCGCGTGAGCCGGACCGGGCCCGGGAAATAGGCCCATTCCAGGCTGTGCGGATAGGGCGTGTCCCAGCCGGTGACGCGCTCCACCGGCGCCTCCAGCGAGTAGAAGCAGCGTTCCTGCACCAGCGCGGCCAGCTCGGCGCCGAAGCCGCTGGTCTTGGTCGCCTCATGCAGCGCAATGCACCGGCCGGTCTTGCGCACCGACGCCTCGATCGTGTCGATATCGAGCGGCAGCAGCGTGCGCAGATCGATGATCTCGGCATCCACGCCCATCGCGGCGACCACCCCGACGGCGACATGCACCATCGTGCCGTAGCACAGGATCGTCACCGCCTCGCCCGCGCGCACGATCGCCGCCTCGCCGAGCTCGATCCGGTAATAATCTTCGGGAACCAGGCTCGACGGGTGCTTCGCCCAGGGCGTCACCGGCCGGTCGTAATGGCCGTCGAACGGGCCGTTATAGATGCGCTTGGGCTCGAAAAAGATGACCGGATCATTATCCTCGATCGCGGCGATCAACAGGCCCTTGGCGTCGTAGGGGTTGGACGGGATCACCGTCTTGAGGCCCGCGACATGGGTGAACATCGCTTCCGGCGACTGGCTGTGCGTCTGGCCGCCGAAGATGCCGCCGCCGAACGGCGAGCGCACCGTCATCGGCGCGGTATATTCGCCCGCCGAGCGGTAGCGCAGCCGCGCCGCCTCCGACACGAGCTGGTCGAGCGCCGGGTAGATGTAGTCGGCGAACTGGATCTCCGGCACGGGGCGCAGGCCGTAGGCGCACATCCCGACCGCGACGCCGATGATGCCGAGTTCGGTGATCGGCGTGTCGAACACGCGGGTCTTGCCGAACTTGTGCTGCAGGCCTTCGGTCGCCTTGAAGACGCCGCCGAAGTAGCCGACGTCCTCGCCCATGACGACGATCGCGTCGTCGCGCGCCATCATCACTTCCAGCGCGCTGTTGATCGCCTGGATCATGTTCATGGGGCGGGTGGGGGCGCTCATGCCCCAACTCCGTTCGCATCGAGCGAAGTCGAGATGCCCTTTCGAGCGAAGCCGAGAAGATGCCTCGGCTGCGCTCGGCAGCGTCCCTCGACTTCGCTCGGGACGACCGGGATAGGCATCTTCATATCCCAGCCTTCTTCCGCTCGTCGAACATCTGCTGGCTCTGCTCCCTGAGGTGCCAGGGCTGCTCCTCGAACACGTCCTCGAACATCGTCGCGAACGGATGCTGCAGCAGGCCGTCGGCAAGGATGCCCTGCGCCTCGGCTTCTTTCTGCGCGGCGCGGACCTGCTCTGCCACTTCGCGGTCCATGGCCGCGTGCCGCTCCTCGTCCCACGCGCCGAGCGCGATCAGGTGCTGCTTCAGCCGGGCGATCGGATCCCCGAGCGGCCACTTCACATTCTCCTCGGCCGACCGGTACTTGGTCGGATCGTCCGAGGTCGAGTGACCCTCGGCGCGATAGGTAAAGTACTCGATGAGGGTCGGACCGCCGTTCGCGCGCGCTCGCTCCGCCGCCCACTCGGTCGCGGCATAGACCGCCAGCGCGTCGTTGCCGTCCACCCGGAGCCCGGCGATGCCGTAGCCGATCGCGCGCGCGGCGAAGGTCGTGTTCTCGGCGCCGGCGAAACCGGAGAAGGAGCTGATCGCCCACTGATTGTTGATCACGTTCAGGATCACCGGCGCGCGATAGACGCTGGCGAAGGTGCAGGCCGAGTGGAAGTCGCCTTCCGCGGTCGAGCCCTCGCCGCACCAGGCGGCGGCGATGCGGGTATCGCCGCGCGCCGCGCTCGCCATCGCGAAACCCACCGCCTGCGGATACTGGGTGGCGAGATTGCCGGAGATCGAGAAGAAGCTCGCCTCCCGCGACGAGTACATGATCGGCATCTGCCGGCCCTTCAGCCGGTCAGACTTGTTCGAGTAGACCTGGCACATCATGTCGACCAGGCTCCAGCCGCGCGCGATCAGCAGGCCCTGCTGGCGATAGGACGGAAAGCACATGTCGTCGCGATGGAGCGCGTGCGCCGCGGCGATCGCCGTCGCTTCCTCGCCCGTGCACTTCATGTAGAAGCTGGTCTTGCCCTGCCGCTGGGCGCGGTACAGGCGGTCGTCATAGGCGCGCGTCAGCGCCATGTCGCGCAGGATGGCGATCAGCCGCTCGGGCTCGAGCCGCGGATCCCACGGGCCGACCGCCCGCCCCTCGTCGTCGAGGACGCGGATCAGCCCGTAAGCGTGGCCGTGCATGTCGGCCGACGCGGCGTCGACCGCCGGCCGCGGCATCGCGCCCGCCGCACCCCGATCGAAGTCGGCATAATCGACCGCATCGCCCGGCCGGAACTTGGGCTCCGGCACGTGCAGCGACAGCGGCGGCAGGTTACGGCGGACAGTCTCCGTCACGTCCCATCATCCTCTTCAGGTTCACCAGCCCTCCGGCGCGGCCGTATAATTTTCTTTCACGCCTACGCAACTTTAATCTGGCGGAGTACCGCGGTCGGAGTTTGCCTGCCTGGGCGGTTTGCGCGGTCGGCATGGGCCTTCGATGGCGATCTGCTGCGGCGTGCGCGGCAAATCCTGCAGCCGCAGCACGCCGCGGCTCGCGGCGTCCAAACGCGCGAAGGCAATTGCGGCCGCACTGGCGAACTCGTCCGCCGTGACGATGCGATCGACGTCCTGGTCGGCGGCGGCGACCGGCTCCGGCACGTTCAGCCAGCTGAAACGCCCCGCCCCCATCGGTCCGCCATAGTCCGAAGAGCGGCGCATCCCGCGCTCGCGGCGGCGCTCGTCGGCGTCATCGCCCCGCGAAACCGTGAACAGCGATGTCTCCGGCGCCACCACCCGCTCATAGGCGTCCACTTCTTCCGGCGACAGGCGGCGGTCGTGATTGGCGTCGAGCCGGTCGAAGAAGCGCATCGCGTCCGCCACCAGCTCGGCCTGCGTGATCGCCCCGTCATGGTTGGTGTCCGCAGCGGCCAGCCAGAGCGCGGACGGGTAAGGCCGGCCCGGCTGGACGCGGAACGGCTCGCCCGCGGGCGACAGGAAGACGGGCGACGTGCGGGGCGAAGCGCAGACCGGCGCATCCTTCGGCAGCTTCGTCCTGGCCGCGACCTCAGGGGGCAGCAGGCAGGCGACCAGCAGCGCGGCTGCCAGCGTCGGGCGGATCAGAAGGCACGCTCCAGCCGCTGGATCAGGGCGCGCGCCGGGCTGGCCACCGCGATCGGCGCCTCCACCCCGGCCGCGACCCGTCCGACCCGCTCATAGAGGTCGATGCCCGCCAGGATCAGCCGCCGCGCCGCGGTCGGCATCAGGCCCAGCACCTGCTTGTCGCTCGGCGCGCTCTCGCCCAGCCGCCGCTCCGGCGAGCGCGGATCGCCCTCCGGCAGTTCGCCGGCCGCGATCGCGCGCCGCGTGGCCAGCCATGCGATCACGTGCATCAGCCGGGTCGTCGCCTTCAACGCCTCGCAGGCGAACTGCACGCGCGCCTTCGGTTCCAGGCTCTCGCGCTCGGCCCGGCCCGCCGCGTCGTAGTAAGCGTGCGTTTCGTCGGCGAGCAGCAGCGCCTCGGTATACAGCGTCTCGGCGACGCGATCGGCCAGAGCGGGGCCACGCACGACAGCCATAGCGGTCCTTTCCTGCCCTCCATGCCACAGGAGCGATAGACCGGGAATGCGCAAAGAAGGTTAGCGATCCATGGTTTCCGCCGCTTGAACGATTACAGGAGCTTCCTATCTCTCCCTCAGCTTCCGTTGCCTCTCGGGACGGCGGCGAACGGCCCGGCGGCAGGTCCGCGGGCCGCATCAATCGATCGCTTGTGAAAGGATTGAAAAATATGCGTACCTTTGACTTCGCGCCGCTGCTGCGCTCCTCCATCGGTTTCGAGAATCTGAACCGCCTCGTCGATTTCGCGACCCGCGGCGACGGGGACGCCTACCCGCCCTACAATATCGAGAAGGTGGGCGAGGACGCCTACCGCATCTCGATGGCTACCGCCGGCTTCAGCCGCGAGGAGCTCGAGATCACCGCGCAGGACAATGTGCTGATCGTCACCGGCCGTGCGCTCGACAGCGCCGACGGCGACAAGCGTGAATTCCTCCATCGCGGGATCGCCAAGCGCGCGTTCGAGCGCCGCTTCCAGCTCGCCGACACCATCAAGGTGACCGGCGCGCAGTATAGCGACGGCCTGCTCGACATCCAGCTCGTCCGCGAGGTGCCGGAGCACAAGAAGCCCCGCACCATCCAGATCGACGGCGGCGCCGAGCAGCCGCAGCAGATCGACGCGGTCAACGATCGTCAGGCGGCCTAAGCCTCCAGCCTGACGGACGGTCGCAGGCGCTTTCCCCCCTGTAACGCGCCTGGGCCGCAACAGCCCCCTCTCGCTTCGCGGCGGGAGGGGGTTTTTCGTACGCATCATGGTTGCATGCGCGCTGCCTGTTCGACCCGACAAACGAAAAGGGCGAGAGCCTTGCGGCCCTCGCCCTTCCCCCCACGAAGCTACTGAAACGAACCTGTCAGCGCGTCGAGGCGTACTGCGCCGT
>CAXTUG010000113.1:0-9581 GCA_964247375.1 uncultured Sphingomonadaceae bacterium
GCCCAGGGCACGGTGCTGGTCGGCACCGGCGAGCAGTCGCGGGTCGGCATCCGCGCGCGCGGTCTTACGCTGGTCACTGCCCCCGGCGCGCCGGTCATCGCGCCCGCCGCCGCGCGCGTCGCCTATGCCGGGCCGTTCCGCGGCTACGGCGATATCGTGATCCTGGATCACGGCCACGGCTGGACCACGCTGCTGGCAGGCCTGGAACTCGCCACCGTGGCGGGCGGCGAGATCGTGCCGGGCGGGGCGGCGATCGGCCATATGGCGGCTGCAGCACCGCGCCTGACGATCGAGCTGCGGCACGACGGGCGATCGGTCGACGTCGCCGCCATGGCGCTGCAGTAGCGGCAAGCCTGGGTACATCATGCCGGGTGCAAGCCGGTTTCCTGCTCCCGTGCAAACCGCTACAGCCTGGCGTCAGCGATGAAAGACCCGTTTCCCATGCGCAAGATCCTGCTCCGCACCGCCGGTATCGGCGGCGCGGCCCTGCTCCTCTCGGCGACGCTCGCCGCGCCCGCCGCGAGCGACAGCGACGATTACAAGCAATTCGACCAGTTCATGTCCGTGTTCGAGCGGGTGAAGGCCGACTATGTCGACAAGGTCGACGACAAGACGCTGATCAAGGGCGCGATCGACGGCATGCTCGCCAGCCTCGATCCGCACAGCTCCTACCTCGACGTGCGCGACTTCAAGAACATGCAGCAGACGACCGAGGGCAATTATGGCGGCCTCGGCCTGACCGTGCAGATGGACGAGGGCGCGGTGAAGGTCGTCGCCGCGAGCGAGGACACGCCCGCCTGGCGCGCCGGCATCAAGCCGGGCGACTACATCACCAACTTGGACGGCAACCTGATCTACGGCGACTCGCTGGACCAGTCGGTCGACAAGATGCGGGGCGCGCCCGGCACCAAGATCCGGCTGACGATCGTCCGTCCCGGCCGCGACAAGCCGTTCGACGTGACGCTCACCCGCGAGGTCATCGAGATCAAGCTAGTCAAGAGCCAGGTGAAGAACGGCGTCGGCATCATCAACATCAACGGCTTCTCCAAGCCGACCGGGCCGGGCGTGGAGAAGGCGATCGCCGACATCCAGAAGCAGACCGGCGGCCACCCGCTCGGCTATGTGATCGACCTGCGCAACAATCCCGGCGGGCTGCTCGACCAGGCGATCGAGGTGTCGGACATCTTCCTCGACCATGGCGAGATCGTGTCGCAGCGCGGGCGCGAGAAGAGCGACATCGAGCGCTATTTCGCCGAGTCGAAGGTGCGCGGCGACCTGACCCGCGGCGCGCCGATCGTGGTGCTGGTCGACGCAGGATCGGCGTCGGCGGCCGAGATCGTCGCCGCGGCGCTGCAGGACCAGCGGCGCGCGGTGGTGCTGGGCGAGCGCAGCTTCGGCAAGGGATCGGTGCAGACGCTGCTGCCGCTGACCGAGGATACCGCGCTGCGCCTGACCACGGCGCGCTACTATACGCCGTCCGGACGATCGGTGCAGGAAGGCGGGGTCGAGCCCGACATCACCGTCCCGCAGCTCTCCGATCCCGACTACAAGGACCGGCCGCGGCTGCGCGAGGCCGACCTGCGCCGCCACCTGCTGAACCAGGCGAAGGTCGACAACGGCGTGCTGGAGAGCGACACCATCGCCGATCCGCGGTTCGCAGCCACGCCCGAGCAGCTGAAGAAGCAGGGCGTCGACGACTTCCAGCTGGATTATGCGATCCGGACGGTGGCGCGGCTCGGCAGTCCGGCGGTGCAGACGGCCATGAGCGCATCGCCGCCGCGGACCGGCAGCCGCCACTGATGCTGGCGCGTGCGCGCTGGCTGGCGCTGCTGCTGCCGCTCGCCCTGATGGCGGGCGCGCTGGGTTCGCAATATCTGGGCGGGCTGGTGCCGTGCGAGATGTGCATGTGGCAGCGTTACCCGCACTATGCCGCGATCGTGGCGGCCGCAGCGGCGATCCTGCTGCGCCAGACGGCGCTCAGCCGTCCGCTGACGCTGCTCGCGGGCCTGCTGATCCTCGCGAGCGGCGCGATCGGGCTGTGGCATGCGGGCGTGGAATATCGCTGGTGGCGCGGACCGCAGCACTGCACCGGCCTGGCGCACGGCACCGGCGCCGACCTGATCCGGCAGATCCTGGCGGCACCGCTGGTCCAGTGCGACGTGCCGCAATGGACCCTATTCGGCGTGAGCCTGGCCGGCTTCAACGCGCTGTTCTCGCTCGCGGGCGGCTTTATCGTGGTGATGCTATGCCTCAGACACCGTTGAGCGAAACCGAGCGCGCGGCGATGCTGCGCGTCGACCAGGCCGGCGAGTTCGGCGCGACCCGCATCTATGCGGGCCAGCTCGCGATCCTGGGCGCACGCCATCCGATGGCGCGCGAGATCGCCCGCATGGCCGCGCAGGAGGAGCGTCACCGCCGCCGCTTCGACGCCATGATCGTCGAGCGGCGCGTGCGCCCGACCGCCTTGGCGCCGCTGTGGGACGTGGCCGGATTCGCGCTCGGCGCGGTGACGGCCGCGATCGGCCCATCGGCGGCGATGGCCTGCACCGCCGCGGTCGAGACGGAGATCGACAATCATTACGGCGCGCAGCTGCAGCGATTGGGAGCGCAGGATCCCGAAATGGGCGAGGCCATCGCCGACTTCCGCGCCGAGGAGGTGGAGCATCGCGACACCGCGATCGCGGCGGGCGCGGAGAATGCGCCGGCCTATCCGCTGCTGTCGGCGGCGATCCGGCTGGGCTGCCGCGTCGCGATCCGCCTGTCGGAGCGGATATGATGGCGCGGCCGCGCGTTGATGGACGCAAACGAGGAGATAGGGCCATGATCAAGCGAGTGCTGCTGTCCGCGGCCGTCCTCCTTACCGGTCTCGCCGCCGTGCCCGCCGTGGCGCAGCAGAACGATCGCGCGCTCGTGATCTACGGCAACGACAAGTGCCCGGACGGCACGGTGTGTATCCGCGCGCCCGAGAATCAGCGCTACCGCATCCCGCAATCGCTGCGCTCCGGCCCGCTCGCGCCGCAGGACCAGCCCTGGTCGCAGCGCGCCGCCTCCATCGCCGACGTCGGCGCGTCCGGCACGGGCAGCTGCACCAACAGCGGTGCGGGCGGATGGACCGGCTGTTGGGGAAAACAGATGCGGGCGGCGCGTGCCGAGAAGAAGCAGGATGCGGCCGCCGTCGCCGAATCGCCGCTGCCGAAGTAGGATCGTTCAGGCCGCGCTCATGCAGTCCGGCCGATCGCTCCATCCATGATCCGCATCATTCTCGCCTGTGCCGCTATCGCGTGCGCCGCCACGCCGGCGACGACGGTGTCGGCGGCCAAACCATCACCCGCGCCGGTGCGGCAGAGCATCTCCACCCTGCTCGTCTATGGCAACGATCCTTGCCCGCGCAGCAGCGAGGACGAGATCGTGGTCTGCGCGCGCCAGCCGGAGAGCGAGCGCTATCGAATTCCCAAGCCGCTGCGGAAGCAGGCCTATAACGAGGCGCGCGACGGCAGCTGGGCGGGCACGGCCAAGGTGCTGGAATATGTCAGCCGGCAGGGCCTGCCCGACAGCTGCTCGCCCAACGGCAGCTTCGGCCAGAGCGGCTGCTTCCGCAAATTCCTGGCGGAGAATGGACGGTAAGATGTTCGGTTGGTCGTTGCGAGGAGCGCAGCGACGAAGCAATCCCGCATTCTCGGCACGACTGGATTGCTTCGCTGCGCTGGCAATGACGGTTTGAGGAGTTTAAGAGCGCCTTCGCCTTGACACTCGCCGCCAAAACGCATAGGCGGCGCGCTTTCGCGGGCTCCCGTTCGGTCAGCTCACGATCCGGAATTCATAAGTAGAGAGAGCCATGTTCGCTATCGTGCGCACGGGCGGCAAGCAGTATCGCGTCGCCGCCGGAGACAAGATTGTCGTCGAGAAGATTGCGGGCGACGCCGGCGCGTCGGTGACGCTGGGCGATGTCCTGCTCGCCGGCGAGGGATCGGACTTCAAGTCGGTCGAGGGCCTGACCGTGTCGGCCGAGATCGTGGCGCAGGGCCGCGGCGACAAGGTGATCGTGTTCAAGAAGCGCCGTCGCCACAATTATCGCCGCCGCAACGGCCATCGTCAGTATCATACCGTGCTGAAGATCACCGCGATCGGTGGCGAGCAGGGTGGGACGCAGGCTGCCGCCGGCAAGGCGCCGGCCAGGAAGAATGCCGCTCCGGAAGCCGCGCCCGCGGCCGCCGAAGCGTAATCGGGAGCTTAGAGAGCCATGGCACATAAGAAAGCAGGCGGTTCTTCGCGCAACGGGCGCGACTCCGCGGGCCGCCGTCTCGGCGTCAAGAAGTTCGGTGGCGAGACCGTGATAGGTGGCAACATCATCATTCGCCAGCGCGGCACCAAGGTCTATCCGGGCCAGAATGTCGGCATGGGCAAGGACCATACCCTGTTCGCGCTCGGCGAGGGCCGCGTCAGCTTCCACCAGGGCAAGCTTGGCCGCTCGTACGTAAGCGTGATTACCGCGGAAGCGGCCGAGTAAACGGACGAACGTGAAAGCGGGTCGTCCAGCGGGCGACCCGAGGTCCGGATCAGCTGGACCGTCAGGGAGACGGGTCGCCCCGCCTCCCTTTTTCGTGTCTCCCTGACATTGTCGCGCAGGCGTCATGCATGTGCGGCAGTGCGAACGACAGGAGAGACGTCGATGTTCGCTGTTACGGAACGGCTGCTGTTGCGGCCCGGCTGGATCGAGGACGCACCCGCCCTTGCGCGCGCCATCGGCGATGCGCGAATCGTGCGCAACCTGTCGCGCGTGCCGTGGCCCTACGGGTTGGCGGATGCGGAGCAATTCCTGGGGCTACCGCCAAATCCGCTGCGTCCTACCTTCCTGATCTGCCTGCGCGGTACGGCCGAGCCGATCGGCGGCATCGGCATCAGCGACGATATGCCGCAGCTCGGCTACTGGCTGTCGCCGGATCACTGGGGGCGGGGTTACGCGACCGAAGCCGGGCGCGCGGTGGTCGCGCTGGCCGATGCCAGCCTGCGCCTGCCGCACCTCGCCGCGGCGCATGCCGTCGACAATCCGGCGTCGGGGCGCGTGCTCCGCAAGCTCGGCTTCCTGCCGACCGGGGGCACTGCGCCGATGCACAGCGCCGGCCGGGGTGAGGCGATGGAGTTGCGCCTGTTCGGCCGCGCGTGCCCGGATCTCAACCGGAAGCTGGCAGCCTGAGTCTCCTCCCCCGGCAAGGGCGGGGAGGAGATAGCCGGCTTCGCATTTCAGTCCGGTTCCGCTAGGCGACCGCATGCATTTTCTCGACCAGGCCAAGATCTTCATCCGCTCGGGCAGCGGCGGGCCGGGCGCGGTGTCGTTCCGGCGCGAGAAGTTCATCGAATATGGCGGCCCGAACGGCGGCAACGGCGGCAAGGGCGGCGACGTCATCTTCGAGGCGGTGGCCGGCCTGAACACGCTCATCGACTTCCGCTATTCGCAGCATTTCCGCGCCGAGCGCGGCAAGCCCGGCGAGGGCGGCGACCGCACCGGCGCGGGCGGCGACGACCTGGTGGTCAAGGTGCCGGTCGGCACGCAGGTGCTGGCCGACGACGAGGAGCGGTCGCTGCTGCTCGACCTGACGCAGGTCGGCCAGCGCGAGATCTTCCTGCGCGGCGGCGACGGCGGTCGCGGCAATGCCAGCTACAAGACGTCCACCAACCGCGCGCCGCGCCAGCACGGCCCCGGCTGGCCGGGCGAGGAGATGTATGTCTGGCTGCGCTTGAAGCTGCTCGCCGATGCCGGACTGGTCGGCCTGCCCAATGCCGGCAAGTCGACCTTCATCAACGCGGTCACCAATGCGCAGGCCAAGGTCGGCGCCTACGCCTTCACCACCCTCCGGCCGCAACTGGGCGTCGTGCGCCGGCACGAGCGCGAGTTCGTGATCGCCGATATTCCCGGGCTGATCGAGGGCGCGGCCGAGGGCGCGGGCGTCGGCGATCGCTTCCTGGGTCATATCGAGCGCTGCCGCGTGCTGCTGCACCTGGTCGACGCCAACGATGCCGACGTCGCCACCAGCTATCGGATCGTGCGCGACGAGCTCGATGCCTATGGCGCGGGGCTGGTGGACAAGCCGTTCGTGGTCGGGCTCAACAAGATCGACACGCTCGACGACGAGCTGGTTGCCGCCCTGAGAGCGGAACTGGAAGAGGCGAGCGGCGCGCAGGTCTTTCCGCTGTCCGGCGCGGCGCGCACGGGGATCGAACCGGTGCTGGATCGCCTGCTGGAGGCGATCGGGCCTGAGTCGTCGGTGGTCGGCGCTGACGACCAAGGCGAGGACGTGGTCGAGTGGTCGCCCATATGACCCCCTCTCCCCATACTCGTTTCGTCACCCCGGCGCAGGCCGGGGTCCATCTCGCCGCTCGGGACAACCCTCTTGGTGGATCCCGGCCTTCGCTGGGATGACGTATCCTGATGTTGTTCCCCCCCGCATCCTGTCACCGCCTGATAGTCAAGATCGGCTCCGCGCTCCTGGTCGATCCCGATGGCGCCATCCGCCGCGCCTGGCTGGAAGGCATCGCCGCCGACGTGGCGCAGCGCAGGCAGGCGGGTCAGCAGGTCGCCATCGTCTCCTCCGGCGCGATCGCGCTGGGGGCCCGGCGTCTGGGCCTGCCGAAGGGCGGCCGCGCCAGCCTGGAGGATGCGCAGGCCGCGGCGGCCACGGGGCAGATCGCGCTCAGTCATGTCTGGGCGGAGTTGCTGGGAGCGCATGACCTTACCGCCGCGCAGATGCTGGTCACGCTCGACGACCTCGAGGACCGCCGCCGCTACCTGAACGCCGCGGCGACGCTCAATCGCCTGCTCGGCCTGGGCGTGGTGCCGATCCTCAACGAGAATGACAGCGTTGCGACCGAGGAAATCCGCTTCGGCGACAATGACCGCCTCGCCGCGCGCGTGGCGCAGGCGGCAGCGGCGCAGGGCGTGGTGCTGCTGTCCGACGTCGACGGATTGTACGACCGCAACCCGGCGCTGCCCGGCGCGAGCCATATCGCCCGCATCGAGCGGATCGATGCCGCGGTCGAGGCAATGGCGGATAGGGGCTCCGCGTCCGGCATGGGATCGGGCGGCATGGTGTCGAAGATCGCGGCGGCCAGGATCGCCAACGCCGCCGGCGCCCACCTCGCCATCGCCAGTGGCCGGATCGACCGCCCGCTGTCCACGCCCGCCCGCCACAGCCTGTTCGTCGCCGAGAAGGCGGCGCCCGCGCGCAAGGCGTGGCTCGCCGGCCGCCTCCCCGCGCGCGGCTGCATCACCATCGATCCGGGCGCGCTGGATGCCCTGCGCCAGGGCAAGAGCCTGCTCGCGGCAGGCGCGACCAGGGTCGACGGGGCGTTCGCACGCGGCGACGTCATCGAGATCGCCGACACGTCCGGCGTCAGGGTCGCGCGTGGCTTGTCGGAGTATGACGCGGCCGACGCGGGCCGGATCGCCGGCACCCGCAGCGAGGCGCACGGCCAGTTGCTGGGCTACGCACCCCGCGCCGCTCTGGTGCACCGCGACCACCTGGTGCTGCTCTGATGCGGCTGGCCGTGACCGGCGGGACCGGCTTCGTCGGCTCGCACCTGATCGAACTGGCCGTGGCCGGGGGCCATGAGGTGCAGGCGCTCACCCGGCGGCCGCAGCCGCCGCAGCCGGGCGTGACCTGGATCGAAGGCGCGCTCGACCGGCAGGACAGCCTGGCGGTGTTGTGCGCCGGCTGCGATGCGGCGATCCACGTCGCCGGGGTGATCAACGGCGATGCCGACGCCTTCTACCGGGGCAATGTGGTCGGAACGCAGAACATGGTCGCGGCCGCACGCGACGCTGCCGTCCCCCGTTTCGTCCACGTCTCGTCGCTGGCCGCGCGCGAGCCGCAATTGTCGGCGTACGGCCGCTCCAAGCGCGCGTCGGAGGAGCCGGTCCAGGATTCGGGACTGGACTGGACGATCGTTCGGCCGCCGGCGATCTACGGGCCGCGCGACCGCGAGATGCTGGATCTGTTCCGGTTCGCGCGGCGCGGCGTCGTACCCGTGCCGGCGGGCGTGCGGCTGTCGATGATCCACGTCCGCGATCTCGGCCGGCTGATGCTCGCGTGCCTGTCCGATCCCGTCGGCACCGGCCGTACGTTCGAACCCGATGATGGCCGCCCCAACGGCTGGGGCGCGATCGAACTGGCGCGGGCGGTGGGGCGGGCCGTGCACCGGCCGGTGCTCGCGCTTCCGCTGCCCCGGCGATTGCTGAAGGTCGGCGTACGCCTGGACCGCCTGTTCCGCGGCGACAAGGCCAGGTTGACTAACGACCGGGTCGACTATTTCTGTCATCCGGACTGGACCGCCGCGCCGCATGCGCAGCCGCCGAAATCCTTGTGGCAGCCTTACATTCCGACGGATGAAGGCCTGGCGGCGACCGCCCGCTGGTACCGGACGCAGGGCTGGCTCTGATCCGAACCCGGCACGCAAATGCCGCGCCGCTGCCGCAATCGCTTGGCAAGCAAGGCCGACGAACTCTAAAGGCTGCAGCCATGACCGACCATGACGAGATTTTCGAGCGCGTCGCCGAGCAGATCGAACCGTTCAACAAGAAGGGTATCGCGCTGACCCAGGACACGACCTTCGCCGGCGACCTGGAATGGGACAGCTTGACGGTGATGGACTTCGTCGCCGCGATCGAGGACGAGTTCGACATCCTCATCACCATGAACATGCAGGCGGAAATCGAGACGGTCGGCCAGCTGGTGGAGACCGTGCGCAAGCTGCAGGCCGCCGCATGACCGACACGATCGCGCTGCCCGACGACGTGTCGCTCGCCGACCTGCCGAGCCCGGCCGGACCGCACGACCTGCTCGCCAAGTTCCGCCCGCTGATCCAGGAGCGCGAGGCGCTGCTGGCGACCGGCGTGCGCGATCCGTTCGCGATCGTGATGGACGAGGTCAAGTCGCCCACGCTGGCCGTCATCCAGGGCCGCGACACGATCCTGCTCGGTACCTACAATTACATGGGCATGACCTTCGATCCCGACGTGGTCGCGGCGGGCAAGCAGGCGCTCGACCAGTTCGGCTCGGGGACGACCGGCAGCCGCGTGCTCAACGGCACCTACCAGGGCCACAAGGAAGTCGAACAGGCGCTGAAGGACTTCTACGGCACCAAGTCGGCGATCGTCTTCTCGACCGGCTACCAGGCCAATCTCGGCGTCATCTCCACGCTGGCGGGCAAAGGCGACTACATCATCCTCGATGCCGACAGCCACGCGTCGATCTACGACGGCTGCTGGCTCGGCAATGCGGAGATCGTGCGCTTCCGTCACAACAGCGTCGAGGATCTGGACAAGCGCCTCGGCCGCCTGCCGAAGGAGGCGGGCAAGCTGGTGGTGCTGGAGGGCGTCTACTCGATGTTCGGCGACATCGCCCCGCTGCCGGAGATGGTCGCTGTCGCCAGGAAGCACGGCGCCATGATCCTGTGCGACGAGGCGCACGGCATGGGCTTCTTCGGCCCGAACGGCCGCGGCGTGTACGAGGAACTGGGCTGCGAGGACGATATCGACTTCGTCGTCGGCACCTTCTCCAAGTCGGTCGGCACGGTCGGCGGCTTCT
>CAXTUG010000114.1:0-9550 GCA_964247375.1 uncultured Sphingomonadaceae bacterium
AACCCATGGCCCGGGCCCCCTGCGCGACCTCCCGCGACGCGGCGCCGACCGGCCGGGCGGCCCACACCAGGATCGCGTCGCCGCGTGGCGACACCCGGAAGCCGCCGATGTCGTAATTGCCCGTGACCTGCGCCGCGGCCCCGCCCGACATCGATACGCGCCACACCGTGCTGACGTCGCCGCCCTTGCGGTTGGAGAGGAAGTAGAGCGTGCCGTCGGGCCCGAACTGCGGATCGCTCTCGGTCGCCTCGGTCGACGCGAACTTCTCCGCCACCGCCGCACGCCGCTTCAGGTCGAGCCGCCACAGATCCTTCACGCCGCCATTGGCGTTCAGGTCCGTCTCCCGCTGCTCCCACACCAGCCAGCGCCCGTCGGGCGAGACGACCGGTGCGGAGACCCGGCTGAGCATGACCATGTCCTGCGGGGTGAACGGCCGCGCGAGCGCGGTGGCGGCGAGTGTGGCGGCGACGGCCGCGGCAAGGATCTTGTGCATGGGGCGCAGGACTAGCGATCCTGCCGCCGCTGGCAAGCGGCGGCCCACCCCAGTGCTACGAGGCGATGCCGCGCCTGGCCGCCTCCTCCGGCAATTTGGGTGCGAGCGCGCGTGCCTTGGCGAGATCGGCTTCGCCGGCTTCCTTCTGCCCTAGCTTCAGCTTGGCGATACCGCGGCCGTAGTGCGACCATGCAATGTCCGGCACGGCGGCGAGCGCCTCGTCATAGTCCCTCACCGCCCGCGCGTAATTGCCCATGCGCAGGTAGACCAGGCCGCGGCTGTCGAGGAAGGGAGGCATGTGCGGCTGTCGCGCCAGGGCGGCGTTGCAGTCCTTCAGAGCGCGGTCCAGCTCCGTCCCGCCGAGCGCACGCGCCCAGCAGCGCGCGTTCAGGGCGCCGGGAACGCGACTGTCCTGCGGATGAGCCGCGATCCAGAGATCGAGCTGTGCGATCTGCGCCGGTTGATCGTTCAGCTGACCGTACAGGCCGGCAAGTTCGAGACGGCGATCCGAACTCTTTGGTGCCGTCCTGGCTGCCGCATCGACGTCCGCGCGTATGTCCGCCTCCTGATCCGTCATGCGCCGCAGCTCCGACCGCATGATCAGCGCATCGACATCGTCCGCCTTGATCTTCAACAGCGCGCCGAGGTCCTTCAGCGCCTTGTCCGGCTGCTTCAGGCGGGCTTCCAGCTCCGCATGCGTGCGCAGATATTCCACGCCGTCGGGTGCGGCGCTGATCGCGCGGTCCTCGTCCGCCAGCGCGCCGGTGAAGTCGCCCTTCGACGCGCGCAGCGTCGCGCGGCGGTGAAACTCCTCGGCGCTCTTCAGCTCCCCGGTGTCGCCGTCGGCGCGGGTCGAGGACGCCGGCGGCGGAGCGTCGCCTCCGTCCTCATCCTCGTGAAGGTAGCGCAGGTCGAAGACATGGCCGCCATTGAAGGTGAAGAAGACCTTGTGGAGCGCGTTGGACCAATAGACCCGGTGGGACAGGAAGAAGTCCGCGCCCAGCAGCATGTCGACATCCTCGAGTTCGCCGAAGCGCAGCCGCGTGTTGCGGATCTCCTCTTCGCCGATCTTCACGCTCGCGACCGGGCCGATCCACGTCGGCACGAGATGGCGGCCGATGCCCCTCGCCATGCCCGCCGATCTGACACCCGGCCTGTCCGGTTTCAGGCCGATGCGCCCCGCCGCGCGCGTCGCCATGAAAGAGGTACCGGCGCCCGTATCGAGCAGTGCCCGCAACCTGACGCCGTTCACGGAGATCGGGACGACGATGTGCGGCCGCTCGCTCGGCTGCGGCTCGGTCGTGGCGACGGAATAGACATCGCCCGGCTTGACCCAGTAGGCGAGGTTGGATCCGCCGCCGCAATTCCTGCTGCGCATCAGGCGAATGGTGCTGTGCGCCAGATCAAATTCCGCATCGGCCAGTGCGAGCACGTTCTGGCCAAGCAGTCCCACCGAGCCGAACTCGCTCCCGCCGACCACGAACTGCACCTTGGGAATGGTGACGCCGGCGATCGTAAAAGCCTTGACCACCGCTAGCTGGGGTATGACCGATCCGCCGACGCCGCTCATGCGGAACCAGGGCGGCAGCGGCTGCAGCTTCAGCGCATATTCCGCCGCGCTGCCGGGCGAGATGGTGCTGAACCAGGCGCCGCTGTCCGCCACGAATACGGCGTCGCGGCCGTTGATCTGCACCTTAACGCGCGGGCTCAATCCCGTCATCGTGACCGGCAGCTCGGCAATGATCCCGACATGGCAGGGATCGGCCGCATGCGCCGACAACGGCAGGCCTGCCGCGAGCAGAACCGCCAACCGATGCCGTGAGATCATATGCTCCTCCCCCGAGAAGCATCGTAGCCAAACCCTGGACCGTGCGCGAGATCGATATATCCGCTTTGACGGCTAATCGCGTCAGCGGCCGATGACGCGCGCGACTTCCCGTGCGACGACCCGCTCAACCAGGTCGGGGAGGTTGGCGTCCAGCCACTGCTTCAGCATCGGGCGCAGC
Organism: uncultured Sphingomonadaceae bacterium; assembly: GCA_964247375.1. GTDB lineage: Bacteria > Pseudomonadota > Alphaproteobacteria > Sphingomonadales > Sphingomonadaceae > Sphingomonas_I. The sequence goes on from CAXTUG010000114.1 coordinate 2,500, forward strand.
ATCTCGCGCACCAGCCCGTCGAGCGTATTGTCCGCGGCGCGCGGATCGATCGTCACCGACGCCAGCCCGGCCAGCGCCGCCTTGCTGGCCCGGGCCGCCTCGCCCGAGACCAGAACGTCCTCCGCCGGCGGCTCTCCCAGTTCCAGCACGTCGTCGGCGGCGATCGCGGGTGCCGGTGCCGACTGCGGAAAGCGCCGTGCAGCCTCCACGTCCGCGCTGATGATGCGCTTGATGGAAGCGAGCACGTCTTCCATCGGCTGTTCGGGCACGCCCTCCGTCATCCCCGCACTATCGCTTATTGCCTCGGCGCTGTCACGTCGTTGTCCGGATCGTAGGGATCGACGTCCGCACTGCGCGGCGTCGGGCCGCTCGTGCGGGTGCCGCGCGGCGTGTAGCGCGGCTGCTCGCTCCAATCGCCGAGCCACCCGCGCACATGGGTGTAGTTCGCGACCGGATCGTAGAGCGTTCCGCCGTCGAGCCCGAGGTCGCGCGCCTCCGCCATGCCCATCGCGTTCAGCAGGGCGAAGCCGGCGACATATTGGTCATGCTGGGCGGACACGAGGTTGACCTGCGCGTTGAGCAATTCCTGCTCGGCGTTCAGCACATCCAGCACGGTGCGCGTGCCGACGCGATTCTCCGCCCGTACGCCTTCCAGCGCCAGTTCGTCGGCGGAGATCGCCTGCTGATTGGCGGTGATCGCGGCGGCGGCGGCCTGGTAGGCCGCAAACGCGCCGCGCGCAGTAGCGATCACCTGCCGCTCGACGTCGATCCCCTGCTCCACCGTCACATTCTGCACCGCCTGCGCCTGGCGGACCCGGGCGCCGATCAGCCCGCCCTGGTAGAGCGGCAGGGTCAGCGCGACGCCGACCGAGTTCGATCCTTGCGAATTGTCGATGCCCGGCGTGTTCTTGGGCAACCCGACCTGCCGGTACGCGGTGCCGAGGAAATTGTTGTAGTTGGTGCCGCCGATGGCGGAAAAGGTCGGCAGGCGCTGCGCCCGGGCCGAGCGCACGTCGTAATCGGCCGCGTTGGTGACCGCCGATGCCGACTGGATCGCGGGACTGTTGTTCAGCGCGGTCGTGACCGCCTGATCGGGCGTGTCCGGCAGCTTCGGCAGAACCGGCGGCGAGGCCAGATTCTCCGGCCAGCTGCCCACGACCCGGCGGTAATTCTCGCGGCTGACGGTGAGATTGCCCTGCGCGGTGCTCAGCTGGCTGCGGGCGAGGCTCAATCGCGCTTCGGATTGCGCGACGTCGGTGCGCGTCAGGTCGCCGACCTGGAAGCGGTCGCGGCTCGCTTTCAGGTTGGTGTTGAGGACGTCGACATTCTTCTTGTTGAGATCGACGATCGACGCGTCGCGCAGCACGTCCATATAGGCGCTGACGACCTGCACGAAGACGTTGCCCTCCGTCGTGCGCAGGTCGGCGCGTCCGGCGACGACCCGCGACTCCGCGGCGTTGATCGCGTTCTTGACCCGGCCGCCCTGGAACAGCGGATAGGACAGGTTGAGCTGCGCGGTGAGCGTACGGGCGCCCGCGGCGAGATTGGTGATGCCGTTGGTGTTCTGGCTGAGGCCCAGCGTGCTCGACGCCTGGAGCCGGCTCTCTGCCTTGGCCAGCGGCACGCCCTCATCCGTGGCGCGCAGCTGCGCCCGCGCGGCGTTGAGCGCCGGGCTCGCCCCGTACGTCTGCACGAACGCCTCCTGCAGCGTGGTCGCCCCGGCCGACGCCGCAAGGCCCGCGCTGCTCATCAGCGCGGCAACGATCCTCCCCCCGCGCCGCATCAGAAACGGAAACCTTTCTCGACCGCGAAGCCCGGCAGCGCCGGCGCCTCCGCATCGGCGAAGGTGAGCAGCCCGAAGGCCGTGCCGGCCTTGCGGCCGATCGCCAGGCGGGTGACGTTATTCTCGACGATCGGCGCGGCGATCCTGCCGCCGTCGGCGAGCTGATCGACGATCGCCGGCGGCACATACTCGATCGCGCCGTCGAACAGGATGAGGTCGTACGGCGCGGCAGCGGCCCAGCCCTCCGCCAGCGGACCCTGCGCGCGAACCACGTTGCCCGGCAGCTCCCCGGTCGCCAGCGCCGCATCCTCCTCCAGCGCGGTCACCGCGCCGGCGAGCTCCGCCAGCACCGCGGCGGAGTAGCCGCTGCCGGCACCGATCACCAGCGCCCGGTCGGAAGGACGCACCCGTGCCTCCGTGAGCAGCCGACCGACCACCATCGGCGACGGCATGGCCCGGCCGCCGCCCAGCGGCAGCGACTTGTCGAGATAGGCGAGCGGCGCCAGCGACGCGGGCACGAACCGTTCGCGTGCGACCTTCCCCATGGCCGTGACCACCTGCGGGTTGTTCACCGCCGTGGTGCGCAACTGGTTCGACACCATCGCGCGGCGCATCTGTTCGAAATTATGCTCGGTCACATCCGCCTGCCCTCTTCAGGTGTCTTATCCATACAAGACACCACATATGATGGCAACGCCATATTGGAGCCGCACGGCACCGCCAAGAGAAAGCACTGCACCGATGCGGCGGAGCGTGTTGGGGGGAGCCAAACATATGTGCCGGCCACGGCATGGGGCCGGGATCGAATGATCTGCTTACTCTCTTGTGCTAGCCTCGCGGGCAATGGCGGCGATCCAGTCGGTCTCGATACCTGCCGACGTTGCCGGACTGTCGAAGCTGAGGCTCGAAAGCATGCGACCGTGACGTCCGATCTGTGCAATCACATCATTCGCGCTCTCGATGACGCCCGCATTTTGAAGGCCCACGAGCCAGGCCCGCGTTGATAGAATGTGCGCAACATGTTGTCCGTTCAGGGCGATGCTCAGGTTGCGATCTTCCGTTAGGACAAGCGGAACCGTGCCTCGGGCGGCGACAGTATCCAGGTTGGGCAGCAGCCAGGCGAAAGCAGCGTCGCCCAGACCGCGGGTGGCATTCCTGCTCAAGCCGCGTGTCTCGTCAGCGAGGGCCTGCTCGTACACGGACCGCAACGGCGTTTCGATGATGCGGACGGCATTGGCATTCGCCCGGAACCAGGCGCTGATGATCTCATGATCGGGTGAATCGGGTTTCTTAAGGCATTCGAGACGGACGACATCAAGCACGGCGACCGGTCGATTGAATACGTCGATCAAATCAAGTCTGCCCGCATGCGCAAGGCTGATGAGCGGTCCGGCGTCGGGTATGATCAGATCGACGGGTGTCATGCCGCCTTCAATTGTGCCTGACCACGGATCAGATCGGCGACGATGTCGGCCATCGCCGCCTCGTCGGGCGAAAGCTCCGATCGAATGCCGACGCCGCTCAGATGTGCAGCCTCGTAGAGCTCGTCGAGCGTGTCGATCTGAGCAAGCTGCATCGCCTGCCGGTAGCCGATCCGATCAGACTGCCAAGCGACAAGGATGTCGTGGAGCGTAACTAACCGCATGCCTTCCTCCGTCACGGCTTCTCTATAGCCCAGCCTTCCGCTCGTGGCACCATCGTCCATTTGACAATCACGCCCAACCGCAGCATTGGCCCTCGCCTCCATGGCCCGATGGCGGAGTGGTTACGCAGAGGACTGCAAATCCTTGCACGCCGGTTCGATTCCGGCTCGGGCCTCCACCTACTTCATGAGAATAGCCGTCTTCCGCCGTTTGCTCGGCGGTTGGATGCCGTTCGATGGCAAGCCCTTGGGGACGCACTCTGCGATCTGAGCGCAAGCGAACACAGAAGGAAATGGGAGGCTTCAAGCGTTCGCGCCATCAACGCCTTCATTGCGCTGCATCAACCGCATTTTAAGACCTGCGCATCATACGAACCTGGCATTTCCACACTGAAGGCTAGGATCCATGACCCGTATCAAGCTTGGTGCCGCACTGCTCGCGGCGATCGTCATCACGCCGTCGGCGTTCGCGGCCGACCCCGTCTGGACCGGCAAGGTCCGCAAGCTGATTGCGGCCAAGCAGAGCTACCCGGCGCCTGCCCAGGATCGCAACGAGCAGGGCACCGCCACGATCAAGCTGAACGTCGCCGCCGACGGCAAGCTGCAGTCGGTCGAGCTGCTGCAGACGTCGGGCTCGCGCACGCTCGATCGTGAGGCGGTGACGCTGCCGAACAAGGTCGGCGCATTCCCGGCGCCCGGCGCCGACACGTCGCTGACGCTGCCGCTTACCTGGAAGCTGGGCTGATCGCCGCCGGCGGACCGTGCCGGCTGCTCCATCTGAAATGTAGCAGCGCGGCCGGTCCGTTCGCGACGCCATGCTGTTGAGCTTGGGGAACGAAACGTGAAGAATCTTCGTATCCGGGGGAAACTGGCGGGGTCGTTTGCGATCATCCTTGCCATTCTGGTCGGGATCGGCGGTCTGTCGATCTACAATCAATCCAGCCTCAACAGCTCGGCGGAGCGGATCAGCCGGGTCGACGTGCTGAGGCTCAACGAACTCAGCACCGTCGTCGGCGGCCTCGGCCTGTACCGCGCCACCGAATCGGCCCACATCCTCGCCGCGCTCCCGGACGAGATCACCGGCCAGGACCAGAAGCTCAGGCAGTTGCGGCACGGCGTGGTCGCGTCGATCGATACGCTCGAGCAGAACGACGCCGAAGCCGCCGGCCGGGCCGACCTCGCCAAGCTGCGCGGCGAGCTTAAATCCTACTTCGCCAAGAGCGACAAGCTGCTCGATTACTCGCGCCGCAACCTCGATCAGGATGCGACCGACTATTACCAGGATTCGCAGCCCGAGTTCGACGTGCTGCTGGCGCATGCCGAGAAGCTCGCCAAGGCGAACACCGCGCTGATCAACAGCGAGGTTGCCGCCAGCAGCCTGGTCTACAAGGTCGGCCGCACCGTAACGGTCATGGGCGTCGGAGTCGCCTTCGCCAGCATCGCGGTGCTGCTGATGCTGCTGCTGCGCGCCATCGCCAAGCCGCTCGGCGAGATGACCTCGGTCATGGCCGAACTGGGGAGCGGCAACACCAACGTGGCGCTGCCGGTGATCGACAGCAGGGACGAGGTTGCGGACCTGGTCCGTGCCACCGCCAGGTTCCGCGACCAGTTGGCCGAGGCCGAGCAGTCGAAGGCGGCGCAGGCCGAGATGCTGGTTTCCAGCGTCGGCGACGGCCTCGCGCGGCTCGCCAAGGGCGACCTCCTCTCCACCATCGATGTGGCATTGAACGGCCCGTTCGAGAAGCTGCGCACCGACTTCAACAACACCGTCCGCAGCCTCAACGAGACGCTGGGCGAGGTCGCCCATGCGAGCGGCGGCATCAGCCATGGCGCGGGCGAGATCCGCCAAGCATCGGACGATCTGTCGCACCGCACCGAGCGCCAGGCCTCCTCGCTGCAGGATACTGCGGCGGCGATCGACGCGATCACCGGCACGGTGAAGCAGGCTGCCGCCGACTCCACCCGCGCCAACACGGCGGTCGACGCCGCCCGCACCGAGGCGGAACATGGCGGCGAGGTGGTGCGCAAGGCGGTGGGTGCGATGGGCTCGATCGAGCGCGCCTCGTCCGAGATCTCGGAGATCATCAGCGTGATCGACGGCATCGCCTTCCAGACCAACCTCCTGGCGCTGAATGCGGGCGTCGAGGCGGCGCGTGCCGGCGATGCCGGCAAGGGCTTCGCCGTGGTCGCGTCGGAAGTGCGCGCGCTGGCGCAGCGCTCGGCCGAGGCCGCCAAGGACGTCAAGGCGCGCATCAACGCCTCGTCCGAGCATGTGCGGGTGGGCGTGCAGCTGGTCGGCGAGACCGGTCAGGCGCTGGAGCATATCATCGGCAGCATCGGCGAGATCAGCAGCCTGGTGTCGTCGATCACCACCTCGGCCAATCAGCAGGCGAGCGGGCTCGCCCAGGTCAACAGCGCCGTGGCGGAACTGGACGGTTTCACCCAGCAGAACGCCGCGATGGTCGAAGAAACCACCGCCGCCGCCCGCAGCCTGGCGAGCGAGGCCGAGGGCCTGGCGCGTCACGTGAGCCGCTTCAAGACGACCGAGCAGCTGTCCGTCGCCAAGCCGGTGCCGATGACGCCCGCGCCGAAGCCCGGCATGACGCGTCCGGTTCCCGCATCGGCGCCCCAGCCCCGCTTCGCCGGCAATGCCGCGCTGGCGGTGGAAGAGGACTGGGCGGAGTTCTGACCCGGCCCCTGTCTCAGACAGGGCAGTCACTCGACAGGAAGAGACGGGCCATCGTCGATGACGGTGGCCTTTTTCGCATGCGGCGACGTGAGCCACGCCGACCGGAGACTTCCTCCGCACGGTATTCCGGCCCCGAACCAGAGTGGTTTGTTCAACCGATAATTAAGCAACTGCCCCTATCGATACCGCATCACGCGCCGGCCCGGCAGATCGCCGGGCAGAGCGCGACAATCGGTCGAGGCAGCGTCTTCCTGTGCCTCAATCTTGCGAGGGTTCCGGTACGCAATGCTTAACTGGTTTGAGAAACAGGCACCGATCCGCATTAAATTTCGTGCATTGCTGGCCGGCTATACGATCATAGCATCCATCGCCGCGCTTGCCGGCGGCTACGCCGCGCTCAACGCTCCCGGCATCAACGCACCCTTCGTCATCGGGGTACAGGTCGCGGCCGTCGTCGCCTGCGCAGCGCTGACCCTGCTCGCCTCCCGGCTGATCTGCACGCCCTATGTGAATACGGTCGTGCGGATGGAGGCGCTCGCCGGCGGCGATCTCGACAGCCCGATCCATTATACCGAGAATCTCGACTGCGTCGGCCGCATGACCAAGGCCATGGCGGTCTTCCGCAATAGCCTGGAGCAGAGCAAGGCCGCGGCGAAGCAGGAAGCCATGACCAGGGTGCTCGCCAAGGCCTTGGGTCAGCTGGCAGACGGCGATATGTCCTACCGCATCGGCAACTGCATTCCGGCGGAGCATGATGCCATCCGCGCCGACTTCAACAAGGCCATGGACATGCTCGAATCCACCCTCGGCGCGGTGTCGGAGGCGAGTGGCGGTGTGTCGAGCGGGGCGAGCGAGATCAGCGCGGCGTCGAACGACCTGTCGCGCCGGACCGAGCAGCAGGCGGCGAGCCTGGAAGAGACGGCGGCGGCGATGGACG
>CAXTUG010000115.1:0-9445 GCA_964247375.1 uncultured Sphingomonadaceae bacterium
GTGCCGGCATCGGGTGCGGTCGCCGGCGCAGGCGTGGTGCCCGCATCCGGGCTGGTCGCGGGCGCAGGCGCCGCGCTCGTGTCCGGCGTCGTCGCCGGAGCCGGGTTGGTGGTCGCATCCCCGGCTGGCGGCGGCGCGGGCGTGGTCGCACCCATGTCGGTGGCAGGCGTGGACGACGTGGTGTCGGGCGCAGTGCTCTGGGCGACAGCAGCCGTCGCGATCAGCGACGCTGCGATCAAGAGGGTGGCCTTCATATTGATCTCCTTGCTGTCCGGGCGCGGTCCTACCTGCGCCCGCTCCCGGCGGATCCGGCGCACTTCCTACGGTGCTGCCGCCCGAAAGTTCCGCATCCGCGACGATGCCTTGATCGAGCGGCGGCCCGACACGACCGACGCGCAAGCCGTCATACCCGCCCACGGGCTTACCCCGCTCCTTTCCGCCCCGAAAGGCAGCTGGGTGCCCGCTTGCGCGGGTATGACGGGAGCAAACTGATTCCATTAGTTCGTTTCCGGCATTTTTGCAGATTTCAGCGGCTCTGGCACGCGTCCGTCCAGAGAGGCGGTTGCCCCCACCGGCACTGTTCCCTACCTGTTCACCGGTGAGTCTTCCCGCCCCCTCCTCGTCCGAGCCCGGCTATCTGCGCGGGCTCAACCAGCCGCAGCGTGATGCCGTGCTCACCACCGACGGTCCGGTCTTGGTCCTGGCCGGGGCCGGCACCGGCAAGACCGCCGCGCTGACGGCGCGCCTGGCGCACCTGATCGCGACGCGGCGCGCCTGGCCGAGCGAGATCCTGGCGGTGACCTTCACCAACAAGGCGGCGCGCGAGATGCGCGAGCGGGTCGGCCGGATCATGGGCGAGGCGGTCGACGGCATGCCCTGGCTCGGCACCTTTCACTCCGTCGCCGCCCGCATGCTGCGCCGCCATGCCGAGCTCGTCGGGCTGCAGTCCAACTTCACCATCCTGGACACCGACGATCAGCTGCGCCTGCTCAAGCAGCTCATCCAGGCGGCCGACATCGACGAGAAGCGCTGGACCGCGCGCGCGCTCGCCGGGCTGATCGATCGCTGGAAGAATCGCGGCTGGACGCCGGCGGAGATCGAGGCGGCCGAGAGCGAGCAGTTCGCCAACGGCCGCGGCGGCGAGCTCTATGCCGCCTATCAGGAGCGGCTGCGCGCGGTGAACGCCTGCGACTTCGGCGATCTGCTGCTGCACATGCTTGTGATCCTGAAGACGCATCGCGACGTGCTGGCGCAGTATCAGCAGCGTTTCCGCTACATCCTGGTCGACGAGTATCAGGACACCAATGCCAGCCAGTATCTATGGCTGCGGCTGCTGGCGCAGGAGCGCAAGAATATCTGCTGCGTCGGCGACGACGACCAGTCGATCTACTCCTGGCGCGGCGCGGAAGTCGCCAACATCCTGCGCTTCGAGCGCGACTTTCCCGGCGCCAGGGTGATCCGGCTGGAGCAGAATTACCGCTCCACCCCGCACATCCTGGCGGCGGCGTCGGGCGTGATCGCCAACAATGGCGGCCGCCTCGGCAAGACGCTGTGGACCGAGGAGGCGCGCGGCGACAAGCTGCGCGTGATTGGCGTGTGGGACGGCCCGGAGGAAGCACGCCGCGTCGGCGAGGAGATCGAGGCGGCGCAGCGCGACGGCGCGCGGCTGGACCGGATGGCGATCCTCGTCCGTGCGCAGTTCCAGACGCGCGAGTTCGAGGACCGCTTCATCGCGATCGGCATGCCCTACCGCATCATCGGCGGCTTCCGCTTCTACGAGCGGGCGGAGATCCGCGACGCGCTCGCCTACCTGCGCGTCGTCGCCCAGCCCGCCGACGACCTCGCCTTCGAACGGATCGTCAACGTGCCGAAGCGCGGGCTCGGCGACAAGGCGATCGCCAAGCTGCACCAGCTGGCGCGCGCGGAGGGCCTGCCGCTGACCCACGCCGCCGCGCGCATCCTCGACACGGACGAGCTGACGCCGCAGGCGCGCCGCGCGCTCGGCAACCTGATCGGCGACATCGCTCGCTGGCGCTCCAAGCTGGACGAGCTGCCGCACGCCGAGCTCGCGCGGATCATGCTGGACGAGAGCGGCTATACCGCCATGCTGCAGGCGGAACGCTCGACCGAGGCGGCGGGACGGCTGGAGAACCTGGCCGAGCTCGCGCGCGCGATGGAGGAGTACGAAACGCTCGGCGCGTTCCTGGAGCATGTCAGCCTCGTCATGGACAACGACGCCAATGCCGACGAGGCCAAGGTCACGATCATGACGATCCACGCCGCCAAGGGACTGGAGTTCGACACGGTGTTCCTGGCCGGCTGGGAAGAAGGGGTGTTTCCGTCGCAGCGGGCGATCGACGAGGGCGGCACGGCGGCGGTCGAGGAGGAGCGGCGGCTGGCCTACGTCGCGATCACGCGGGCGCGCCGGCGCGCCACCATCCTGCACGCCGCCAATCGCCGGATCTACGGCCAATGGACGTCGTCGATCCCGTCGCGCTTCGTCAACGAGCTGCCGGCCGAGCATGTCGATGCGGAGACGACCATGACCGGCGGCGAGAGCCTGTGGCGCGCGCAGTGGAGCGAGCAGGCCGATCCGTTCGCCCATGTCGCGCGGGCGCAGCATCGCGGGCCCGGCTGGCAGCGCGCGATCGGCAAGCCGCTCGACATGTCGCCCGCGCGCCTGGCCGAGGTGAAGGCGAGCGCCGCGAGCTTCGCCGCCAAGCCGCGGGGCGACATCGGCGTGGGGGTGCGCGTCTTCCATTCAAAGTTCGGCTATGGTGCGGTGGCGGAGATCGAGGGCAACAAGCTGGAGATCGATTTCGAGCATGCCGGCCGCAAGCGCGTTCTCGACAGCTTCGTCACGCTCGCTTAGCCTTCGCGGTCGATGACCCCGTCGCCGGCCGAACGCGCCTCCACCATCCTCGTGCCGGACCGATGATCCGGTCGGCGTCCAGCAGGACGACGCCCGATGCGGCCCGGCCGGCCGCCGAGGGTACCGACCGGCGCGTCCTGATCATGGTCGTGATCGGCTCGCTGCTGCCGCTGCTGGTCTACGTGCTCATCAACCTCGCCCTGACCTATCGCGAGCAGCAGCGCGCCACCGCAGCGGCGACGTTGACCCGCGCCGCCCATATCATGGAGGCGATCGACGCGCGCCTGGACACCACCGCGGCAACCCTGCGGGCCGTGACCACCATGCGCTCGATCCGCGACAAGGATTGGTCCAGGGCTTACGGCCGGGCGTTCAGGCTGGCGCGGCTCGACCCCGACTGGCGCAGCGTCACGTTGATCGATCTCGAGACCGGGACCGAGATATTCGATCTGCGGCGTCCGCTCGATGCGGCACGCCCGATCGACCTTCGCGCGCTCGCCGCCGTGCCCCTCCGCACCGGCCGCCCCAGCTTCAGCGGCGTCGTACGTGGGCCGGACGGCCGTTTCGAGATCGACGCCTTCCTGGCGGTCGCCGCCCCGTCCCGGCCGCGCTACCTGGTCAAGGTCGCGCTCGATCCGATGCTGGCTCAGCGCATCCTGCTGGAACTGGCGCCGCGCGACGGCGCGAGCGCGGTGATCGATCGCCATAGCCGCTTCATCGCGCGCACCCTGGCCTGGCAGCAGCGCCTGGGCAGCCCGGCGACGCGCTACGCGCAGAACGCCGTCGCCCGCCAGCGGTCAGGTTTCTACCGCGGCGTCACCTTCGAAGGATTTGCGAACTACACCGGATATGTCACCTCCCCTCGCACCGGCTGGTCGGCGCACGTGGCGGTCTCCGCCACGCTGATCGACGATGCGCATCGCGGCTCGCGGCTGTCGGCCCTCCTTGCCGCCGCCGTCAGCATCCTGATCGCGCTGGCCATCGCCTTCACCACGATCCGCACCATGCGGCAGCGGCGCGCGACGCGGCTGCGGCTGCAGCAGGCGGAGCGGCTGGAGACGGTCGGTCAGCTCACCGGCGGGGTCGCGCACGATTTCAACAACATGCTCGCGATCGTGATCGCCAGCCTCGACATGGCGCAGCGCCGCCTGGCGGACGGGCACACCGATATCGGCCGCTACATCCGCAATGCGATGGACGGTGCCCAGCGTGCCGCCGATCTGACCGGGCGATTGCTCGCCTTCTCGCGCCGGCAGCCGCTCGCGCCCAGCCTGCTCGACGTCAACGCGTTGATCGAGGGCATGCGGGAGCTGCTGCGCAGTGCGCTGACCGAGAATATCGAGATCGTGTTCGACCTCGCCGCCGAGATGTGGCCGACGTTCGCCGATGCGGGCCAGGTGGAGAATGCGCTGGTGAACCTGGCGGTCAATGCGCGCGATGCCATGCCCGACGGCGGACGGCTGACGATCGCCACCGCCTGCCGCACGATCGGCCGCGACATCCACCAGCTCGCGCCGGGCGACTATGTGGTGGTCAGCGTCACGGACGACGGCGCGGGCATGCTGCCCGACGTTCTCGCACGCGCGTTCGAGCCATTCTACACGACCAAGGAGATCGGCCGCGGTACGGGTCTCGGCCTGTCGCAGATCCACGGATTCGCGACCCAGTCCGGCGGCACCGTGACGCTCCGCTCCGCACTGGGCGCGGGCACGACGGTTGCGATCTACCTGCCGCGGGCCGCGCGTGACGTGCTGGAGCCCGCACGCGCGATGCCGCGTGCGGCCGGTCCAAGCCAGGCAAGCGGCCCCGGCAGCGAGCTCGTGCTCCTGGTCGAGGACGACGATCGTGTCCGGCAGGTCAACGAGGAGGCGCTGCTCGCCCTGGGCTATCGGGTGATTGCCGCGCGTCGCGCCGACGAAGCCTGCCGCATCCTGGCCGGGCGGACCGACATCGGCCTGGTGCTCTCCGACATCGTCATGCCGGGTATGAGCGGGCGGGATCTGGCCGATCACGTCAGGCATGCCTATCCGCATGTTCCGGTCCTGCTGGTCAGCGGCTACGACCAGCAGCAGGGCGGCAACGACGTCGACCTGCTCCGCAAGCCCTTCTCGCTCGATCAGCTTGCCCGGCGGATCCGGCACCTTCTCGACGGCGGGCATCGTCCCGGAAGCTGAGCCTTCGGCACGAGGCTTGCGGCGGCCAGTATATTCGCGCTTGAAGCGCGGAGGGTCGCGACGCAAGGGAGGGCAGCTTACTTGGCCGGAACCCGCCGATGACCGCCGATGGCGCGCCGCTTGACCATGCTCATGCGCAGGATGCGGGCTTCGGCCGCACCGCCTGGCTGTCGCTCGGCGCGCTCGGCGTCGTGTTCGGCGACATCGGCACCAGCCCGCTCTACGCCCTGCAGCAGACGTTCGTCGGCCATCACCGGATGACGGTCGAGCCGGCGCGCGTGATGGGCGTGATCAGCATCATGTTCTGGACGATGCTGCTGATCGTCACGCTCAAATATGTGACGATCATGATGCGCGCGGACAATAAGGGCGAGGGCGGCAGCCTGTCGCTGCTCGCGCTCATCTCCCGCCGCACCGGCCCCGGCCGCTGGACGTCGGGACTGACCTTGCTGGGCGTGTTCGCGACCGCGCTCTTCTTCGGCGACGCCATGATCACGCCGGCCGTGTCGGTGCTGTCCGCAGTCGAGGGGGTGGAGGTGCTCGATCCCGATCTCGACCGCTACGTGATCGCGATCGCCGTCGCGATCCTGATCGGCCTGTTCCTGATCCAGCGGCGCGGGACCGAGCGGGTCGGTGCCGTCTTCGGTCCGATCATGCTCGTCTACTTCGTCGTGATCGCCGTCCTCGGGCTGCGATCGCTGCTGCAGACGCCGCAGATCCTGGGGGCGCTGTCGCCGATCTGGGGCGCGCGCTTCATCGCCGCCGATCCGCCGCTCGCCTTCCTGGCGCTCGGCTCGATCGTCCTCGCCGTGACCGGCGCCGAGACGCTCTACGCCGACATGAGCCATTTCGGCCGCATCCCGATCCGGCTCGCCTGGCTGCTGGTCGCTTTCCCGACCCTGCTGCTCGACTATCTCGGCCAGGGCGCGCTGCTGCTCCGCAATCCTGCGGCGGTGCAGAACCCCTTCTACCTGCTCGCGCCGCCGGACTGGCTGCTGCCGATGGTGATCCTGGCGACGGTCGCGACCGTGATCGCCAGCCAGGCGGTGATCACCGGCGCCTTCTCCGTGATCCGCCAGGCGGTCCAGCTCGGCCTGTTCCCGCGCATCGAAGTGAAACATACGAGCGAGCGCGCCGAGGGGCAGATCTACGTGCCGCTGGTAAACTGGTCGCTGCTCGTCGCGGTGTCGCTGCTAGTGATCACCTTCCGCTCCTCGTCCAACCTCGCTTCGGCCTACGGCATCGCCGTCACCGGCACGATGCTGATCACCACCGTGATGCTGTGGACGGTGCTCACCCGTCTCTGGCACTGGCCGCGTATCGCCGCCGCTGCGCTGGTGCTGGTGTTCGGCACGGTCGATGGCGTCTACTTCGTCTCGAACCTGACGAAGTTCGCCGACGGCGGCTGGTTCCCGCTGCTGATCGCCGCGATCGCCTTCACGCTGCTGACCACCTGGTCGCGCGGCCGCCAGCTGATCTACCGCAAGCTCAACCAGAACATGCCGGTGCCGATCTTCGTCAAGTCGGCCGGCAGCGGGCTGCATCGCGTGCGCGGCACCGCCATCTACCTGACCGCGTCGGTCGAGGGCGTCCCACCCTCGCTGCTGCACAACCTCAAGCACAATCAGGTGCTGCACGAGAATGTGCTGCTGCTGACCGTGACCGTGCTCGACGTGCCCTACGTCAAGCCCGAGCACCGCGTCGTGGTCGAGGACCTGGGCCACGGCATGAAGCGCGTCTTCCTGCGCTACGGCTTCAGCGAGGACCCGAACATTCCCGCCGCGCTCGCCGAGGCGCAATCGCTGGTCGGCGAGCTGCCGCCGATGACGACCAGCTACTTCATCTCGCGCCAGACCGTGATCCCCAGCAGCGAGCTGGGCATGGCGCTGTGGCGCGAGCATGTGTTCGCCTGGATGGTCCGCAACTCGGCGACCGCGATGGACTTCTTCAAGCTCCCGCCCAACCGGGTCGTGGAGCTGGGCAGCCAGGTCCAGATTTAGATCTCATGAACTTCGTCCCGCTTGCGGGAGGGGCTTTCACGTCAGATACGCCGAAGCACGGTCATGATCGCGGACGACCGCACTCGAAAACCGAGCCGTTCGTACAAGGCGACCGCTCCCGCATTGCTGGCGTAGGCGTGCAGGAACGGCGTCTCGCCCCGATCGAGGATCCGCGCCGCGACGATCCGCATGAGCGCGCCGGCATAGCCCTGCCCGCGATGATCCGGATGGGTGCAGACGCCGCTGACCTCCGTGAAGCCGGGCGGCTGCAGCCGTTCACCGGCCATGGCGATCAGCCTCTTATCCCGCTTCACGCCGATGAAGCGGCCCAGCCGATGCGTCTTCTCGAAGAACGGCCCCGGCTCCGTCATGCGCGCCAGCGCCAGCATCTGACCGGCATCCTCGTCACCAAGGGGCTGCACGGCGAAGTCGGGTTCCGCCGCCTCCATCCTGTCGGCCACCATCTGCACGCATTCCGCCTGGCGGTGCCGTACGAAGCCGGGCGGCGGCTCGACCGCGTCGCGCTGCAGGAACCACAGACCTTGCTCGTCGCACTCCAGCGCGAGCAGGGCGGCGCAACTGTCCGGCGAAGCGTCCTCGGTCGCTGCGAACACGCCATGGTCGGGCCTGAGCCGCACCGCGGTGCCGCGGCGCTGCGCGACGGCGGCCTGCCGCGTCGTCAGCGCATGCCAGACCGGATGGTCGAGCGGGTGGCTCACCCGCCCTTGTTGCCGGTCCACCGGTCCATCCAGCCGAACACGGTGCGGTACCATTGCAGGCTGTTCCTGGGCTTCAGCACCCAGTGATTCTCGTCGGGAAAGACGAGCAGCTGGGACGGAACGTTGCGCCGCTGCAGCGCGGTGAAGGCGGCGATGCCCTGCGTATAGGGAATGCGGAAATCCTTCTCGCTGGTGATGACCAGCTGGGGTGTCTTCCACTTCTCGACGTAGTTGACCGGGTTCCATTTCTCGAATGCGGCGGGATCCTCGAAATAGGCACGCCCGCCATGCTCCCACTCGTCGAACCAGAGCTCCTCCGTCTCGTACGCCATCGCGCGCGCGTCGAACACGCCGTCGTGCTGGACGATGCACTTGAACCGGTCGGGCCAGTTCCCCTCGATCCAGTTCATCATGTAGCCGCCGTAGGACCCGCCCGCCGCGCAGACATTCTCGCCGTCGAGATAGTCGAAGCGCTCGGTCGCCGCCTTCAGGCCCGCCTTGAGGTCGGTCAGCGGTCGCCCGCCCCAATTCTGGTTGATCGCGTCGGTGAAGGCCTGGCCGTAGCCGGTCGAGCCGTGGAAATCGACCGACACCACGGCATAACCAAGGCCCGCCCAGGCCATCGGGTTCCAGCGATAGGACCAGCTGTTGTTGAACGTGCCCTGCGGCCCGCCATGGACCAGGAAGGCGACCGGCGCCTTGGCACCCGGCGCAAGGGCTGCCGGCCGCATGCTGAAGCCCCACACCGTGTCGCCCTCGGCACCCTTGAAATTGAAGCGCGTGACGGTCGGCAGGTCGATCCCGGCCAGCCGCGCGGCATTGACGCTGGTCAGCCGCGTGACCCTGCCGCTGGTGTCCCACCGCCACAGGTCCGCGGGCGCGGTCAGGCTGTCAAGCGCGTAGACCAGTCCGCCGTCCGGCAGCACGTCGAATGCGGAGACGTGGCCGGCCCCCGTCAGGCGGTGCACCGCACCCGTCGTGAGGTCGACGCGAAACAGCGGCACGTCGAGCGTGTCTTCGGCAGTGATGTACAGGGCGGCCGAGTTGGGTGCCCATTTCACGCTCTCGACCGATCGATCCCAGCCATCGGTTACCGCGTGCGCCTCGCCCGAACGCAGGTCGCGCACCCACAATACCGCACGGTCGGCTTCGTAACCGGCGCGCTTCATCGACACCCACGCGAGCCAGCGGCCGTCCGGTGACACCGCGGGCGCGGTGTCGGTGCCTTTGTTGGCTTCGGTCACGTTCGCGGGCGCCGACGTCCCGTCGGCCGCGGCCGCGAACACATCCAGGTTGGTGGAAGTCGGTTCGATCCGTCCCGCCTCGCGCAGCGTGAAGTAGACGGTCCTGCCGTCCGCGCTCCATGCGGTCTGATCGCGGTCGCCGAACGGCTTGGTCGGCGCGTCGCCGATCAGGGAGCCCGCGATCGCGCGGCCCGGACCGCTCGCCTTCCCGCCGGTCAGCGGCAGCACGAAAAGCTGCGAGCGCTGGCCATCGGCCCAGCTGTCCCAATGCCGCACGAACAGCTGGTCGTAGACGCGCCCGCTGCCGGTATCCTTGGACTTGGCCGCCTGGGCGACGTCCAGCGACGCGGCGCCGACCGGCCGGTCGGCCCACCCCAGGATCGCGTCGCCGCGTGGCGGCGCCCGGAAGCCGCCGATGTCGTAATTGCGCGTGGCC
>CAXTUG010000116.1:0-7941 GCA_964247375.1 uncultured Sphingomonadaceae bacterium
GTGCGGCGCGGCGAAGTCCAGGCGCGCGATGCCGTCCGACACAGCCTCCTGGGTCGCCGATTTGGGATCGGACGTAATGGCGGGATCGTGCGACATATCAGGCCACCGCATCCTGCAGCGCGGCGAACTCGGCCATCTTCGCCTTGGCCTCAGCCGAGAACTCGGCGGTTGCCGGCGTGCCGTCGGGCAGCGTCGCCATGATGATGCCGAGCAGCAGGCCGTGCTCGCCATTTTCCCCCGCCTCTACGCACTCGAAGTCGCGATACACGCCGGGCTGGAAAGTGATGAAGTCGTAGCGGCCGAGCAGGACGTCGTCATTCCCGTCAGCGCCTTCCCAGCCGATGCGCCACTTGCCTTCCAGGATCAGGAAGCTCTCGTTGGTATCGTGATTGTGCTTCATCACGCCGTTGCCGGGCCGCGCCTTCACGAAGGTGACGCCGTAATTCACGGTAGGCTCAAGGATCGCGGCGGTCACGTCACTGCCGGTGGGCGACACATGGTCGCTTCCGTCCGGCTTGACGAAGTCGAGGACCGACAGGAAGCTGCGCCGATAACCGTCGACGTTCATGTCGGGCAGGCCTGTCGAGATTTCGCGCAGGTCGCCGAACCGCGCAACCCGCTTCATGACCTCTTCACGCTCGGGTTTGATCGTCTCAATGGACATTCTCTCTATCCTCTCCGTTCGTCGGCATGGTTACCGTGAGCCGCCGTGAACGACCGGCAGTGCGCAGCACGCGCGATCGGCTGACGTCTTGAAAATAGAAGGAGCGTGGCGTTACTCCACCGCAAGCCGCAGAATGTTCGTATCGAAGGACGAAATGGCGGCAGCTAGGCGAGGGGTCATGCTTCCGAAGAATATCGACCTGCGGCTGCTGATCTGCCTGGACACGCTCCTGCGCGAAAGCAGCGTCACCGCCGCGGCCGAAAGACTGCAGATGAGCCAAGGCAATATGAGCAACTCGCTAGCGCGGTTGCGCGAGCTGACCGGCGATCCGCTGCTGGTCCGCACAGCGCGCGGCATGATCGCGACCGAGCATGCCCGCTACATTTGGCCGCGGGTGCAGCAGGTGATTCGGGAACTCACCGCCGTGCTCGAGACGAGTGAGCAGCGCGACATAGCGCAGGTGCACCGCACGCTCAGGATCGCCTGCGCGGACGCGACCGCGTTGGTGACGCTTAGTCCGGTCCTGGCCGAGTTGCGCGATGTCGCGCCGAATCTGCAGTTCGAGGTGTCGCAGATCAACAACTTCCAGATGAAGGACCCGCTTGGTGACGGGTCGATCGACCTTGCCATCGGCGCCTATCCGCACCTGTCCG
Source organism: uncultured Sphingomonadaceae bacterium (assembly GCA_964247375.1). Classification (GTDB taxonomy): domain Bacteria; phylum Pseudomonadota; class Alphaproteobacteria; order Sphingomonadales; family Sphingomonadaceae; genus Sphingomonas_I. Next base: position 1,318 of record CAXTUG010000116.1, read on the forward strand.
AGACGCTGCAGATCAGCCGCCTGATCAGCGGCCGCATGAAGTGCGGGCTGGCGCAGCACGGCAATCTCGCTCCGGAAGCGCTGACGCTGGATGCCTACTGCGCTGCCAAGCACGGCTTGCTGACAGTGGCTACCGGCTTGTCGACCACCATGGAGATGACGACCGACCACGCGCTCGTCGCGCTGGGGCGTGAGCGCCAGATCAGGCTCAGGTCGCAATATGCTACGCTGATCGCCGATGCGGCGGCGCGTGGCGGGCTGCTGCTCACTCTTCCCGACTTCCTGCTGCGTCACTTCGCCGGCTACCTGCCGCTCGCAATTGTCGATCCGCCCTTCGACCTCCCCCCGTTCGCGCTCTCGGCCGTGTGGCACGTGCGGGGGAAGGACGATTGGGTGCTCAGCTGGCTGCGCCAGCGGCTGCGGCTGCACCTCCTGTCGGCCCAAGGCGCGTCCGACGGCGTCGATCAGACCTGATCCGCTCTGTCAGAACTTGATGCTTACCGTGCCGCCAAAGGTGCGTGGCAGGTTGCCGTAGCCGATGATCGCGGCGCCGATAGGGTTGAGATGCGTGTAGTAGCGCTTGTCGCTGAGATTGCGGCCCCAGATCCGGAACGACCATGCGCTTTTGGTCGGTGAGATGAGCGCATAGGCATCGAACAGGTCGACTGGCAATGTGCCCAGCAGGTTGCGATCGTCGTAGAAGGTAGTCGAGGTATGCGACCAGGTGCCCGACAGTTCCACATCGACCGAACCCGCGCTGAAGCGATACAGGGCATTGGCCGACGACTTGAATCTGGGCGCGCGCTGCAGCCGGTTGCCCGACAGCGAGCAGATCCCGGTCGCCGCGTCGAACCGTCCGCCCACGCAGTCGGCCGGCGTAGCAGCGATGTTATAGTCCTTGTACTTGCCATTGAGGATCGTCGCATTGGCGGTCAGCGCCAATCCGCGCAGCGGTCGCAGTGTGCTCTCGATCTCCAGGCCTTTCACCTTCGCGTTGGAGGCGTTGCGGATTATGGCGATGCCTGGCGTCGTGCTCGGGGCGCGGACCTGCAGGTCCTGGTAGTTCATGACGAAGCCGGTGAGGTTGAACCGCAGGACGCGGTCGAACAGGTCGGACTTGAGTCCGCCCTCGTACGACCAGACCTTCTCCGGCTTGACCGTGGGATTGGTCACGAAATCGGTTGCCGTGAGATTATTGGCCCCGCTCTTGAAGCCTTTCTGCGCAAGGCCGTAAACCATCACGTCGCTGTTAAACCGATAGTCGATCCCGAACTTGGGCGACACGTCGGAGTAGGTGCTGCGGGTGAAGCTCCGTTTGCTCTGATCGAAGACGAGGTCCTGCGGCGCATCGTTCTGGATGGACGGCGCGAGCAGGCGCGACGAACCGTTGCTGAACGCCTTACGCTCGTGCGTGTAGCGGATGCCAGGCCGCAGGGTCAGGCCTTTGGCGATCGTCCAGCCGACATCGGCGAAGGCGGCGTAGCTGTTGGTTGTGCTGCGGGGATCAAAACCGAGCTCGTCGGGAATGGCGTAGCGGCTGGTGAGCAGCAGCGCGTCGCCGCGCTCGCGAAAGTAATATAGCCCCGCGAGCCAGTTGATCGCGCCCGTTCCCGTCGATGCCAGCCGCAGTTCCTGCGAGAATTGCTTGGCGATCTCGCTCTTCAGGTAGGTCTGGGCGATCCGCACCGGCGTGCCGTCCGTGTCCACCAGGAACGAGCCATGGCTCTCCCGGTAAGCTGTGATGGAGGTGATCTTCGCCACGTCTGCCACCGGCTGATCGACCGTCAGCGATACGCCATGTTGCCGGCGGCTGGTGAAGTTGCGCGTGTCGGTGGAGATCGCATCGATCGAGGGGATGGTGTTGGCAATGTTCCGCACCGACGCCTGCGCGGCCGTGCCGACATAGCCGGGCTTAGTGACGACGTTGGGCGCCCAGCTGATCGGATGGTCGGTTCCGTAGTCGGCACGCAGCACGATATCGGTGCCGCTGCCCGGCTGGAAGCGAAGCACGCCCTGCAGGTTGGTGCCGCGGACCGATTCCTCGTCGCGATTAAGGCGGACGTTCCGGTCCGCGAAGCTGCGCATCTGATCGTGATAGCCGGCGACCAGCAGCGATACCGTGTCCGACAGCGGACCGCTGAACGATCCCCGGAATCGTAGGTGGCCGTAATTGCCGTAGTCGACATCGGCCATGCCTTCGGTAGCGGTGGCGCTCGGTAGCTTCGTGATAACGCTGATCGCGCCTGCGGTGGTGTTGCGGCCGAACAGCGTGCCCTGCGGTCCGCGCAGCACCTCCACCCGCTCGACATTGGATAAACCGAACATCGACGAGGTCGCCCGCGCAACGTAGACGCCATCGATATAGAAACCGACGGGATTGTCCGCCGCGATGGACGCGGAGAAAGAGTCGATGCCGCGAATGGCGGTGTTGATGCCGAGGCCCGCGTCGTTGCCGATTACGACGCTAGGTAGCGTGATCGCGAGGTCCTGGAGATTGCGCAGGCCGGTCTTGACCAGCTGCTCGCCGGACACGGCGGAGATGGCGATCGGCGTCTGCTGCAGTCGCGTCTCGCGCTTGGTGGCGGTCACGACGATGTCGCCCTCTTGGATGTCGGCCGGCTGCGCCGCGGGTGCCGCCGGCGCGGCGCCCGCAGGATCAGCCGCCCGGGATAGCGGCGCCGACGTCGATTGCGCCGCCACCAGCGCGCCATAGGAAGTCGCCATCAATAAAATGGAGGCGCGCGCGCCCCGCCACAGCATCAGCCGCATCATAATCTCCCGGACGGATCATTATTGTTAGCCGGGAGTGTCAGGTATGGGCCGGGTGGTCGGCAATAACGCCGCGTCGATAGCCGCATTCAGCTTGGCAATACGGCCGCCGTGACGACCTAACTATGCAAGCACCTCTAAGGAACGACATAATTCTACGGCACGGCCCTTGTCCACGCAGCCGGATCGGATCCACATCAGCCTTGCGCGCTTGGTAAGCGCTCTGCCATTCACTGGCTCTTTCAGCCCTTCTTGCGGGGATGCCCGATAATTAATGTAAGTGCTGCGACGGATCACTTATTTGCGCTCTCAGACGGCAGCCTTGAGAGGCGCAGCGGTCCTGATCGGCGCTAGCGAACGCAAGACGCAAGTCGCGATGCAGTATCGCCGCGATAAGCCGACCGCCATAGTCAATCATCTGCCGCACGCCCTGGCAGCTATCCACGGTTCGTCGCGAGCGGGACTGCCTTGCCGCCGCGCCTGTCACTCCTGCTGCTCGCGCCAGCGCCGCAGTGCCTCGGCGTGGTCCTCCCTCAGCGTCTCGACGTGCCGCTCGGCGGCGCCGCGTTCCCGCGCCTGCGACCGCTCCAGCTCGCGTCGCTCCTTCGCCAGCGCCTTCTGGCGCTCTTGCACCGTACCTAGCTTCACCTGCTGCCGTTGGTCGAGCGCCTCCAGCGCCGCTTCAGCCTCGTCCAGCAGGTCGCGCGAGGGCCGTGGCTTCGGCTTGGGCGGGGGCACAGTCTTCGGCCGTGAGCGGCTGCTGACCGTCGCTCGGGATCTCTCAACATCCGACTTGTCCTCGTCGGCAGTCGCCTTCTTCCGCCTGGGCGCGTCCGGCGGCAGGGCGGCGAACTGCTCCTCAGCCGTGCCGCGCAGGCGCCTGACCACCTCGCCGGGGCGCTCGAGCGGCTCGCGCATCAGCGCCTCGTCAGTCACCTCCTCGGCGACGCCGCGGGCGAACAGGTCTGCATCCGAGCCCCAGGCCTCCAGCGCACCCTTCCGGCTCGACGCCGCGACGTATGCATCGTGGAAGCCGATGGGCGTGCGGAACACTTTCAGCTTGCGTCCCTTCGCCATGGATCAGGCGACCTCCGTCTCAGCCACGGTCAGCGTCGCTCAGCAACAACGCGGACCGTGCGCTCGGCGGGATCGATCGGGTCAAGGAAGAAGGCGCCAAGGTCCCTGTTCGCAGTCAGCCAGGTTACGTGTGCGGCCGTGATCCGCTGCCCCGGCACCAGCCGCGGCACGCCGGGCGGCGCCGGAGCGATAACCTCTGCTGCGACACGGCCGGCCGCGCGCTCCAGCGACACCTGCTCGACAGGGCTATGGAACGCGTCTGCCGCGTCGACCGTCATCTTCACCGACAGGGAGGAAATGCGCGGAACGTCGCCGAGCGGCGGCAGCGACAGCGTGCCGGCCTTCAGCCGTTTGACGCAGTCGGTAAGCCCGCGCACGAGTGCTCGGACGTCGGCGGCAGACGTGCCCAGCGAGACGACGGCGAGCAGATGCCGGGCGTCGGAGAGGCCAACGCTGACGCGATGCTGCTCGTTCAGCCAGTCGTCGATCGCATAGCCGGACACGCCGAGCGACGACACGTCGATCAGGATCTTGGTCGGGTCGAGCTCGGCACCGTCCGGCAGGTCCGCCGCGCCGAACACGCGCAATCCCTCGACCGCGCCGAGCCGCTGCCGCAGTCCGGCGGTCTGCTCCAGCACGCCCCGCCACATGACCTCGCCATGGACCGCGTGCTCGCGCCGGGCGGCGTCGAGGCTGGCGAGGATCGGCACGGAAGGGCTGGTCGTCTCAAACAGCTCGAACGCCATCCACAGCCGCTGCCTGTCGACCAGTTCGCCACGGGCGAGCAGCGCCGACCCCTGGGTGAGCGCGCCCATCGTCTTGTGCAGGCTGTAGACGGCGAGGTCGGCACCCTTCGTGAGCGGATCGTGCGGCAGCGCTTCGCAGAAGGCGAACGCACCGCCCCACGTGGCGTCGCAGATGAGCGGCACGCCACGGGCGTGGCAGCGGTCGGCGAGCGCGGCGACGTCGCTGGTCACGCCATAGTAGGTCGGCGACACCAGCACGAACGCCTTCGCGTCCGGATGCGCGCGCAATGCGGTCTCGAGCGCGTCCACCGAGACGCCGTGCTCGACGTCCCAGGCATCGTCGACGACGACCGGGACGATCACGGCATTCAGTCCGGCCGCCAGCGCATAGGAGCGCTCGGCCTTGTGCACGTTGGCGGCGAACAGCACCGTGTCGCCGGGTCTCGCCACCGCCGCCAGCGCGGTGTGCAGGCTCTGCGTCGACCCACCGGTCACGAACCGGCAGAAGTCGGCGTGCCACGCCTCTGCCGCGATCTCGTTGGCGCGCTGCAGGACGTGGCCGCTCTCGGTGCGGTCGTCGAGCCCCTTGGGCGTGAGCACGCCCGCCCTGAAGACCTGCTTGCCAAGCAGCCGCGTCGCCGCCCGTCCGATCATGCCGCCTTGATGATGTCCGGGCGCGCCGAAGCCGTGGATGCGGCGCCGTTCGACGCCGGCGAGCGCGTCGAGCACCGGAGCCTGCTTCTGATCCATTCGGAACGAAGTCGCGAGCGGGGCCGACGTTCCCAGAAATGGCGCGGTAATCAGGACTGTGTCCGGGCGAACCATTCGGCGTAGACCGTCTTCGCCGCCATGTGTCGGTTGAGATCGGGCGCTGCGTCCTTCCACCACACCGGTCCACGTTCGCCCAGCGCCGTCTTCGCCCGATCCACGGCCGATCTCGCATCCGCCACCGCCTTCGCGTCGCCTTGGCGCAACGCCGCGCCGACCGATCGACGGGCTCGCATCAGCTCCGCCACCAGCAGCGTGCGCTTCTCGTCCGACAGCGAAGGATCGGCTCGACGCCATAGGCGGCCGCGCACCACGATGTAGCGTCCGTCGGGGGTGGTCAGCGGCACGTCGGCGCTCATCCCTCGCCAGTCCCGACCAGGGCCGCCAGCGGGACGGGGCGAAAGCCGCGCGCATCCACGCCGACGTCGTGCTGCCGCGGCATGGGCCTGAGCCGGCCGTGACTGTGCCCGTGCAGGTTCATGGACCGGCGGTGCTGGCCGTTCCAGCTCCTGAAGGGGTAGTGGCAGAGCACCAGCAGCGTGCCGTCCACGCTTAGCTCCGCATAGTCCTGCACGCTGGCCCAACCGGTCGCCTCGCCGGTCTCCGGCGCGTCATTGTTGCCGCGGACGAGGTGTTTCACGCCATTGAGCAGCGCCAGCAGCGCCGGCACGTCGCCGGAGCGTCGCGCCACGTCGCCCAGGTGCCAGACCTCATCCGTCGGCCCGACGGTCGCATTCCATCCCGCGACCAGCGCCTGGTCCATTTCCGCGACAGTCGCGAACGGCCTATTGTGGATGTTGATCGTGCGATGGTCGCCGAAGTGCGTGTCGGCCGTGAAGAGCAGCGCCATCGGTCAGAGCATCTCCAGCGGTCCGGGACTGCTTGGCGGCGGGAATGCCGCATCGAGGTCCATCAGATCCGCTGCGGACAGGACGAGGTCCGCCGCGGCGCGGTTCTCGCGAATGTGAGCGACGCTTCCCGCCTTCGGAATGGCGATCACGCCGTCGCGGCGCGTCGTCCAGGCAAGCGCGACTTGCGCGGGTGTTGCGCCCATGCGCTCCGCCACTGCGGCGAGCTTCGGATGGTCGAGCAGGCGTCCTTGCTCGACGGGACTGTAGGCCATCGTCAGGATACCGCGCGCCGACAGCCACGGCATCAGCTCCCGCTCCGGTCCGCGGCGGCCCAGATTGTAGAGGATCTGGTCGGTCGCGCAGGCGTCGCCGCCAGCCCCCCCCCCCGCCCTGAAGTCGGTAAGTTCGCGATTT
>CAXTUG010000116.1:7951-9424 GCA_964247375.1 uncultured Sphingomonadaceae bacterium
GCCGGCCGCTTTCAGCTCTTCCATCGCTTCGACAGTCTCACCGAGCGGCACCGCTCCGCGCCAGTGCAGCAGATAGAGGTCCAGCCGATCGGTCCCGAGCCGCCGCAGGCTCGCCTCGCACGCCCCCGCCAGCCGCTTGCGCGAGGCATGCTGGGGATATGCCTTGCTGACCAGGAACAGCTCGTCCCGCCGCCCGCCGAGCGCCTCGGCAATCAGACTCTCGGCGGCGCCCTCGCCATACATCTCGGCCGTGTCGATCAGCGTCATGCCGAGATCAACACCCTCGCGTAACGCCGTGATCTCGCCGGCGCGACGATCAGGGCGCTCGCCCATGGTCCAGGTGCCCTGGCCGAGCGCCGGCACTGTCTCGCCGGCAGGCAGAGTGATGGTCTTCACGGCGGGTTTACACTCCAAGAGAGCAATCCCGAACGCTCAAGCATCAAGTCCGTCTCCTGCGCTGCCACTCGTGCGTTGCGGAACTTTCTACACGAGATCTACGCGTGACAAGGTAGGCCTTGCTGATCTCGTTCTAGGTCGATCCGGCTCCATAACGACTTGACTTGGCAAGCTTCTCTGCTGTTGATCCCGCCCTGCGGCTCGGGGGAGTCGAATCAAGCAAGGGGATCCCGAATGAAGGCAGGATTATGTGCGCTCGCTATCGTGTTGGCAGCGCCGGCAGCGGCTCACCAGCAGACGATGATCGCCGGTGTGCCGGCAGGCAACGTGCTGCGCGTCGGCACGGAAGTGCCGATGAAGATGTCGGAGGAGCTGACCACACTTGGCAAGCACCTGAAGGTTGGCCAGCGTTTTCAGCTGGAGACCGCAGCGGCGGTGATGCTGAACGGCCAGGTGGCGATCCCGGCCGGAACGCACGGCGTCGGCGAAGTAACCGAAGTCCGGAACAAGGGTATGTGGGGCAAGTCGGGCAACATCATGCCCGCGTGCTCTACCTGATTGCTGGCGATCGGCAGATTAGATTGTCTGGTGCGCTGAACGACAAGGGTACGACCGGAACTGCTGGTGTAGTCGGGGCTGTCGCTCTGCTGCCGGTAGCTGGCTTCTTCATGACCGGCACCAGCGCCAAGATCCCGGTCGGAACGCCGGTCAAGGCCTTTCTGGACGAGGACGTGCCGGTTGCCTTCGTGAATGCTTCGCTGAGGCCGCTCGTTGTGCCCGCGGCCGACACCATGGCGGCAGCAAGTGCTGCCCCTCCGGCGCAGTCGGTGGCCGCAGTCACGCCGGCAGCATTGGTCAGATCGAACAAGTGACGAGAACAGGCGCCGCGTTCGCGCGGCGCCTGTCTTATTCTGCGCTGTCCAGCAGCCCACTTCAGGTAGGCCGCCGCCGGGGCGTAGAACACTCCTCCTTTCCCAGGACGAGAGTGCCGCTTGGGGACCATTTCCGACGCATGCTTCATGAATGGCATGGCGGTCCAACAGCGCGGCTTTTGAACTGATCGTACTGGCTATAGGT
>CAXTUG010000117.1:0-4154 GCA_964247375.1 uncultured Sphingomonadaceae bacterium
CCGTGGTCGAGCGCTGCGCCGAGCTCGGCTATGTCGACGATGCCGGCTTCGCAGCGGCAAGAGGGGCTGCGCTCGCCCGACGCGGCTTCGGCGCGCAACGGATCGGGGCGGCGTTGCGGGCGGTCGGGATCGATGCCGACACGGCGGCGCCGATCAAGGCAGCAGCGCACGAGCAGGCGCTGACGGCGGCACTTACCTTTGCCCGCCGCAAGCGTATCGGTCCTTTCGGAGACGAGACGATCGACCCCGATCAGCGGCGCCGCCATCTCGGGCAGATGCTTCGTGCCGGCCATGCGCCCGACCTCGCCCGCCGGATCGCCTTCGCGCTCTCCGGCGACGATATTGACGAAAGATGAACAAAATGTCGTAGGAGCGCCGTTTACTACTTCCGAATTGCGCAGAAAATGGTAATTCGACCGGATCGTGCTTAAGGTATAAGAACATGAAAAGTGCCGACGTGGCGATGTTGGCCACCAATGATGGCATGGATGGAGAGGGACTATCCGCGCTGATCCGCAACCCGGCGGATCTGTCGCCGGCCGTGGTCGCGACCGGCAGCGTCAAATGGTTCGACGCCACCCGTGGCTTCGGCTTCATCGTGGGCGATGCCGGCGAGGGGGACATACTGCTGCACTTCTCGGTGCTGCGGGACCATAACCGCCGTACCCTGCCCGAGGGTGCGCGGGTCGTGTGTGAGATCATCCAGCGCGACCGGGGACTGCAAGCGCGCCGCGTGCTGAGCTTCGATCTCAGCACCGCGACCGGACCTGACGCCGATCTGATCGCACGCCGCAATGCCGACCGGGTCGATCCGACCCAGCTGGAAGAGGATGCCGGCCCGTTCGAGCCGGTGCGCGTCAAGTGGTTCAACCAGCTGAAGGGCTACGGCTTCGTCGTGCGCCAGAGCGGCGGCGTCGACATTTTCCTGCATATGGAGACGGTGCGCCGCGCCGGCCTGCTGCTGCTGGAACCGGATCAGCTGCTGCGGGCCAGGATCGCCGACGGGCGCAAGGGGCCGTTGGCGGTGGTGATCGAGACGATCGCGTGAAGCCTGCCCTCTGGGCGGCGCTCCTCGGTCTTGCCGTTCCGCTCCAGCCTGCCGCAGCGGAGATCAGTGCGGCGCAGCATCTGCCCTCGGCGCCGCTGACGATCCGCACCGGCAAGGCGACGCTGCGCTACCGGGTGGAGGTCGCCCGCACGCCGGAGCAGCAGGAGATCGGCCTGATGTTCCGCAAGAGCATGGCGCGTGATCGCGGCATGGTGTTCCCGATGCAGCCGTCCCGGCCGGCAAGCTTCTGGATGCACAACACCTTCATTCCGCTCGACATCATCTTCGTGCGGGCGGACGGGCGCATCTCCTCCATTGCGGCCGAGGCACCGCCGCTGACCGACCGGCCGACGCTCGACTCAGGCGAGCCGGTCGCAGCCGTTCTCGAACTGGCGGGCGGCGAGGCGAAGCGGGCCGGCATCAGGCCCGGCGATCGCGTCCGCTGGTAGGCGTGCTGCCGCATCCGCGGTTGCGCCGCCCCCGGCTTCGCGGCTAAGCGCCCCGCATGGGCTTCCTGAAGAGTATCTTCACCTGGTGGAACGGCGCCACGATCGGCACCCGCCTGTTCAGCGCGCGTAACGGCGCCAAGGCCGGCAGCGACGCGCTCGGCAACGTCTACTTCGAATCCTCGAAGCGGGATCCGCTGGGCCGGGCGCGCCGCTGGGTGATCTATCAGGGGGCGAACGATGCCAGCCGGGTGCCGCCCGAATGGTTCGGCTGGCTGCACCACCAGACCGACGCCGTGCCGGCCGACCTGCCGGCGCCGCGCGCCTGGGTGAAGGAGCCGGTGCCCAACCTGACCGGCACCAGCGCAGCCTATCGTCCCGCCGGTGCGTTGGAGCGCGGCGGCAACCGTGCCGCAGCGACCGGCGACTATGAGGCGTGGAGCCCGAACTGACATCATGAGAGCGATTTTGCGTGAGAATATCGGCGAGGCGATCGTCGGCCTGCTGGTGGTCCTGCTGGCCGTGTGGTTCGTCTTCTTCGCCTGGAACCGCACCGGCGGCGGACAGAAGGCCGGCGCGATCCACATCGCCGCGATCTTCCCCAATGCGAGCGGCGTGAGCACCGGCACCGACGTCCGCGTCGCCGGGCTGAAGGTCGGCAGCGTCACCGGCCTGTCGCTGGATTCGCAGAGCTATCAGGTGAAGGTGGCGATCGCGCTCGATCCCTCGGCGAACCTTCCGGCCGACACCAGCGCGTCGATCACGTCGGAGGGGCTGCTCGGCTCGACCTTCATCGCGATGAATCCGGGCGGCAGCCCGACCAAGCTCAGGAGCGGCGACACGATCACCGATACGCAGGGTTCGATGGACCTGATGGCGCTGATCGGCCAGTTCATCAACAAGCCGTCGGGCGACAAATCCGCCGCCGACGGCGGATCGGCGGCGCCGGCGCCATGACCCTGCGCCGCGCCGGCCTCTCGGCGCTGGCGCTGACCGCGGCCGGTGTCCTCGCCTGGACCGCCATCTCGCAGACGGAGCAGGCGAAGCCCGATCCGGACGTGGCGCTCTCTCCCGATCTGGAACAGGGCAACGGGACCGACGCTGCACCGCCCGCGACGCCTGGCCGGCAGAGGGCACCGAAGCCGGTGCCAGTCACCACCGATACGCCGATGGCCGATCGCGTGGCGGTGATCGGCCTGCTCAACAAGCGCAACGGCATTGCCCGCGATGCCGTGCTGCACCCGGGGCACGGCGTGCGCTGGGGCAATTTGGTGGTGCGGCTGCGCGCCTGCGAGACGACCGCCGACTGGGAGCCGGAGCAGCTGACCGGCGCCTTCGTCCAGGCCGACCGGCGCAGCCCCGACGGCACGTGGCGACGCATCTTCTCCGGCTGGCTCTACAAGGAGAGTCCGTCCCTCAACACGGTCGAGGACCCGCTCTACGACATCTGGCCCAAGAGCTGCACGATGCGCCATCCCGAGACGGGCCCGGATACGGTCGCCGCGTCGGGCGGCGGCGGGGCGCCGTCGCGATCGATCGCGAAGAAATCGGCGCGGGAGGGCTCGGCCCCGGAGGAGGCGGAGCCCAGCCCGAGCGCCCTGTCCAACAGCGCGACATAATCCTCGCGTCCGACCTCGATCGTTCCCAGCGAGGCGAGATGTTCGGTGAGGAACTGGCAGTCGAGCAGGGTGAAGCCGCCCTCTTTCAACCGTGCGACGAGGTGCGCCAGCGCCACCTTGGACGCGTCGCGGGCCCGGTTGAACATGCTCTCGCCAAAGAAGGCGGCGCCCAGGCGGACGCCGTAGAGCCCGCCGACCAGCTCGTCTTCCCGCCAGCACTCGACCGAGTGAGCGTAGCCGCGCCGATGGAGCTCGGCATAGGCCCGCTCGATGTCGGGGTTGATCCAGGTGTCCGGCCGCTGCTCGGTCGCCTCGGCGCAGCGGGCGACGACCGCGCCGAATGCCCGATCGACGGTCACGGTGTAGCGATCGGAGCGGATCGTCTTGGCCAGCGAACGCGAGAGGTGGAACTGGTCGAGCGGCAGGATGCCGCGCTTCTTCGGCTCGACCCAGAAAACGTCGGCGGCATCGCGCGTGCTCGCCATCGGGAACACGCCTACGGAATAGGCGCGAAGCAGCAGGTCAGGATCGAGTGTGGCCATCGCGCGTCAAAATAGCCTGAACGATCAGAGTATAGAAGCTTGATCGAGCCTTTTCTGCCCGGCATCGCCGAACGGCATCGTCAAGCAGGGCACGTTCCGTGACAGCAAACACGTCCACTATCACCCTCATCCTCGCGCGCGCCGACAATGGCGTGATCGGGCGGGACAACCGGCTGCCGTGGCACATTTCCGCCGACCTCCGGCGGTTCAAGGCGCTGACCGCGGGCAAGCCGATGGTCATGGGCCGCCGCACGTTCGAGAGCCTGCCGGGCCTCCTGCCGGGGCGGCGGCACGTCGTGCTGACGCGGGATCGGACGTGGCAAGCCGACGGCGCCGAGGTGGTGCACGACGTTGCGGGCGCACTGGCGCTTGCGGGGGACGAAGCGGTTTCGGTGATCGGCGGTGCGGAGATCTTCGCCTTGTTTCTGGATCAGGCGGATCGGATCGAACTGACCGAGGTCCATGCCGACGTAGCGGGGGATGCCGTCGTGCCCCGCTT
>CAXTUG010000117.1:4164-9418 GCA_964247375.1 uncultured Sphingomonadaceae bacterium
GGCTGGCGCGAGACGCGACGGCAGCGCCACGCCGCCGCGGGAGCGCAGCCTGCCTTCAGTTTCGTGACATTGGAGCGGGCCGATCGATAGCGTCGCCAGGGCTGAAAACCGCAAAAAATGCAGAAACGAACTATTGAGCCAAGAAGATGCTCGCGCGATCGATCCAAGCATGATTGGCCCATCGCCGCGTCGGCTCTATAGGCGCGCAGCATGACGCTTCTTCACAGCGGATCTCCGTTGCCGGCCGATCTGCGCGGCGCGGTGATCGCGCTCGGCAATTTCGACGGCTTTCATCGCGGGCACCAGGCGGTGGTCGGGCGCGCGGTCGCGCGCGCACGGGCCGAGGGCCGGCCGGCGATCGTCGCCACCTTCGACCCGCATCCGGCGCGCTTCTTCCAGCCGGACGCAGCCCACTTCCGCCTGACGACGCTGGCGCAGCGCGCGCGGCTGTTCGCGGCAGCGGGGGCGGCCGCCACGCTGGTGATCGACTTCGATCCGGCGCTGGCGGCGCTGAGCCCGCAGGCGTTCGTCGCCGACATGCTGGTCGGCCGCCTCGGTGCGGCGGCCGTGGTGACCGGCGGAGATTTCACCTTCGGCAGGGCGCGGGCCGGCACGGTCGCGATGCTGGCCAGCCTGGGCGAGGCCCATGGCCTGGAGGCGGAGACGGTCGCGCCGGTGTGCGACGGCGACGGCGTCATCTCCTCCACCCGCATCCGGACCGCGCTGCGGGACGGCGATTGCGACACCGCGACCCGGCTGCTGACCCGGCCCTTCACGGTCGAAGGTCCCGTGATCCACGGCGACAAGCGCGGGCGGACGCTCGGCTATCCGACCGCCAACATGGACCTCAACGATTATTTGCGGCCGCGCTACGGCATCTACGCGGTGCGGGCGCGGCTGGACGATGGGCAGCCGTTGGACGGCGTCGCCAACCTCGGCATCCGCCCGAGCTTCGATCCGCCCAGGGAATTGCTCGAGCCGTTCTTCTTCGACTTCGCCGGCGATCTCTACGGCCGCACGATCGAGGTCGCGTTCGTCGCTTTCCTGCGCGGGGAGGCGAGGTTCGACAGCATGGATGCGCTGGTGGCGCAGATGGATGCGGACAGCGCGGCGGCGCGCCGCCTCCTCACCACCGTTCGGGCCGAGTAGGATCGAGCGCAGTTCAGAAACGCGAACGGGTGTTTGTCGCGCGCCGTTCCTCCGCTAAAGCGCCGCCGACATGTCCGACAGCATCGACACACCCCAGAAGCGCGATTACCGCGACACCGTCTTCCTGCCGAAGACCGACTTTCCGATGAAGGCCGGCCTCGCCGCCAAGGAGCCGGCGATCCTGGCCAGGTGGCTCGGCGACAATCTCTACGGGCAGCTGCGCGCGCAGCGAGCCGGGCGCGAGCGCTTCATCCTGCACGACGGGCCGCCCTACGCCAATGGCGACATCCACATGGGCCACGCCATGAACAAGGTGCTGAAGGACATCGTCGTCCGCACCCAGTCGCTGCTCGGCAAGGATGCGCCCTACGTGCCCGGCTGGGACTGTCACGGTCTCCCGATCGAGTGGAAGGTCGAGGAGGCGTACCGCGCCCGCAAGCAGAGCAAGGACGAGGTGCCGGTCGACCAGTTCCGCGCCGAGTGCCGCGCCTACGCCGCCAAGTGGGTGGCGGTGCAGCGCGAGCAGTTTGAGCGGCTGGGCGTGATGGGCGAGTGGGACGATCCCTACCTCACCATGAACTTCTCGTCCGAGGCAGTGATCGCGGGCGAGCTCCTGAAGTTCGCCGAGACCGGCCAACTCTACCGCGGCGCCAAGCCGGTCATGTGGTCCCCGGTCGAGAAGACCGCGCTGGCCGAGGCCGAGGTCGAATATGAGGACATCGTCTCGACCCAGATCGACGTGGCGTTCGAGATCGTCGAGAGCCCGATTCCGGAGCTGGTCGGCGCGCATGCGGTGATCTGGACGACGACGCCGTGGACGATCCCGGTCAACCAGGCTTTGGCGTACGGGCCGGAGGTGGAGTATGTCCTGCTGCAGGAAGAAGGACGGCGATATCTGATAGCCGAAGCGCTGCAGGCCGATTCCTATTCTCGACAAGCCTTCAATCGTCATCCCGGCGAAAGCCGGGATCCAGCATCCGGTGCTTCTCTGGACCCCGGCTTTCGCCGGGGTGACGGCGGAGACGCTGCTGACCGGGGCGCAGTAATCTGGCGCGGCAAGGGCGTCGATCTCGCCGGCACAATCGTCCGCCATCCGATGCACTATCTCGGCGGCTTCTTCGCCAAGCCGCGGCCGATGCTGCCGGGGGACTTCGTCACCACCGATGCGGGTACCGGTCTCGTCCACATGGCGCCGGATCATGGCGAGGACGATTTCCTGCTGTGCAAGGCGTACGGCATCGACCCGGTGTTCGCAGTCGAGGGGGACGGCAAGTACCGTGCCGACTGGCCGTGGCTGGGCGGGCAGGGGAGCGTCATCAATCCCAAGTTCAACGCGCCGGACGGGCCGATCTGCAGCGACCTGCGGGAGGCGGGTGCGTTGCTCGCGGCGAGTGCGGATTACCGGCACAGCTACCCGCACAGCTGGCGGTCCAAGGCGAAGGTGATCTTCAGGGCCACGCCGCAATGGTTCATCGCGATGGACCGCCCGATCGCGGCGGAGATCGACCGCGCAAGCCCCTCCCCTTTAGGAGAGGGGCTTATCACGGGCTCGAACGGCGCCACGCTGCGCGAACTCGCGCTCGATGCGATCCAACGGACGCGGTTCGTGCCGGAGAAGGGGCGCAACCGGATCGGGGCGATGGTCGAGGAGCGGCCGGACTGGGTGATCTCGCGCCAGCGCGCCTGGGGCGTGCCGATCGCGCTCTACGTCAACAAGGCGAGCGGCGATTACCTGCGTGATCCGGCGGTGAATGCGCGCATCATTGTGGCGTTCGAGGAGGGCGGTGCGGATGCCTGGTTCGCGGCCGATCACCAGGCATTGCTCGGCCCAGATTACGATCTTGCCGCGTGGGCGCCGCAGAAGGACATCCTCGACGTCTGGTTCGACTCGGGCTCGACCCACGCCTTCGTGATCGAGGCGCGCTACGGCGAGGGCGTGCGGGCCGACCTGTATCTCGAGGGGTCGGACCAGCATCGCGGCTGGTTCCAGTCGTCGCTGCTGGAGAGCTGCGGCACGCGCGGGGTAGCGCCCTACAAGGGCGTGCTCACCCACGGCTTCGCGCTCGACGGGCAGGGCCGCAAGATGTCCAAGTCGATCGGCAACGTCGTCGACCCGCTGAAGATCATCGGCGAGAGCGGGGCGGACATCCTCCGCCTGTGGGTCGCGAGCACCGACTATTTCGAGGACGTGCGGATCGGCAAGGAGATACTGGCCGGCACGTCGGATGCCTATCGCAAGCTGCGCAACACGTTCCGCTACCTGCTCGGCGCGCTGGACGGGTTCGGGGAAGAGGAGCGGGTCGCGGCGGCGGACATGCCCGATCTCGAACGCTACGTCCTGCACCTCCTGGCGCGGCTCGATGCCGAGCTGAACGGGGCGGTGCAGGCATTCGAGTTCAACCGCTACGCGCGTGCGCTGAGCGACTTCTGCAACAACGACCTGTCGGCCTTCTTCTTCGATATCCGCAAGGATTCGCTCTACTGCGACGCGGCGGACGATCCGAAGCGGTGCGCCTACCGCACCGTGCTCGACATCCTGTTCCACGCGCTGGTCCGCTACGCCGCGCCGATCCTCTGCTTCACCGCCGAGGAGGTGTGGGGCACGCGCTTCCCGGACGGAGGCTCGGTCCACCTGCTGGAATGGCCGGAGGTCGACGCGGACTGGGTCGACAAGCGCCTGGCCGAGCAGTGGGACGAGCTGCGCGCGCTGCGGCAGGTGGTGAGTGCCGAGATCGAACCCAGGCGTCGCGACAAGGAGATCGGATCGAGCCTGGAGGCGAAGGTCGCGATCGGTCTGCCCGACGGGCGGATGCCGAACGTCACTTCGGACGAACTGGCCGAGCTGCTGATCGTGTCGGAGGCGGAGATCGACCCGGTGGCGCACGGGCCGGTAGCGGTGGTGCACCGGACCGCGCTGCACAAGTGCGGCCGCTGCTGGCGGCACTTGCCCGAGGTTGCGGAGGATGGCGACCTGTGCGGCCGGTGCGAGGCGGTGGTCGGTGAGTGAGTTGCCGGAAAGCTCCCTCTCCCCTTCAGGGGAGAGAGGGCTGTCGCATAGCAGCGTCGTGTCCGGTCGTTCCCGACTCCCCCTCTCCCAACCCTCTCCCCTGAAGGGGAGAGGGCTTTTTGCGGGCTGGATCGTCGCCCTCCTGGTTTTCGTCGTCGACCAGCTCGCCAAATGGTACGTGACCGGCCCGCTCGCGCTGCCGCAACGAGGCTTGCTCGACCTGCTGCCGATCTTCCGGCTGCAGTGGGTGGCCAATCACGGCGTGTCGATGGGTTTCCTCGTCGCCGGCAGCGACGGGCAGCGCTG
The DNA here is from genome assembly GCA_964247375.1 of uncultured Sphingomonadaceae bacterium. GTDB lineage: Bacteria > Pseudomonadota > Alphaproteobacteria > Sphingomonadales > Sphingomonadaceae > Sphingomonas_I. The sequence goes on from CAXTUG010000117.1 coordinate 8,627, forward strand.
GGCGCTCGCGCTCGCGACCGCGGCGATCGCCCTGTTCGTCGCCTTCTGGCTGTCGCGCGAGACGCGGGCGATGGACCGGGTGGCGCTGGGGCTCGTGCTCGGCGGCGCACTCGGCAACATCGTCGATCGGGTGCGGCTCGGCTACGTGACCGACTTCCTCAACCTTCACTTCGGCGCATGGTCGCCCTTTTTGGTCTTCAACATCGCCGACGCCGCGATTAGCATCGGCGTTGCCCTGCTCGTGCTGCGCGCCTTCATCACGCGTGACGCCGCTCCCTCGGAGGAAGTACATGATTAAGCGTTTCCTAGTCGCAGCGCCGTTGGCGATGCTGGCGCTCGCCGGCTGCCACAGCGGTCCCAAGGGCGGTGTGTTCGCGTCGCGCAAGGGCGTGCCCGACGAGTTCGCGGTTGGCCGCGCCGCGCCTTTGGTGGTGCCGCCCGACTTCGCGCTGGTGCCGCCGCGCCCCGGCCAGCCGCGCCCGCAGGACGCGGACAGCTCGACCCAGGCGCTCAACGTCCTGTTCGGCGGCCAGCGGCCGGTGAGCCAGGGCGAGGCGGTGCTGCTGCAGCAGGCCGGCCCGACGCCGCAGCCGGGCATCCGCTCGGAAGCGGGCGCCCCCGACACGAGCGTGGTCAACAAGGGGTCGAATACGCAGACGATCCTGAACGCGCCGGCGAGCAGCGATCCGTCCGCCAATGCGACGACGCCGAAGTGAGCTGATACGGCAATCCCACCGTTCGCCCCGCGCCAAGTGGGGGGGCAATTTATAGCGAAGGGGAGAGCCTCGGCTG
>CAXTUG010000118.1:0-9398 GCA_964247375.1 uncultured Sphingomonadaceae bacterium
CCCCAACCCCTCCCGCAAGCGGGAGGGGCTTAGATAGCGTCGAAGTCTTCACCACGCGCCCCGACACGATCTTCGGCGCGTCGTTCGTCGCCATATCGGTCGATCATCCGCTGGCGCAGGCGCTTGGCCCGACCACGCCCGGCCTGCCCGAATTCATCGAGGAGTGCCGCCGCACCGGCACCGCCGCCGCCGAGATCGAGACGGCGGAGAAGAAGGGTTTCGACACCGGGCTCAGCGCGATCCATCCGCTCGATCCGGAGTGGACGCTGCCGGTGTTCGTCGCGAACTTCGTGCTGATGGATTATGGCACCGGCGCGGTGTTCGGCGTGCCCGCGCACGATCAGCGCGATTACGAGTTCGCGCGCAAATATATGCTGCCGATGACGCGCGTGGTGGCGCGCTCGACCGACCAGGCGAACCAGCCAGTCGGGGAGGAAGCCGACACCGATCCCGGCGTCGCGGTCAACTCGCGCTTCCTCGACGGCATGACCTCGGAAGCGGCGAAGAGCGCCGTTGTCGCGCGCGCCGAGAGCGAGGGCTGGGGTACCGGCACCACCGTCTACCGCCTGCGCGACTGGGGCGTGAGCCGGCAGCGTTACTGGGGCACGCCGATCCCGATCATCCACTGCGACGGCTGCGGTCCGGTGGCGGTGCCCAAGGATCAGCTGCCGGTGGTGCTGCCGGAGGACGTGTCGTTCGACGTGCCGGGCAACCCGCTGGAACGGCACCCGACCTGGAAGCAAGTCAGTTGCCCCAAATGCGGCGCCGCCGCCCGGCGCGAGACCGACACGCTCGACACGTTCGTGGATTCCAGCTGGTACTTCATCCGCTTCGCCAGCCAGCCGCAGGACAGGCCGTTCGACCGCGCGATTGCCGAGCAGTGGCTGCCGGTCGGGCAGTATATCGGCGGGGTCGAGCATGCGATCCTGCACCTGCTCTACGCGCGCTTCTGGACGCGTGCCTTGAAGCGCATCGGCAGGCTCGACATCGCCGAGCCGTTCACCGGCCTGTTCACGCAGGGCATGGTGACGCACGAGACCTACTATACCGAGGACGCGTCGAGCGGCCGCACCACCTGGTTCGGACCGGACGAGATCGACCGGCGCGAGAGCGGCGCCTTCCTGAAGGACGGCGGCCCGGAAGTGCGCGTCGGCCGCGTCGAGAAGATGTCGAAATCGAAGAAGAACACCATCGATCCGGCACCGATCCTTGACCATTACGGCGCCGACGCGGTGCGCTGGTTCATGCTGTCGGACAGCCCGCCCGAGCGCGACCTGCCGTGGAGCGTCGCCGGGATCGAGGGCTGCGCCCGCTTCGTGCAGCGGCTGTGGCGCGCCACCCAGATGCAGCGCAGAGAGGGCGACGACCTGCCGCTGCGGCGCAAGCTGCACCAGACGATCGCGGGCGTGGCGGCCGACATCGAGGCGCTGTCGTTCAACAAGGCCGTCGCCAAGCTCTACGAACTGGTCGGCGCGGTCGAGAAGGCGGTGCCGTCGGCGGCGCGCGACGAGGCGGCCCGCGCGCTGATTCGGCTGGCCGCGCCGATGATGCCGCATCTGGCGGAGGAGGCCTGGGCGCGCAGCGGCGGCGAGGGCCTGGTGGCGGACGCGCCATGGCCGGAGGTCGATCCTGCCTTGCTGGTTGACGACGAGGTGACGGTCGCGGTGCAGGTCAACGGCAAGCTGCGCGATACGATCGTGACGGCCAAGGGCACCGACAAGGCGGCGCTGGAGACCTTGGCGGTGGGCTCGCCCAAGGTATTGGCATTCCTGGCGGGTGCGGCACCGAAGAAGGTGATCGTGGTGCCGGATCGCCTGGTGAACATCGTCGCATGAGGCGGCTTGCGCTCCTCGGTTTGCTCCTGCTGGGCGGCTGCGGCCTCCAGCCGATGTATGGTGGCGGTAGCCATGGCGTGGTCGCGCGCACGCTGGGTCAGGTCGAAGTCGGGCCGATTGCGGGCCAGCAGGGCTGGCTGGTGCGCAACGCGCTCGTCGACCGGCTCGGCGCGGCGGACGGCGGCGGCGCGCGCTACCATCTCGACGTGGTGCTCGACGACGAGGTCACCGGCTTCGGCATCCGCTCCAACAACACCGTTACGCGCGAGCGGCGGACGTTGCGCGCGCGCTTCACGCTGAAGGACGGCACCGACCAGACGGTGCTGCTGACCGCAACCGCCGGTTCGGACGCCGGCATCGACGTCGTCACGTCCGAATATGCGGTGATCGCCGCCGAGCAGACCGCGCTCGAGCGGCTGTCGGGCGAGGTCGCGGACCAGATCGTGTCGCGCGTCGCCCTCTACGCGCGCCAGCACCCGCCGGGCAAATGAAGCCGGAGGAAGCCCGGCTCCGCCGCGCGATCGACGCCGCCGATCCGGCGATCCGCTTCTACCTGCTCTACGGCCCCGACGAGGCCGGATCGCGCGCGCTGGCCGAACGGCTGGGTGCCGCGGTCGGGCAGGATGCCGAGCGCATCGATCTGACCTCGGCCGCGCTGAAAGCTGATCCGGCGCGGCTGACGGACGAGGCGGCCGCGATCGGCCTGTTCGGCGGCCGGCGCTGGATCCGGCTCGATCCCGCCACGGACGATGCGCTGGAGGCGGTGCAGGCGCTGCTGGAGGCACCCGCCGCCGGTAATCCGGTGGCGGCGATCGGCGGCGCGCTGCGCAAGGATTCGAAACTGGTCAAGCTGGTGCAGGCGAGCGGCGCGGCGCTGGCGCACCAGAGCTACGTGCCCGAAGGCCGCGACGCGGTGGCGCTGGTGGTGGAGCAGGGCCGCGCACAGGGACTGCAGATCCGCGGCGACCTGGCCGCCCGGATCGCCGCCGCCTGCAACAACGACCGGTCGCTGATCGCGCGCGAGCTGGAGAAGTTCGCGCTCTACCTCGACGCGGCGCCGGACCGCCCCAGGCCGCTGGAGTCCGACGCGCTGGAGGCGCTCGGCGCGGCGAGCGAGGAGGGCGACCTGTCGAAGCTCGCCAATGCGGTCTTTTCCGGCCAGCTGCCGCAGGCCGATGCCGAGCTGGCGCGGCTCGCGAGCGAGGGGATCGAGGACATTCCGGTGCTGCGCGCGCTCGCCCGCCGCGCGATCCAGCTGGCGCAGTTACGCGCGCAGATGGCAGAGGGCGAGAGCATCGACCGGGTGATGGAGACCGCCGGCCGCGCCATCTTCTGGAAGGAGAAGCCGATCATCCAGGGGCAGCTGCAGCGCTGGACGCCGGAGGGGCTGGCGATCGCGCTAAACCGCTTGGCCGAGGCGGAGCGCCATGTGAAGGCGCCGGGCCACGTCGGGCCGACCCTGATCGAGGAAGAGGTGCTGGCGATCAGCCGCCACGCCGCGCGGCGGCGGTAAAGTCCGTTCCTGCCGTCACCCGGCGCAGGCCGGGGTCGATCTCTCCACCTGGGACAGCCTTCTTGGTGGATCCCGACCTGCGCCGGGATGACGAGAAGCAGGGTTACACCCCGTCGTCGTCCTTGTACTTCAGCTCAAGGTACCGCCCCTGCGTCGCCAGTTTCTGCAGGTCGCCGGTGGCGAGGTCCGCGCTCATGCGGGCGAGTTCGCTGTCGACGACGCCCAGCGCTTCGACCAACTGCTTGTCGGGCGCGTTGCCGCGCAGGTTCAGCGGCACGCGGGAGTAGCCGTCGATCAGTTCGGGCAGTTCGACGCTGAGCAGCTTGCGCACCTCGGCGGCGGCAGGTTCGCGCGGATCGAGCATCGCCACCTGCGGCGCCAGCTGCTCCAGCTTGAGGCCGATCCTGTCCGCCAGCCGCTGCGCCGGTGGCGGCAGGGCGGCGCGCTGGCGCTGCAGCCAGGCCTCGGTCTTCTGCGGCAGCAGGGCGATGTCGCTCACCGCCAGACTCTCCGCCGTCTCCTCGGGCTCGTGGCTGATCGCGAAGAACACGACCCAGGCGACCGCCATCGCGACGATCGTGGCGAGGAAGCCCAACTGCCCGATCGGGCCGATGACGACGCCCCAGGCGATCGCGGCGGCGATGATGGCAGCGCTCGCCAGCAGCGCGCGGCCGAGCGCCTTCACGCGCGCGCGGTTGCGGCGCTGGCGCTGGCGCTGCGCCAGCCGACGGCCCTCGGGCGAGACGCGCTGCAGCAGCGCCTGGGCGTCGGCCATGATGCGGGTGGGGTCGGGCATAGCTAACTCTCCTCCCCGGCCTTTGCCGGGGAGGGGGACCATTGCGCAGCAATGGTGGAGGGGATCTCGGTGCCGGGCTGAAGAACCCCTCCACCACGCCTGCGGCGCGACCCCCCTCCCCGCGAAAGCGCGGGGAGGATGCGCGGTTGAGAGCCTGCATGCCTCATTGCCGCTGCACCTGCCCACCGGGTCCCTGCGCCTGGAACTGCCCGGGCAGATCGGACAGGATCAGGCTGTCCTTGGTGCCGCCGCCTTGGCTGGAATTCACCACCAGCGAGCCCTCGCGCAGCGCCACGCGGGTGAGGCCGCCCGGCACGATATGCACGCCTTCCGCACCGGTCAGCACGAACGGTCGGAAGTCGACGTGGCGCGGCGCCACGCCGCTCTCGGTCAGCGTCGGCACGGTCGAGAGCGCCAGCGTCGGCTGCGCAATGTAGCGCTGCGGCTCCGCCACCAGCGCCGCGCGGAACGTCTCGATCTGCTCGCGGCTGGCGGTCGGACCCACCAGCATGCCGTAGCCGCCGGAGCCGTCGACCAGCTTCACCACCAGTTGGTCGAGATGATCCAGCACATATTGCAGCGCCTGCGGCTCGCGGCAGCGGAATGTCTCGACATTGGGCAGCCTGGCATCGTCGCCGGAGTAGTAGCGCACGATCTCCGGCATGTAGGAGTAGATCGCCTTGTCGTCGGCGATGCCGGTGCCGGGTGCGTTGACCAGGGCGACGTTGCCGGCGCGGTAGGCGGCGACCAGACCCGGCACGCCCAGCAGCGAGTCCGGCCGGAACACCAGCGGATCGATATAGTCGTCGTCGATCCGCCGGTAGATCACGTCGACCCGCACCCGCCCGTCGATGGTGCGCATCCAGACGATGTCGTCGTCCACCTCCAGGTCGGCCGCCTCGACCAGCTCGATCCCCATCGAATCCGCCAGGAAGCTGTGCTCGTAGAAGGCCGAATTGAAGTGGCCCGGCGTCAGCAGCACGCACACCGGCTCCGACGCGGCGCCGCGCGGCGCGACCGAGCGCAGCGTGTCGCGCAGCTGGTCGGGATAGCGGTCGACCGGGCAGACCGGGAATAGGTGGAAGATCTCCGGGCAGAGCCGCAGCATCGCCTCGCGATTCTCCAGCATGTAGGACACGCCGGACGGGGTGCGGGCATTGTCCTCCAGCACGAAGAAGTCGTCGGCCCCGGTCCGCACCAGATCGATCCCGCAGATGTGCGAGAACACGCCGTGCGGCGGCTTCTGCCCATGCAGGAACCCGCGATATTGCAGGTTGGCGAGCACCAGTTCGGGCGGGACCACGCCGTCCTTGATGATCTTCTGCGCGCCGTAGACATCGGTCAGGAAGGCGTTGATCGCCTCCACTCGCTGGACCAGCCCTTCCTTCAGCCGCTCCCATTCCAGGTGCGTGAAGATGCGCGGCACGATGTCGAACGGGATGATGCGCTCCGCGCTCTCCTCCTCGCCGTAGACGGCGAAGGTGATGCCGAGCTGGCGGAAGGCGGCCTCGGCAGCGCGCTGGCGGCGGTCGAGCTCGGCGGGGTGCGTGTTCGCGATCCAGTCGGCAAGCTGGGTGAATTCCGGACGGCCGCTGCGATCGGCACCTGCCCCCCACACCTCGTCAAAGACGTCGCGCATCCCGCTCCCGAAAATCAGAGCCTCTTGCACCGGAGACTGCAGCGTCCCGCTGCACCGCACAAGAGGAATATGGTTATGGCGCCCGAACGATCGGAAATGGCAAAGCGTTGCAAGCCGTTACGCATCACCTAGAAGAAGGCGATGGCGTCGCCGGAACCACCCGTCCTGCCCGAGCAGGCGCTTGAGGAGCGCTTCCTCGCGGCGACCGGCCCGGGCGGACAGAACGTCAACAAGGTGGCGACCGCGGTGCAGCTGCGGCTGGACGTCTACGCGCTGCGGCTCGCGCCGGACGTGTTCGCGCGGCTGAAGCAGCTCGCCGGGCAGCGCTGGGCCGCGGATGGCGGCATCGTCGTCACCGCGCGCCGGTTCCGCACGCGCGAGGCCAATCGCGAGGATGCGCGGCAGCGTCTGGCCGAGCTGCTGGCGAAGGCGCACGTCCGCCCCGAACGCCGGATCAAGACGAAGCCGAGCAAAGCGGCGAAGGCGAAGCGCGTGGAGGCGAAGGCGCGTGCCGGTGAGGTGAAGCGCGGCCGGGCGAAACCGCGGTTGGAGTGATAACGTGATCTTCAAGCCCGTTCGTCCCGAACGAAGTCGAGGGACGCTGCCGAGCGCAGCCGAGGCTTGTTCTCGGCTGCGCTCGAAAGGGCATCTCGACTTCGCTCGATGCGAACGGTGAGACGCTGAAGCCTGTCACCCGTTGACGACCGTCCCGCCATTCGGATGCAGCACCTGCCCCGACATGTAGCTCGAATCCTCGCACGCCAGGAACAGGAAGGCAGGCGCAACCTCGTTCGGCTGCCCCGGCCGGCCCATCGGCGTCTTATCGCCGAAGGTCGCCAGCTTCTCCTTGCTGGCGCCGCCGGACGGATTGAGCGGCGTCCAGATTGGGCCGGGCGCCACCCCGTTCACGCGGATGCCTTCCGGCACCAGCTGCTCCGACAGCGAGCGGGTGAAGGCGACGATCGCGCCCTTGGTCGCACTGTAATCCACGATCTCGGGCTCGCCCTGGTACATGGTCACGCTGGTGCAGTTGACGATCGCGGCGCCGCGCCGAAGATGGTCGCGCGTCGCCTGCACCATGAAGAACATGCCGAAGATGTTGGTCTGGAAGGTGCGGCGCAGCTGCTCTTCCGTGATGTCGCGGATGTCCTTGTCGGGATGCTGCTCGCCCGCATTGTTGACCAGGATGTCGAGCTTGCCGAAGGTGGCGATCACCTGGCCGACCGCGTCGGCGCAGAATTGCTTGTCGCCGACGTCGCCGGCGATGGTCAGGCACCTGCGTCCTTCCCGCTCGACGATGCGCTTGGTCTCCGCTGCGTCCTCATCCTCGTTCAGGTAGACGATGGCGACGTCCGCGCCTTCGCGTGCATAGAGCGCCGCCACCGCCCGACCGATGCCGCTGTCGCCGCCGGTGACGATCGCCACCTTTTCGGCGAGGCGGCCCGATCCGGCGTAGCGCGGCTCGTAGATCGGCCGCGGGCTCAACGTCGCCTCGCTGCCGGGCAAATTGTCTTCGTGGATCATCGGATCCTTGGGGTGCGAGTCCATGCGGGGTCTCCTGTTTCCGCCAGCCAACGAACTGACGCTACGGTAGCTCCGACCTCCATTCCTCGATCCCGTCCGAGCGGATGTGATGGCGTGGTTTGCGCCAGCCGCCCTGCTCCCTATCTAGGCAGCAATGCCACCTTCTTCCGACACGAGCCCCAATCCCGACAATGGCGCGGCCGCGCTCCGCCGCTTCCTGCCCTATCTCTGGCCCAAGGATCGCCCGGCGCTGCGGCTGCGCGTGCTGGCCGCCATGGTGCTGGTGCTCGGCGCCAAGTGCATCACGCTGCTGATGCCGTTCGCTTACAAGGCGGCGATCGACCGTATGACGCCGGGGCACGAGGCGGTCGGCCTCGCGATGGCGCTGGTCGTCGCCTATGCCGCGGCCCGCTTCGGCGGGGTGCTGTTCGACAATCTGCGCAACGCCATCTTCGAGCGCGTCGGGCAGGAAGCGGCGCGGCGGCTGGCGCTCGAAGTCTTCGCGCACCTGCATCGCCTGTCGCTGCGCTTCCACCTGGAACGGCGCACCGGATCGCTGTCCAAGGTGGTGGAGCGCGGCACCAAGAGCATCGACACGATGCTCTACTTCCTGCTGTTCAACATCGCCCCGACCATCTTCGAGCTCGGCGCGGTCTGCATCATCTTCTTCGCCAAGTTCGGCTCCGGCCTGGTCGCGGCGACGGCGGCGATGGTCGCGCTCTACATCTGGTTCACGCGCGCCATGACCGAGTGGCGGATCGCGCTTCGCCGGGAGTGGACCCGGTCGGACGGCGACGCCGCGCAGAAGGCGGTGGACTCGCTGCTCAATTACGAGACGGTGAAGTATTTCAACGCGGAGAGCGTCGAGCAGCGCCGCTACGGCGAGAGCGTCAAGCACCTGATCGACACCACCACCCGGCTGGAGGTCAGCCTCGCCTGGCTCAATATCGGCCAGGGCTTCATCACCAACCTGATGATGGCGGGTGCGATGGCCTACAGCGTGTGGGGCTGGAGCCAGGGGCGCTTCACCACCGGCGACGTGGTGTTCATCAATACGATGCTGAGCCAGCTGTTCCGCCCGCTCGATTTCCTCGGCATGGTCTATCGCGAGATCCGCCAGGGCCTGATCGACATGGAGGCGATGTTCGCGCTGGTCGATACGCCGGAGGAAGTCGTCGATCTGCCCGACGCGCCGGCGCTGGTGCAACGGGGCGGCGCGGTCCGCTTCGACCATGTCGACTTCGCCTATGATCCTGATCGGCAGATCCTGCACGGTGTCGACTTCAGCGTGCCAGCCGGCGGGACGCTGGCGGTGGTAGGGCCGTCCGGCGCGGGCAAGTCGACCCTCGCTCGGCTGCTGTTCCGCTTCTACGACGTGACCGGCGGTCGCGTGCTGATCGACGGTCAGGACATTCGCGAGGTCGACCAGACGTCGCTCCGCCGCAGCATCGGCATCGTGCCGCAGGACACGGTGCTGTTCAACGACACGATCGGCTACAACATCGCCTATGGCCGCGAGGGCGCGACCCGGGCCGAGGTGGAGGCCGCAGCCAGGGGCGCGTCTATCCACGACTTCATCCTGTCGCTGCCGCAAGGATATGATACGCAGGTGGGCGAGCGCGGGCTGAAGCTCTCGGGCGGCGAGAAGCAGCGCGTGGCGATCGCGCGCACGCTGCTCAAGGATCCGCAGCTGCTGATCCTGGACGAGGCGACCAGCGCGCTCGACAGCCGCACGGAAGCCGCGATCCAGGACACGCTCGACCGCCTCGCCCAGCGCCGCACCACCGTGATCGTCGCGCACCGCCTGTCGACCATCGTCCACGCCGACGAGATCATCGTGCTGGAGAAAGGCCGCATCGTCGAGCGCGGCACCCACGCGGCGCTGGTCGCGCGCGGCGGCCTCTACGCCGAGATGTGGGCGCGCCAGTTGGCCGTGCAGCGCGAGGCGGAGGTGGCGGCCGAAGCCGAAGCCGCCTGACGACGGCTTGACGGGAACCGCGCCGCTCCATATGTGCGCGCCTCGCGTTGCGACCGGCCCCTTCGTCTAGCGGTCTAGGACGTCGCCCTCTCACGGCGAAAACACGGGTTCGA
>CAXTUG010000119.1:0-9359 GCA_964247375.1 uncultured Sphingomonadaceae bacterium
GGCGTGGTCGCAACGGAAGCGGTCGCGGGAGCGGACGGCTTGTAGCCCTCGACGTCGGCGGCGACGATGCGTCCGCCGGGTCCGGTGCCCGCGCGCGCGGTCAGCTCGACGCCCTGCTGGGCGGCGATCTTGCGCGCGAGATAGGCGCGCAACCGGGCGCGCGTGGTCGCATATTTGCCGAGGTAGGCGAGCGCGAGCGCATCGAGCGCGCCGCGGTCAAGCGGCTGTGGAACCCGTTCGCCCGTTCGGAATTTGCCGCGTGACATGCGCCACGTTTGTGCCACAGTCGGGCCGGAATTTGAACGCGGCCCGTAGCTTACGTATAGCACGCGTAATTTGCCCGAAATGTGGGCGCGGGAGAGGAGACGTTCGGGCGTGCAGACTGCGGGTGCGGAGACCAAGCTTACGCCGACGCCCAGCGACGGCGCACTGCCCCGGCGCTACGCGGATTTCGCCACGCTCGGCGGGGCGCTCGACTATGCTGCCGAGGGCAGCCAGGGTCTGAACTTCCACGATCCGCGAGGCAATCTGCTGCGTGCTTACACCTTTGCCGAGCTGCGCCAGGATGCGCTCGCCATTGCCGACCGCCTGGTCGCGCGCGGCATCCGGCCGGGCGACCGCGTCGCGATGCTGGCCGAGACCGGCCCGGACTTCGCCGCCGCTTTCTTCGGCGCGATCTATGCCGGCATCTGGCCGGTGCCGCTGCCGCTGCCGACCTCGTTCGGCGGCAAGGAAGCCTATATCGACCAGCTCGCCGTACAGCTGGCGAGCGCCGATCCGGTGCTGCTGCTGTTCCCCGAAGAGCTGCAGGGGATGGCGTCGGCGGCCGGCGATGCGCAGCACGTCGCCTCGTCAAGCTACGAGGCGCTGGCTGCCGCCGATGCGCCGCGGGCAACCCTGCCGCACACCGACACCGACGCGATCGCCTACCTGCAATATTCGAGCGGTTCGACCCGCTTTCCCCACGGCGTCGCGATCACCCATCGTGCGCTGATGTCGAACCTCGCGGCCCACTCGATCGGCATGCACGTCCAGACCGGCGACCGCTGCATATCGTGGCTGCCCTGGTATCACGACATGGGCCTGGTCGGCTGCCTGCTGTCGCCCGTCGCCAACCAGGTCTCGACCGACTATCTGAAGACCGAGGATTTTGCGCGCCGGCCGCTCGCCTGGCTCGACCTGATCAGCCGCAATCCCGGCACGACCCTCTCCTACTCGCCTACCTTCGGCTACGACATCTGCGCGCGACGCATGTCGAGCCAGACCCGCGCGAGCGACCGCTTCGACCTGAGCCGCTGGCGCGTCGCCGGCAACGGCGCCGACATGATCCGGCCCGACGTGATGCAGGCGTTCGTCGATGCCTTCGCCGAGGCCGGGTTCGACGCCAAGGCCTTCCTGCCCTCCTACGGCCTGGCCGAGGCGACGCTCGCCGTCTCGATCATGCCGCCCGGCGAGGGCATCGTGGTCGAGCTTGTCGAGGAGACCGAGCTGTCCGGCGGTGGATCGGCTGCCGTCGGCCGGCCGCAGCGCTACCGCGCGGTCGTGAACTGCGGCGTTCCGGCGCGCGACATGGAAATCGCGATCCGCGACGAGGACGGTGGCCCGCTTCCCGATCGTGCGATCGGCAAGGTCTGGTGCCGCGGCCCGTCGATCATGGTGGGTTACTTCCGCGATCAGGCGGCCACCGACGCCTGCCTGGTCGACGACTGGCTCGACACGGGCGACATGGGCTACATTTCGGGCGGCTACATCTACATCGTCGGCCGTGCCAAGGACATGATCATCATCAACGGCCGCAACCATTGGCCGCAGGATATCGAGTGGGCGGTCGAGCAGCTGCCGGGCTTCAAGGCCGGCGACATCGCCGCCTTCGCCATCACCACGCCGGGCGGCGAGGAAACGCCGGCGGTGCTGGTCCAGTGCCGCACCACCGATCCGAACGAGCGCACCCGCCTGCGCGAGGAAATCCGCGAGCGGGTGCGCGCGATCACCGGCATGAACTGCGTCATCGAATTGATTCCGCCAAAGACGCTGCCGCGCACCAGCTCCGGCAAGCTCAGCCGCTCCAAGGCGCGCAACCTCTATCTCTCGGGCGAGATCGAGCTGTACGACATGGCGGCGTGATCTCACATGGCCGGTCTCGGCCTCGGTATTCACACGTCCTGATCTCGTAGCATTGCTCTGCCGTTCCCCGGCATTCTTCAGGCGATCCCAGCATTAGCGGTCCGGCATGCTCCGCTGCTGCTGCTGCTGCTCCCGCTCAAGCTTCCGCTCGCGCTTGGCGGCCTTCCTCGCCTCCTTGCGTTCCCGCTCCTCGGCCTTGCGCTCGCGCCGGCCGCGATTGCGGTCCGCCTCCGACTGGCTGGTGGTCATCTTGTCGACCGTCCAGCTCGCCGCCCGCACCGGAGCGGTGACGATGTGCGCCGCCGTCGATACGCAGCCGGAAAGCGGCGCGAGCAGAGCTAGCAGCAGGAGGCGCCTCATCCGCAAAACCTTTCCGCACGTTACCGAGGGCGTCTCGTAGCAAAGCCGCCCTTAACCATATGTTACCTCTTTCCCGCGACAAGCGCAGGCATGCACGCGTCCGCCCCTGACCGCCCCGTCGACGTCGCCATCATCGGGGCCGGTCCCGCCGGCCTGACCGCGGCCTACCTGCTCACCAAGGCGGGCCTCGCGGTCACCGTGATCGAGAAGGACGAGACCTATGTCGGCGGGATCAGCCGCACGGTCGAGCATGAGGGTTTTCGCTTCGACATCGGCGGGCATCGCTTCTTCTCGAAGAGCAAGGACGTCGTCGACCTCTGGAACGAGATCCTGCCCGACGACTTCATCGTACGGCCGCGGATGAGCCGCATCTACTATGAGGGTAAATTCTACTCCTACCCGCTGCGCGCCTTCGAGGCGCTGCGCAATCTCGGCCTGGTCCGGTCGGGCCTGTGCATGGCGAGCTACCTGCGCTGGAAACTGTTCCCCAAGAGGGAGACGCGCTCCTTCCAGGATTGGACGATCAACCAGTTCGGGCACAAGCTCTTCCAGATCTTCTTCAAGACCTACACCGAGAAGGTCTGGGGCATGGCCTGCTCCGACATCTCGGCCGACTGGGCGGCGCAGCGCATCAAGGGACTGAGCCTCGGCAAGGCGGTGCTGGACGGCTTCAGGCGCTCGCTGGGCCTCAACCGCAAGCCGAACGACGGCATGGCGACCAAGACCCTGCTGGAGAGCTTCCGCTATCCTCGCCGAGGTCCCGGCATGATGTGGGAGGCGGCCCGCGACCACGTCGTCGCGGGCGGCAATCGGGTGCTGATGGGTCATGCGCTCAAGCAGTTGCGCCACGATGCGGAAGGATGGCGCGTGACCGCGAGGCATGCCGATGGCGAGCGCATCATCCGCGCCCGTCACGTCATCTCGTCGGCGCCCATCCGCGAACTGCTCGGCCGCATCCATCCCCTGCCCAAGACGCTGTCCCAGGCTTTCGACCTCAAATATCGGGACTTCCTGACGGTCGCCCTGATGATCCGCTCGCCCGACCTGTTCCCGGACAATTGGATCTACATCCACGATTCCAAGGTGAAGGTCGGCCGGATCCAGAATTTCCGCTCCTGGTCTCCGGAGATGGTGCCCGACGAGACGCTGGCCTGCGTCGGCCTCGAATATTTCTGCTTCGAAGGCGACGGTCTCTGGTCGTCCAGCGACGACGAGCTCGTCGCGCTCGCCACCCGCGAGATGGCCACGCTCGGCCTGTGCGATCCCGCGACGGTGGAAGGCGGCGTGGTCGTGCGGCAGGAGAAGGCCTACCCGGTCTATGACGACGCCTATGCCGCCAACGTCGCCGACATCCGCGAGGAGCTGGAGAGCACCTACCCGACGCTGCACCTCGTCGGCCGCAACGGCATGCATCGCTACAACAACCAGGATCATGCGATGATGACGGCGATGCTGACCGTGCGCAACATCCTGGCCGAGAACCGCGCCTACGACATCTGGGCGGTCAACGAAGACGCCGAGTACCATGAATCCGGCAGCGAGGGTGAGGCGGCGACGATCGCCTTGAGCGACGACGCCCGCACGGCGCTCGGATCGGTCAGGCAGGTTCCCCGCCGGCTCGCCGCCTGATGCCGGAGGTCGGAAGTCAGGCCGCGCAAAGTCCGGAGCTCGGCGTCTTCCTCGACCGGCATTATCGTGCCTGCCTGGCGGCGCTCTGCATCGTCTTCCTGCCGCTAGCGGTAATGATGGCGTGGCCGAAGATCGTCGGCTTCGACTTCTCCGATCCCGACGACATCATGCGGCTGATGGAGGTACGCGCCTGGCTCGGTGGGCAGAGCTGGTTCGACGTCACGCAGTATCGGATCAACCCGCCCGGCGGCTATGCGATGCACTGGTCGCGGTTCGTCGACCTCCCGTTGGCGGCGATCATCCTTCCGCTGAAGCCGTGGCTGGGCCAGCGCCTCGCCGAGACGGTGGCCTGCATCGTCGTGCCCGCGCTCACGCTCATCACCGTCCTGCTGCTGATCAGCGGCATCACGCGCCGGCTGTTCGGCGCCGGCGTCGGATTGCTGGCCGCCCTGTTCTGCCTGGTCAACGTGGCCACCGCGTCGGTCATGCGTCCGATGCGGATCGACCATCATGGCTGGGAAGCCGCGGCCGGCCTGGGGATAATGTTCTTCGTGCTGCGCCGGCGGAACGCGCGCGACGCCATTCTAGCCGGTTCGTGTGCGGCATGCTGGACCCACGTCTCGCTGGAGGGCCTGGCTTTCACCGTCGGTACCGCGGCCTGGCTGGGGGTCCGCTGGCTATGGTTGGCGGACAGGGATCGGCGCCTGCCGGCCTTCCTTGCCGGCCTTGCGGTCGTCAGTCTGATCCTGTTCCTCGCCACGCATCGTCCAGCCCTGATGAGCCAGACATTCTGCGATGCGATCTCACCGGTGCACATCGGCGTGTTTGCGCTCGCCGCGACGCTCACGGCCGGCGCGGCCTTCTTTCGCCCGATGTCGTTCATCCTTCGGCTCGCGACGCTGGCGAGCGTGGCAGCGGCCTGCGCCGCTCTCTACGCCCTGTGGGCGCCGCAATGCATCAAGGGGCCATTCGCCGCACTGACGCCGCTCGTCTACCGCATGTGGTACCTGAACATCGCCGAAGGATTGCCGCTGTGGCAGAGCAGCGCCGGTGAGGCTGCGACATATCTGATATGCCCGCTGATCGGTCTGATCGGCAGTGTCGTCGCCTTCCGTCGCGCGCGCACCGACGAGGATCGTTCCCGACTGATCGACTATGCCATTCTGCTCCTACTCGCGACCGGGATCGGCGTGCTGGTGCTGCGTGCCATCATCCTCGCCAATCTGCTCGCCCTGCCCGGACAAGCGGCGCTGGTCGGCGGACTGGTCAGGAGCATGGAAGGCTGGTCCGTCGTGGCGCGCGTCCTCGGCCGTTCCGCGGCGATACTCCTCCTGAGCCCGATCGGGTCGCAGGCGATCGTCGCGAGCGCGAAGCACTCCGAACCGCCCTCCGCCGTCGAGCGGATCAACGACCGCTGCTTCAGGGTGGACAATTACGGCCCATTGAACCGCATCGCGCCGGCGGTGTTCATGACCCCGCTCGACATCGGCCCCTCCCTGGTGGCCGGTTCGCACCATGACGCGGTCGGCGGCAATTATCATCGCAACGTCGCCGCGATCGACGACGTGCTCCGCTTCTTCGGATCAAGCGATGCGGGGGCGCGCCCCATCGCCGGGCGCCACGCCGTACGTTACGTGGCCTATTGCAGCGGCGACGGCATGATCTCCCAGATGAGCCGCACCTATCCCGGCAGCCTGGCGGCCCATCTGCGCCGCGGCAACCCGCCGGCATGGCTGCGTCCGTTCAAGGTTCCCGGGACCACGGGACTGCATCTCTACGCCGTGGGGCGCTGAACAGGCGCAGATCGGTCGACCGTGAGCCTACGCTAGAGCAGCGCGCTTGAAATCTGAACCGACCTATCTCCGTTCGTGTCGAGCGAAGTCGAGACACATCTTCGAGCATAGTCGAGAAGCCTCGACTTCGCCCGGGGCGAACGGCTCAGATTTTAGGCGCGATGCTATAGCAAAGTCCGGGTGGTACTGCCGATGGAGTCTCTCAGGCTGCAGGCCGGGCAGTCGACGGCCGACATGAAAAAGCCGCCGCTTCCCGGAGGAAACGGCGGCTTCTCTACGCCGAGCGAATGCGCCCTCAGCTGTTCAGATACTCGCCCGCATCGGCGTCGGTGCCGTGGCCGCTGGCCGCGACGTCGCCGAGCGGATCATTGCCCGTGCCGGTCGAGTCGCGCGGGGACCGGGCGAGTTCGGCGGCATGCTCCTCGGCCGCACTCTCCGGCGCCACGAGGGCGGCGGCGAGGCTGCGCTGCGAGGCGCGGAGCGCCGCGTCGCGCGAGGAGGCGGTGACGCGCAGCCGGTTCATGCCCGCGCCGGTGCCGGCGGGGATGAGACGGCCGACGATCACGTTCTCCTTGAGGCCGTTCAGGCTGTCGACCTTGCCCTGTACCGATGCCTCGGTGAGGACGCGGGTCGTTTCCTGGAACGAGGCCGCCGAGATGAACGAGCGGGTCTGCAGCGAGGCCTTGGTGATGCCCAGGAGGATCGGCTTGCCCTGCGCCGGCTGCTGACCGGCGGTGAGCTTCGCATTGATCTCGTCCATCTCCTCGCGGTCGACCTGCTCGCCCGGCAACAGGGTGGTATCGCCTGCGAACGTGATCTCGACCTTCTGCAGCATCTGACGAACGATCGTCTCGATGTGCTTGTCGTTGATCTTCACGCCCTGCAGTCGGTACACTTCCTGGATTTCCGACACGAGATATTCCGCGAGCGGCTCGATACCGAGCACCTCGAGGATATCGTGCGGATCGGGCGAGCCGCCGATCAGGTTGTCGCCGCGCTTGACGTAGTCGCCTTCCTGCGCGTCGATCGTCTTCGACTTCGGCACCAGATACTCGACCGGCTCCGACCCGTCATCCGGACGGATGATGACCTTGCGCTTGGCCTTGTAGTCCTTGCCGAACTCGACCCGGCCGGAGACCTTGGCGATGATCGCATTCTCCTTAGGCTTGCGCGCCTCGAAGAGCTCGGCGACGCGCGGCAGACCGCCGGTGATGTCGCGGGTACGGGCTGCCTCACGCGGCACGCGCGCCAGCACCTCGCCCGCTTCCACCATCTGGCCGTCCTCGACCGCGACGACCGCGCCGGTCGCCAGGCGATACACGCCCGCCTCGCCCGAGCTCTCGTCGAGCAGGGTGATGCGCGGCCGCAGGTCGTCCTTCTTGGAGCGGCCCGCATCCTCGGTCACCACGCGCTGGGTAAGGCCGGTCGTCTCGTCCGACTCCTCGCGCACCGTGCGGTTCTCGATCAGGTCCTGGAACCGGACCATGCCCTTCTTCTCGGTGATCACCGGCATGTAGGCCGGATCCCACTGCGCGATGCGGTCGCCCTTCGAGACGATGTGGCCATCGTCCACCATCAGCTGCGCACCGTAGGGCAGGCGATGGGTCGACCGCTCGCGGCCGTCCATGTCGACGATCGCGATCTCGCCCGAACGCGACAGCGCGATGCGCTGCCCGCGCGGGTTGACGATCGTCGGCAGCCCGCGCAGCTCGATCTTGCCGTCGGACACAGCTTCCAGGTTCGACTGCTCGTTGAGCTGGGCCGCGCCGCCGATGTGGAAGGTCCGCATCGTCAGCTGAGTGCCCGGCTCGCCGATCGACTGCGCCGCGATCACGCCTACCGCCTCGCCGATGTTGACCGGGGTACCGCGCGCCAGGTCACGGCCGTAGCAGGCCGCGCAGACGCCGCCCTTGGACTCGCAGACCAGCGGCGAGCGGATCTTGACCGCCTGCGGCGACACGTCCTCGATCTTGGCGACCAGTGCCTCGTCGAGCAAAGTGCCTTCCGGCGCGACCACTTCGCCCGTCTTGCTGTCGACCACGTCCTCGGCCGTGGTGCGGCCCAGGATGCGCTCGCCGAGCGAGGCGATGGTGGAGCCGCCCTGCACGATCGCGCGCATCTCCAGCGCCCGCTCGGTGCCGCAATCCAGTTCGACGACGACGCAATCCTGCGACACGTCGACCAGACGGCGGGTCAGGTAACCCGAATTGGCGGTCTTCAACGCCGTGTCCGCGAGGCCCTTGCGGGCGCCGTGGGTGGAGTTGAAATATTCGAGGACGGTCAGGCCTTCCTTGAAGTTCGAGATGATCGGCGTCTCGATGATCTCGCCCGACGGCTTGGCCATCAGGCCGCGCATGCCGGCGAGCTGCTTGATCTGCGCCTGCGAGCCGCGGGCGCCGGAGTGGGCCATCATGTAGATCGAGTTGATCGGGGCTTCCCGGCCGTCCTCGGTCTTCTTGACCGCCTGGATCTCCTTCATCATCTCGTTCGCCACGCGGTCGCCGCAGCGCGACCAGGCGTCGATCACCTTGTTATACTTCTCCTGCTGCGTGATCAGGCCGTCCTGATACTGCTGCTCGTAATCCTTCACGAGCAGCCGCGTCTCGTCGACCAGGGCCTCCTTCTCGGCCGGGATGACCATGTCGTCCTTGCCGAACGAGATGCCGGCCTTGAACGCGTTGCGGAAGCCCAGGCTCATGATGCCGTCGGCGAACAGCACCGTCTCCTTCTGGCCGGTGTGGCGATAGACGATGTCGATGACGTCGCCGATCTCCTTCTTGGTCAGCAGGCGGTTGACCGTCTCGAACGGCACCTTGTGGCTCTTCGGCAGCGTCTCGCCGATCAGCATGCGGCCCGGCGTGGTCTCGACCCGCTTCATGTAGGTCTTGCCGTTCTCGTCGGTCTGCGGGACGCGGCTCGTGATCTTCGTGTGAAGCGTCACGGCCTTGGCATTGAGCGCCTGGTGCACCTCCGTCATGTCGGACAGCAGCATGCCCTCGCCGGGCTCGGCTTCCTTCATCATCGACAGGTAGTAGAGGCCCAGCACCATGTCCTGCGACGGCACGATGATCGGCTTGCCGTTGGCCGGGCTCAGAATGTTGTTGGTCGACATCATAAGCACGCGCGCCTCCAGCTGTGCCTCGAGGCTCAGCGGGACGTGCACCGCCATCTGGTCGCCATCGAAGTCGGCGTTGAAGGCGGAGCAGACCAGCGGGTGGAGCTGGATCGCCTTGCCCTCGATCAGCACCGGCTCGAACGCCTGGATGCCGAGGCGGTGGAGCGTCGGCGCGCGGTTCAGCAGCACCGGATGCTCGCGGATCACCTCGTCCAGGATGTCCCAGACTTCCTTGCGCTCCTTCTCGACCCACTTCTTGGCCTGCTTGAGCGTCATGCTCAGGCCCTTGGCGTCGAGGCGCGCGTAGATGAACGGCTTGAACAGCTCGAGCGCCATCT
>CAXTUG010000120.1:0-9198 GCA_964247375.1 uncultured Sphingomonadaceae bacterium
CCTCCCGCAAGCGGGAGGGGGGAGATTATGTAATGCTCCATTTCGAACTGGTCACGCCCGAGAAACTGCTCCTTGCCGAGGAGGTGCACATGGTCGTGGTGCCCGGTACCGAGGGCGATTTCGGCGTGCTGGAAGGCCATGCACCGCTGATGTCGGTGATCCGCGCGGGCGAACTGACCGTCTATTCCGGCCCGAACAGCGTGTCGCAGCGCATCCAGATCGACGGCGGCTTCGCCGAGGTCAATGCCCGCGGACTGACGATCCTGGCCGAGGCGGCGAACATCCTCGCCTGATCGCACGACCGCTGCATTGCCGGTGCGCGGACGTCTGATCGGGCGCGCCAATCTTTCCAGTTCTACTTAAACCCTTCGCAAGCTTTCCGTCCTATTCACCAAGCAGCCGTAAACCGGCAGACGTGGGGTGACGGATGAGTGCGTTCGGACGGCGGGGTGGATTTGGAGCAGGCGGTCGGCCGGCGTTCAGTGCAGTGCGTCCGACCACGCCCGACAGCGCCGCGCCCGGCGCCGAGCAGTTTCCCATACTAGACGGGCTGAGCGCGCCGGAGAGCGGCCCCCGCCAACAGGACGCGATGGCCCGGCTTGCCGACCGCCAGGCGCAGTCGGGCGAGGCCAGCGTCTCCAGGACCGACGGCTTTGAAGCGTCCGTCCACAAGATCAAGGAGCAGGTGCTGCCGCGCCTGCTCGAGCGGATCGATCCGGAGGCGGCATCGACCCTATCCAAGACCGAGCTGGCCGAGGAATTCCGGCCGATCATCGGCGAGGTGCTGCTGGAGCTGCGCATCACGCTCAACCGGCGCGAGCAGTTCGTGCTGGAGAAGGTGCTGGTCGACGAGCTGCTCGGCCTCGGCCCGCTCGAGGAATTGCTGTCCGATCCGCTGGTCAGCGACATCATGGTCAACGGTCCCGACCAGACCTATGTCGAGCGCAAGGGCAAGCTGGAGGTCGCGAACATCCAGTTCCGCGACGAGGAGCATCTGTTCCAGATCGCGCAGCGGATCGTGTCCAAGGTCGGCCGCCGCGTCGACCAGACCACCCCGCTCGCCGACGCGCGCCTGCAGGACGGCAGCCGCGTCAACGTGATCGTGCCGCCATTGTCGCTGCGCGGCACCGCCATCTCCATTCGTAAGTTCTCCGCCAAGCCGATCACGCTCGACATGATGGCCAAGGGCGGCTCCATGTCGGACAAGATGGCGACCGCGCTCAAGATCGCGGGCGCCAGCCGCTTCAACATCGTCATCTCGGGCGGTACCGGCTCGGGCAAGACGACGATGCTCAACGCCATCTCCAAGATGATCGATCCGGGCGAGCGCGTGCTGACGATCGAGGATGCGGCCGAACTGCGGCTGCAGCAGCCGCACTGGTTGCCGCTGGAAACGCGGCCGGCCAACCTGGAGGGCCAGGGCGAGATCTCCATCCGCGACCTCGTCAAGAATGCGCTGCGTATGCGCCCGGACCGCATCATCCTGGGCGAAATC
Organism: uncultured Sphingomonadaceae bacterium; assembly: GCA_964247375.1. Lineage (GTDB taxonomy): Bacteria > Pseudomonadota > Alphaproteobacteria > Sphingomonadales > Sphingomonadaceae > Sphingomonas_I. Next base: position 1,496 of record CAXTUG010000120.1, read on the forward strand.
CGCGGCGCGGAGTGCTTCGACATGCTCGCCGCGATGAACACCGGCCACGACGGATCGATGTGCACGCTCCACTCCAACTCCCCGCGCGAGGCGCTGGCGCGTATGGAGAACATGGTGATGATGTCCGACATCAAGGTGCCGAAGGAGGCGATCAGCCGCCAGATCGCGGACTCGGTCGACCTCATCATCCAGGTCAAGCGCCTGCGCGACGGCAGCCGCCGCGTGACCAACATCACCGAGGTGATCGGCATGGAAGGCCCGGTGATCGTCACCCAGGAATTGTTCAAGTTCGAATATCTCGACGAGACCCAGGACGGCATGATCGTCGGCGAGTACCGCTCGATGGGCCTGCGCCCCTACACGCTCGACAAGGCCAAGCAGTTCGGATTCGACCAGCCTTTCTTGGAGGCATGCTTGTAGGTCACAGCGCCGAAAGCGAACGGTCTGTTAACCTTCCTCCCTTACCTGATATTTGGGTGGAACAGACCTCTCTTCTTCAGATTGTCCGGCCTCAATACGTCACCGTCCCGCTGGACGTTACCATCGTCATGCCGTGCCTGAACGAGGCACAAAGTCTCAAACATTGTATTGCGAATGCGCGGACAGCGCTCGCGCAAATCGAAGAACATTACGGTCTTGGCGGTGAGATCGTGATCGCGGACAACGGATCGACGGATGGCAGTCAGGCTCTTGCGGCAAGCCTGGGCGCGCGTGTCGTACCTGTCTCGACACGCGGTTATGGCGCCGCGCTGATCGGCGGATGCGCGGGCGCTTTTGGTCGTTATATCCTGATGGGGGATGCCGACGGCAGTTACGACTTCACAGATGGCGTAGCGATGATCGGCCGTCTGATTGATGGTGCCGAAGTGTGTATGGGGTCGCGGTTCGCAGGAGGTATCGCGCCGGGGGCGATGCCATGGAAAAACCGGTATATTGGTAATCCCGCGCTTACAGGGGTTCTCAACCTCTTCTTTCGTACAGGTATCGACGACGCGCATTGCGGATTACGGGCGATCTCTAAGCCGGCCTTTTACAAGCTTGGTCTGTCTGGTTCCGGAATGGAATTCGCCAGTGAGATGGTGATCAAGGCCAGTCTGTTGCGGATGCGGATCGACCAAGTGCCCGCGACCCTGTCCTGTGACCTCCGCGAGCGCGCACCACATCTGCGTCCGTGGCGCGATGGTTGGCGACATCTGCGCTATCTTCTGATGTTGAGTCCGACCTGGGTGTTCGGCCTCCCCGCACTGATCGCCATTATGGGATCGATACTGATACTCGGCATCGCTTCACTGTTCGCGCTTGGCCTCATAGGCGGGGAATGCCCGTTTGGCACGAGTTGGACGATCGTCGGAGGTTTCCTGTTCACCGTCGGCCATTTCGCAGCGTTGATGACCGTGGCAACACATTTTCACGGAGCAAGGAGAGGATATCGGCACCTGCACACATGGCTGGCGGACAGTACGCGGATGCTTACGCTCGAGAAAACACTGATGGTGGGCAGCACGCTTATGGCTGTGTCGTTTGCAGCGTTGCTGTTCATCGGCCTGCGCTGGTCTTCCCATGGTTTCGGTGCGCTTCCCTCCATTTTGCCGCTTACCTTGGCTGCTATGGTCGGGGTTACAGGAATTCAGACCGCACTCGGCGGCTTCATGCTCGCTATCATTGCAGACCATAATAGCCGGCTGGCCCCGCAGAATCATGAAGCATGGCTTCGCACCGACGCCATTGACGTTTGCCTGCAGGACAACGCCCAGCCGTCTACGTCACCCGTCCAATGACACCCTGGCTCACCGTGGTAATGCCCGTCCACGAGGGTGGGGACTTTCTGGAGGCCACGCTCGCCAGCGTCACTCAGGATGACAATGCCGGCTGCGAGTTTCTGATTTTCAACTCAGCCTCGGATGGTGGTGTCGCAGAGCGGATTGCCGCCTCTTTCGCTTCCCGGATCAGCATTCGCTGGCGCGACACACCGGACCTGCAATCCTGGCAGGCCAAAACCAACCTAGGAGTGCGGGAGGCGAGCGGGTCGCATGTCGTCATGCTTCATCAGGACGATCTGTGGCTACCCGGTCATCTGTCCGCGATACGACGCGTCGTTAGCCGGCAACCTGACGCGGCGCTGTCGATTGCCCCTTCGCAGTTCGTCGATCCGAAGGGACGCGAGATTGGTCGTTGGCGATTGCCGTTCGGACCAGGTGCGATCGAATCGGGAGAGTTCCTGAAAACGTTGCTGGTTCAAAACAGCATAGCCATACCGTCGGCCGTCATCCGGCGGGACGCTTGGTTACGCGTCGGCGGTCTGGATGAAACCCTCTGGTACACTGCCGATTGGGACCTTTACCTTAAGCTAGCGGATGCAGGACCGGTGGTCGTCCGGACCGAGGTTACGACCGCATTCCGCCTGCATCGCAACTCGCTAACCATGGTTGGTAGCCGCGCAACTGGTGCATTTCGGAAGCAATTGGAACAAGTTCTCACGCGACATATCGGCCGAGTGCCGGAAAAATCGCGAAACGGTGTCGAACGACTTGCTCGAGTTTCTCTCGGTGTGAACTGTGCCCTTGCCGTTGCGTCAGCCGGCACGAAACGTGCGCTGCTCGACGCGTCCCTGCATTTCCTATCGCTTGGACCTAGGGAGATGATTCTCTACTTAAGACATTCGCGCATTATCGACCGTCTGAGTCCGCGCTTGCGGCTCGCTTGGGCGGGAAGCTTCTAGATGGCGATCGGAAGAAAGATCCGCATGGCATTCGGTCGGCATGAGCGCCGTGTCGCAGACTTGTGGCGGGGAATGTTCCTGAGCCTCGACGATTGGACCAAGACGATCGTAGAATGGGCGCCAGAGGCGCAGCGCATTCTGGAACTGGGTTGCGGCGAAGGCAGCAGCACGATGAAGCTGGCATCCGCATTTCCGAATGCTCGTATAGATGCAGTCGATATCGCTTCCAACATCGGCCGCCTATATACAGGTGTACACGCCAATGTTCGTTTCCAAATTGCTTACGCTGAGGACTTGGCCGAGCGCGAGCACGGAAGCTACGACCTGATCATTCTTTCTGATGTACTGCACCACGTACCGGCCGCGATGCGCGAGTCACTTATGACGGCTGTTCGGACCTTGCTTGCGCCGGCAGGTGTGCTCGCGTTCAAGGATTGGCATCGTAATATAGCCCCGATCTACTTTTTTGCATACGCTTCCGATCGCTGGCTGACAGGCGATCGTATCGCCTATCTGACGCGAAATGAAGCGCGACACCTGCTCAAGGAGTGGTTCGGCGAGCAGAGTATATCGGCTGAACGATCGATTGCGCCTTGGACCAACAATTACGCCATGCGGATCGTGGTACCGTGACATGGCTTAGCGGTGAGCATGCTCGTTATCTTGCCGTTGCCGGCATCTGCGCGACGGCAAGCAACCTGATCCTGATTGCAGGAGCTTCAGCAGGCCTGAGCTATTTGGAGCTTTCCTTGCTATCGTTCATGGCAGTTGGCACCCTGGGCTACGGCTTGCACGTGCACCTGACCTTCAGACAACAGCCGGGCTGGTCCAGCTACTTGCGGTTCATGGTCGGACTATCGGCAGGCATTCCGTTGTCGTTTGCCATTCTGTATATTCTTTGTGGATTGTTGACGCTGCCGATGTGGATTGCTGCTCCCGGTGCGACAATCATTTTATTACTGTACAATTTTTTAAGTGCGAGAGCAGCGATCTTACGGCGCTCGCCTAGATAACAGCCCATGTTACGCGTGACGCGTAGAAATCAATCGATGATCGTAACGGTGCAACCGGCCGCCACAAGACTCGGCGACAAGCGGGCAATCCGCTCATCGGCAACGGTAACTGGTCGAGTGTGAAACGTCGCTGCGATAGGATTAAAAAGTCTACCGGCTGGAAGACCGATAATGGGATGTGTTCGACAGATTTCCGACATGAGTGGCCTATCCAAACCCTCGCTCAATAAACGTAGGGGACGATTCGATAAGTCGGGCCGATTGAGAACGAGATCTGCCGTAAAGGGCGCATCGGCCTCGCCTATAATGATATAGTCCATACCACTATTCGCTATCCGTTGGTTCACCGAAGCGAAAGCTGAATGAAGACCATGCGCCATCCAGAACTGCGCCGGGACAATGAAAATCGTCGTCATCATCGTTGTACGAAGGAAGAACAGTCTTAGCGCCGAATGCTCCGCAACGATGCTGCGCCAGCCGTATACGGCGAGCAGAATGACCGAACCGATCACACCATGGAGGTAGCGGTATCCAAATCCGTGTCCCTGATAGGGCATGATCAACAGCATGACAACGACGGGCAATAGAATACTGGCGAGCATGGCCCTGATCAGGTGGTTGCGCCAGAGCAGCCCGCCGGTGATCGCCAATGGCAACAACAACAGATTTTGCCAGGCTAAGAAACGCAGTAAATTAGCGCTCATGTTGAACCAACGGCCATTGTCGCCGTCGAGGAGCAGCTGCTTCAGCTTGAACCAATAACCACCCGCGGCTGCGGCCGATTCCGCCTGATGGCCAGCAATTAACGGATAGGTCCAGCTAGGCCACGCCAACCAGAAAGCGCAAATTACCGCGTAACCCATGCAGTAGAGCCCTAAACGGGCCCAGGATTTCTCACGCAACAGCAGAAAAAAAAATGGCGCAACGAATAAGGGATGGAAGATTGGCTGATGCAGGCCTGTTGCGGTGAACCCGATCAGCAAGGCGCCGCAATCCGCGGTGTAGCGCTTCAACAGAAACAGCCAGAGCCAAACAAGGTTGAAAGCCAGATGTGCGGGCATTGCATAGGCGCTCATGCCGGCGAGCAAAATCTGCCCGGACGTAAGGTAAAGGGCCAGCGCAACGATCGTCGCCTCTTTGTCGTCTGGCCATAGCAATCGGACGCAGTTCACTAGCGCCAGTGCGCCGATCCCGGTGAGCAATGGTCCTGTCAGGGCCGGATCAGCTACTAAACCTATCAGACTACGGAGCAGCGCGTTGACGGGTAGATAAGCGGATATCCAACCGATTGGATGGACAACCGGTGCCATAAACATTGTATTGAGCGCTGAGGCATGGTCCCGCCATAACATCGGCAGTGACGCGACACGCCGCCCCATGGCGAACACACGACTGTCGAACACGGCCATCTGCTCGTCGCGGCTCATGTCATAGCCGGAGAGGATCAGGAAATGTCCTAGGTAGCAGATAGCTATAACCAGCAGCACTGAGGCAGCGACGACGCCTCGGCGTAACTGCAGGGGATTGGCGCGGTCCGTGAGCTCCCGGTACGCAAGAAATCCAACAAAAGCTTGCGCGATTAACAGCCATCGATCTTCGTGCAGAAGAAAGAAGGCCGACAAGTTAGCGACGGCCGGTACGAAAGCCGTTACTGCGCAACCGCATATTGCAAGCACCATCGCGCAATATTTGAAACGGATCGGTAGCGGAGTAGCTCTAAAACCGGTCATCGACCAATCATGCAATACGCAATCTAGCTATCCTAGCCATTCCGGAAGATGAAGGAAGACGGATAGCAATCTCAATCTCAGCTGCCGAGCTTGTTCAGCTTCTCCTGCAGCCCCGCCAGCTGCTCCTTTAGCGCCGCGATGTCGTCGTCCTTGCTGGCAGCCGGAGGGGTCGCACCGCTCATGCTCGGCATCCCCGGCACCCCAGGTGTCTTGAACGCCGCCGCGGCCGCCTCGAACATGTCCAGGTTGCGCTTGGTGATTTCTGCGAGCGGGCCGCCGGCGAAGGCGCCTTCCAGCGCCTGGCGGAACTGGCTCTGGTTCTTGCGGAAGGCGTCCATCGACGCCTCGAGATATTGCGGCACCATCGCCTGCATGGAGTCGCCGTAGAGCGAGATCAGCTGGCGCAGGAAGCTGACCGGCAGCATCGTCTGGCCGCGATTTTCCTCCTCCATGATGATCTGCGTGAGGATGTTATGGGTGATGTCCTCTTCCGTCTTGGCATCGATCACCTTGAAGTCGCGTCCGTCGCGCGTCATCTGCGCGAGGTGGTCCAACGTGATGTAGCTCGAGGATTCGGTGTTGTAGAGCCGGCGATTGGCGTACTTCTTGATGGTAACCGTCCCGGAATTATCAGGCGATCTCGCCATGCCGCTGCCCTCTTCTGACCCTGGTCCAAGCCTAGCATCGATTGATGATGCAGCGCAACACAGACCGCGTCCTTTGCCGCTGTTTCTGAGTATGTTGCGCAGCGAAACGGCGGGCTCTCCGGACCGGCTGGCGGCTGCGCTCCGCGGACTGCGGCTCTACCAGGACGCACCCCGCGACGGCGGATTGATGCCGATGCCCGTCGTCGCCACGGCGGGCCGCGCGACCGTTCGCGATTACGGCGGCGCAGGACCGGCGGTGCTGTTCGTCCCGTCGCTGATCAATCCGCCCGACGTGCTCGACCTGGACGGAGAGCGATCCCTGCTGCGGTGGCTCGCACGACAAGGCGTGCGTCCACTGCTGGTGGACTGGGGCGCTCCCGCGCCGGCGGAGCGTGACCTGGATGTCGGCGGGCACGTCGAAGCGATGCTCCTGCCCCTGATCGACCGATTGCCAGCGCCGATAGCGCTCGTCGGCTACTGCCTGGGCGGCACGATGGCGATCGCCGCCGCCGCGCTGCGCCCGGTCGCGGCGCTCGGCTTGATCGCCACGCCGTGGCGGTTCGGAGCTTACCCCGACGACACGCGCGCCGCACTCGCGGAGCTGTGGCAGGCCGCGGAGACCAGTGCCGAGACACTGGGGATGCTGCCGATGGAGATTTTACAGGCCGCTTTCTGGAAACTGGATCCGGCGCGCACGGTCGGCAAGTACGAAGCGCATGGCGGGCGGGATCCCGACGATCGTCGGTCCAAGGCCTTCGTGCGGCTGGAGGATTGGGCGAACGACGGTGCGCCGCTCACCTATGGCGCGGCACGGCAGCTCTTCCGCGGCCTGTTCGCTGACGACCTGCCCGGCCGCGCGGCTTGGCTGGTCGGCGGCACGGCGGTCGATCCGCGGCAACTGAGCATGCCGATCCTTGAGATCGCATCGACCACCGACCACATCGTGCCGGCGGCGACGAGCCCCGGCATCGGCGAGCGCATCGATCTCGCGCTCGGTCACGTCGGCATGGTCGTCGGCGGCCGCGCGAAGGGATGTCTGTGGGAACCGCTGGCACAATGGCTTTCCCGGGCCGCCGCTTCGCGCTAGCTGCATCCGCGCTGATACAGGAGTCATCATGACCGACGTCGTTATCACTGCCGCCAAGCGTACCCCGGTCGGCAGTTTCCTCGGCCACTTCGCGAGCACGCCCGCGCACGAGCTCGGCCGCGTCGCGATCGAGGCGGCGCTGCAGGACGCGGGCATCGATCCGGCCGACGTGGACGAGGTGATCCTGGGTCAGGTGCTCACCGCCGGACAGGGCCAGAACCCGGCGCGCCAGGCGTCGATGGCCGCCGGCATCCCCAAGGAAGTGCCCGCGTGGAGCGTGCAGCAGGTCTGCGGCTCGGGCCTGCGTTCGGTCGCGGTGGCAGCGCAGTCGATCCAGGCGGGCGACGCCAGGATCATCGTCGCCGGCGGGCAGGAGAATATGACGATGAGCCCGCATGCCCAGGCGCTCCGCGCGGGGCAGAAGATGGGCACGCTCGAGCTGGTCGATACGATGATCAAGGACGGCCTGACCGACGTCTTCAACGGCTATCACATGGGCGTCACCGC
>CAXTUG010000121.1:0-9172 GCA_964247375.1 uncultured Sphingomonadaceae bacterium
ACCCGATCCCGCCCGATCCCACGAAGCCGTCCCTACGCAGGAATTGCGCCATTGCTGCCGTGCCTCTGCGCCGAGCCGCTCGGCAGATGCCGGGCGTCCGCGGACACCGGCGTGGGCGAAGGCTCAGGTCGATCGTTCAGCAGGCCCGCCTCGATCGCCCAGACCGCCGCCTGCGTGCGGTTGGCCACGCCGATCCGGCGCAGGATCGATTTGACGTGAACCTTCACCGTTGCCTCGGTAATCGCGAGCCGCCGCGAGATCACCTTGTTCGGATCGCCGCGCGCAAGCCCGCGTAAGATGTCGATCTGCCGCTCGGAGAGTTTCGCACCGCTGGTATCAGGTTTGGCAGGGGTGAGTTCGCAGGACGGATCCGTGCTCGGCATATCAAGCACGACCTGATAAGGTACGATCTTCTCGCCGAGCGCCACAAGCTTGATGATCTCGGTCAAGCTCGCACATGAGATGTGCTTGCCGATATAGCCGTCGGCTCCGGTCTGGAACGCCTGCCGCACTGTCTGGCTGTCACAGCCGCTCGACATGATGATGATCTTGCAGTGCGGCCAATTCGATCGGAGATCGCTCACGCTCTGCAAACCCTCGCTGTCCATAATTTGGTCGACGAGAAGCACAGGAATCTTGCCCGACTGATCCGCAAACAGATCTAGGTCGAGATCGGCTACGGTTCGGTACACGGCGGCGACAGCAAAGCCATTTTCCGCCACAATCCCACGTAATCCTTCGCGCTCAATCTCGTTGCGACTTAAGATGAGAACGCTAATTTGATCATAAGGCACGACTAGCTCCCCCTTCGCCGCACGCACTCAGCGGCGTTCGCTTCTAGTAGCCACTCATCAGTATATCCCACGCTCCCGTTGAATTAGAACTAACGCTCAAGCGATTGCGTAACACGAACACAAGGCATGTTAACATCTTTTTATATTCTCTTAATGCGAGATTCTTTCGGAGAGCAGCCTATACCTCTAAAGGATAGCACGGCGTCGCTATTTCATATGGTAGAAGTAGAGAATTACTGGCCTTACCGATGGTGCCGCGGCAAGGAAAAGAGCGGAGCTTATCAGGTCAGCGCCGGACGCAAGTTTGGCGACACCATTGCACCTGCCATCCCTGCTGGACCGGATTAGCGCACTTATTCGATGATGGCGCCTTGATCCCGAAAGCATCGTCGTCGAGCGCTCGATCCGTTCCGCTTGCACTCAGCCGAAAAATGCGCTGTTTGCTGCCCTGACGAAGATCGCGACAACAGAGCCGTGACTGTCACGCTTCGTCGCGGCTGAGAAACTGATTTATACAGCCGCCACATCGTCGCCTGCCGCGCCGTTCCGCCTGGCATTACCGGCTTGGCAGATCAGCGGACGTAACTATGTGCCTGAGCGTCGCCAGATGGCATGCCGCTCCTGCGCTCCGCGGCTCTTAACGAAAAAGGGCCGCAGCTCGCTTAAGGTCGAATTCGATAGACCGGCCGATCGAGCTTACAGATGAGCAAAAATATCCAGCCGCGGTATCGTGCCGCTGCAAGCAACGCGCTCCAGGCAATAATACAACCAGCCCAATATACTGATTATCACGCCGCCTCTTTGCGAGCTGGCTTGCTCTGTTCGTTGCGAGGCTTGCCGACGCCTTCGTAACGCAGTCCGGCCCTTACGACATCACCTGCCGTATAGACGTTACGCAAATCCACCAACACGTCTCCGCTCATGATCGAAGCGATCCGCTTCAGATCAAGCGCGCGGAACTCGTCCCACTCGGTGACGATCACGACGGCGGACGCGCCCTCGGCCGCGGCATAGGCGCTGTCGACGAACTCGACATTCGTCAGCATGTGGCGCGCCTGTTCGAACCCCTCCGGATCATAGGCCCGTACGGTGACGCCCGCGTCCAGCAAGGTCTGGATGATCGCGAGCGACGGCGCATCGCGCATATCGTCGGTGTTGGGCTTGAACGTCAGCCCGAGAATGCCGACGCTGCATCCGCGCGGCTCGCAGTCCAGCGCGTCGAGCACCTTGCGCCCCATCGCCCGCTTCCTGCTGTCGTTGACGGAGACGACCGCCTCCACGATCCGGATCGGCGCGTCATAATCGTCCGCGGTCTTCAGCAGCGCCAGCGTATCCTTGGGAAAGCAGGAACCACCATAGCCAGGTCCGGCGTTCAGGAATTTCGCGCCGATCCGATTGTCGAGGCCGATACCGCGCGCGACATCCTGCACGTCCGCGCCGACATGCTCGCACAAGGTCGCGATCTCGTTGATGAAGGTGATCTTGGTAGCGAGGAACGCGTTGGCCGCATATTTCGTCAGTTCCGCCGTGCGACGGCCGGTGAACAGGATCGGCGACTTGTTGAGGTAGAGCGGCCGATACACCTCTTCCATGATCGCCTTGGCAGCGTCTTCCTCGCTGCCGATGACGATCCGATCCGGCCGCTTGAAGTCGTCGATGGCCGCTCCTTCCCGCAGGAATTCGGGATTGGAGACGACATACGCCTCGGCCGTAGGCGCGACGTCCTGCAGGATCCGCTCCACCTCGTCGCCCGTGCCGACCGGCACCGTCGACTTGGTCACGACCACCGTGGTGCCCTTGATCGCTGCCGCGACTTCCCTGGCGGCTGCATAGACGTACGACAGATCGGCGTGGCCATCGCCGCGGCGCGACGGCGTACCGACGGCGATGAAGACGACGTCCGCATCCGCCACCGCGGGCGCAAGATCGGTCGTGAACGAGAGTCGGCCCGCCTTTACGTTGGCCGCGACGAGCGCATCGAGACCGGGCTCGTAGATCGGCATCACGCCCCGATGCAGCGCCGCGATCTTCTCCTCGGCCTTGTCGACGCACGTCACGGTATGGCCGAAATCGGACAAGCACGCTCCGGAGACCAGGCCGACATAGCCGGTGCCGATCATCGTAATACGCATCTGCTAAGCCCTTAGAGAAGGAGCGCTACGCGCCCGAAGTGGAGCGGATTGATCATCATTTATTACTGCGGTGCAGCATAGATGCAAGAGGCGCTGCTTCGTTGGACCGGCGAGGCGCGCGCCTGCGCAGCCGGAGTCCGACGTCGCCGATCACCTCGCCTCATCTGCCGTTATACCTGGTGGTAGCTGCGGTACCAGTCGACAAAGTTGGGAATGCCCTGGTCGATGCCTACCTTTGGCACGTAGCCGAGATCCGCCTCGATCGCCGAAACATCGGCATAGGTGGCCAGCACGTCGCCCGGCTGCATGGGCTGATAATCCCGAACGGCGTCGCGACCGCACGCATGCTCGATAGTCCGGATCAGCGTATCGAGTTCCTCCGGCTGCGCATTGCCGATGTTGTAAATCTGATGTGGCGCCTTGCTGCCGCCCCGTTTCACGCGCCCGTCGTCCAGCGGCGGATGATCGAGTACGGCGAGCACGCCTGCAACGATGTCGTCGATATAGGTGAAATCCCGCTTCATCTTGCCGTGATTAAATACCGGTATAGGTTCCGCGGCCAGGATCTTCGCAGTGAAGATCCAAGCCGCCATGTCCGGCCGCCCCCAGGGGCCGTAGACGGTGAAGAAGCGCAGTCCTGTCTGCGGGATACGATAGAGATGCGAGTAGGTCTCGCTGAGCAGTTCGTCCGAGCGCTTCGTGGCGGCGTAGAGCGACACGGGATGGTCGACGCGGTCCTCGACGCGGAACGGCATGCGGTCCAGACCAGCGTAGACCGACGAAGAGGATGCGTAGACGAGGTGACGCGTCCCACGGCGGCGGGCAAGTTCCAGCACGTTGAGGTGCCCAGCCAGATTGCTGTGGATGTAGGCGCGCGGGTTTTCGATCGAGTAACGGACACCGGCTTGCGCGCCCAAGTGGACGATGGCATCGACCTCCTGATCCGCGATCGCCGCATCGAATCGCGCATCGTCGGCAAAATCGACTTCCAAGAACTCGAACGGACCGCGCAACTGTTCGATTGCGTCCAGCCGATCGCGCTTCAGCGAGACCTGATAGTAGGCGTTGAGGTTATCGACGCCGAGCACCGCATCGCCGCGCGCCAGCAGCGCCTGCGTGACGTGAAACCCGATGAACCCCGCAGCACCGGTCACCAAAACACGCATCGTGAGACTGCCCCCGCTGGCTCGGCGGGTCGAACCCGGCCGCTACGCGCTCGCGTTGAGCCTAGGATCGCGCGTGGGTCAAAGGTTTTTGAACGGCCCGTCGCCTGAGGGGCGTGCAGCAGGACCAAGTCCACGCGGGCGCTTCGACGCGTCCGACGCCACGCTGATTTCAGGTATATTATCTTTGACCGCAAGATTGATAGTTAACGCCTATTTACGGTCTTATCATTTTCTGACATGTACAGAGTTGCAGATTCGGACAGGGGATGTTTTTTATGCGTAATAGCTTGATTTCCGCGCTTGCGGGGGTGGCGATGGTTGCGCTGAGCGCGCCGGCGATGGCGGCTCAGATCGGGGCCGGCACGGTCAGCGTCTCTCAGTTGTTCAATCCGACGGTCAACCTCACGACCGATCCCGCCGTATTCACGGCCACGATGGGCGACACGTTCCAGGTCTCCGGCGACGGTGCTTTCTCGGCGGTAGCGGGCCTGACCGGGAAGATGAACGGCACGCTGACCTTCTCGAGCACAGTCGGTACGACCCTCAACCAGGTTGCGCCCGACTTCTTCCTGTTTGCGGACGGTTCTGGCGGCCAGTATAAGTTCTCGGTGAGCAGCGTCACGACGCAGAGCTTCGTTAATACTGCGAATAATAAGGGTGCGCAGCTCTACCTGCTTGGCACGACCCTGGACTCCAACTTGGGCTTCACCGCAACGGACACGTCGCTCACGCTGAGCTTTAACAGCACCGGCGGTTCGCCCTTTATCGGCTCCGCTACGCTCTCGACACCGCCGGCGGTGCCGGAGCCCGCGACGTGGGCCATGGCGCTGGTCGGTTTCGCGGCGACCGGTGCGGCGCTCCGTCGCAAGCAGCGGACGAGCGTTACGTTCGCCTGATCGGGTACAAGCAACTTTAAAAGTGCCGCGGGTCCTGGTGACCTGCGGCATTTTTTATCGGAACGTACAAACTCATGCGATAAATTTTGACGGGGACAATCTACTGATCTCCGAACATCATCTTCAACTCATGTTGATAAGGCTGACGGCTGTACGCCGCACATATCATAAAATCTCGCGTATAAAGTCTTCGATCCGCTTCGCTGGCGCCGTTGAGGCATTCAGACAGAGGTCACCGTAATCATGCGACTCACGCCGTTTGGCGCTCTGCATGGGTCGCTGCTGCCCGCTCACATGATCTCGCACGCCGGCACTACCGCCCAGCGCTTTTTTCCACCCATCCTACCGATAAGCAGTCGTGCGCAGCGTCCTGCATGCCGACCGGACGTACGCCTCGTTGCAGCGGGACCGGATCGCTGCGCCTGCTATCCGTGAGGTTCTGGCGCTCATGCCGCGCGGGCCGCCAGCGAGTGGAACAGCCCACGTAACCTGACATGAAAGTTTCGCCTTATCGAGAGCACCACCGCGATGACCATGACGATATCGAGCAGCAGGTTCGCGGCGGCAGCCCCGCTTACGCCCATCACCTTGACCAGCCCGAAGGTCAGCCCAATGACGACGGCCGCGGTCAGGAGATACACATAGGTGTAGCTCTCGTGGCGGTTGATCGCGAGCAGCAGGTTCGAGAGCGGGTTCCACAAGGCGCTGGCGACGATGGCGATCGCGGTGAGCGTCACCATGAGCTGCGGCGGATCGATCACGCCGTGGGTCCAGTGATGAACGATCCAGCGCCCGGCGAAACCGACGACCAGTCCGAACGGCAACCCGAAGATTAGGCTCATCGCCCCCGTCGCCGCTACGATCCGGCCGACTCGTGCCGTCAAATGCCTCGCGTGGGCGGACGTGAATTCAGGCATCACCGCCAGGTTAACGATCATCAGCAGCTGGAGGCCTGTCCGCGAGAGCGTACGCAGGCTGGTGTAGAGCGGCACCGCCCGTGGCCCTGCCGCGACACCGACGGCGAGCGCCGTTCCCTGCAGAAAGCCTGCCTGCGCGAGCGGCAGCAGCATCGCCGCGAACGCCGGCCGCGTGAGTGCACGGATACGCGCGATGCCCGCATGGGCGATGTTTAGGCGCAGCCAAGGAGCTACGGTCTGCGCGAACGCGACGTGCGCCGCGACGCCAAGGCAGCGCGCTACCAGATAGGTAATCGCCGCCGCCATCGGCCCTCGTCCGCTGAGCACAACCACCAGTACGGCCGCCGCTTCGACAAGTTGCACGGTCGCATCCAGGCTGGTCGAGGCGGCGAAACGGCCGGCGGAGCGCGATACCGCCATGAACATGCTGCTCTGGAGCGATACAATCCCGTAGACGCACAGCACCGCCAGCACGCGACGCGACTCGACCACATCGAGGCCGCCTGAGCTGCGGAACACGACATCCGGTCCGAACAGGCAGACGAGCAGCGCCAATATCCCGATTACGCCCCAACAGGCGAGAATCATCGCCCAGCCGCTGGCGAAGGTCAGTGCCGCCTCATCAGTGTCGCCACGCGAGACCTCGGCTATGATCCGCGTACCCGCTGCCGTGCCGAAGCCGAAGTCGCTGGCGGCAAGAAAGATCGGCAGCGTCGAGAGCAGAAGCCACTGCCCGTAGAGCGCCACTCCCCAATGCGCCGCCAGCACCGGCACCATCGCGAGTTGGATGGCAGCGGCGACGAGCTTGCCATAGGTCATGGCGAGTACACCGATGGCGAGACGGCGACGTACCCGTACTTGGCCGGGAGGAGAGCGCGGATCTGCGGCGGGTTCTTCGGGCACTTAGATTTTCCCGCTCATTTCAGGCCGCACTAAACTCCATGGCGGCGCCACTCGGGCTGTAGCGCATCTCGCTCCTGCCGGGTCCATCGCGGAAGGCATGGCCGAGGAATCCATCGCATTTCGCGCAGTAGATGGCCTGTCGAACGAGGCCGTCCCGCAGATCGGGCCGCGTCACGACGGCGAATGGCAACGGATCCTCAAAGCTCGGCAGACCGACGCCGCTGTCATATTTGGCGTCGGAAACGAACAGCTTCAGTTCGCATCCTGCACAGGCATAGATTCCCGCCCTGGCCTCGGCGTTGAGCACGCTCGTGAAGGGATAATCTTCCTGACCTTCACGCAATACGCGATAAGCCTCGGGCGTCAGCCGCTTGCGCCATTGCGCATCGGTCAGCCGCAGAGGTCTTGGCGGCTTTGTCATAACCATCATCATCATATGATGAACCGGCGTTACCGTCACCCTGCCTGGCGAGACGACATAGCCCATCGCCACGGCCGCAACGGCGACCCCGCTTCCGGCCAGCAGCATTGTCCTGCGGTCAACAACCGGTGTCATAGTTCCTGCATGACCCATGGCCTTTCCTGACGTAATTCGACGCACAAGTCGATATGATCCTGTTCGCCCGTAGCGTGCGCCGGCACCAAGGACGCGAGCCCGCAGCAGCCGATTCTCGTAGCCTTCGCGAGTGCAGCAGAATGTTGACGTAGGCGCGGAAGCCAACGACAAGGATTCGCGCTTCTATAAGGATCGCGTCGGGACGCTGTGCCGGAACAAACAGGAGTAACGATGCTGCAGAAACTGAGGCGGCTTATCCAAGGGGCACTGCATGCGAGGGGCGTCGAGGTGCGCAAAGCACCGTCTCCTGGCTTTCGGCCGTTGGCCGTCTTTCATCTCGCCGTACAGTCATTGATGGCCGAGAAGGGTGACGCACTTCGGTTCGTTCAAGTCGGCGCCAACGATGGCGAGTTCGGCGATCCATTGCGCGGCTATATTCTCCAGCGCGGATGGACGGGGATATTGGTCGAGCCTCAACCGCTCGTCTTCGAGGCGCTGAAGCGGAACTATGCCGGTTGCGAGGATAGGCTGATATTCGAGAACATCGCCGTCTCACGCGAAACCGAGATCTCGCTCTATCTGCCGCCCCGCGATCTGAAGCGCGATGATGACGGTATCCATGCGCGATCCGTGGTCTCGAGCGACGCGGGGGTGATCGCGCGGCAGATCGGTATCAGCAAGAGCGCGTTGGAAATGATCAAAGTGCCTGCGCTGACGATCGACGCATTGCTGGCGAAGCACGGCTATACCAACTTCGACATCCTCCAGATCGACGTCGAAGGCTTCGATTGGGCCGTGCTCCAGACCCTGGATCTGACGAAGGTCGCACCCACAATCATCCAGCTCGAGACCGGCCACCTGTCACGTCCGACGCTGACGAAAATGGCGCGGCACTTCGGAACGCATGGTTATGACCTTTACTATGGCGGTCACGAAGGAGACGCCGTTGCCGTGCGCAGCGATTTCGTGAAGCGTAGCTGAAGCTTGCGAGCGCGACCGGCAGGGCACGAACGATGACGCTTGATCCAATACCCACGCAGCAACTCGGCGCCATTACGGGCAACGATCTGGCAGGAATGGCACGCTTCGCGGGCTTCCTTGGCCACGCTCAGGATCATGACCTTCTTGCCTTCAACCAGAATGACTGGCGCGCATTCGAGGACTCGGTCGACTATATCGTCGGCATCGGCCGGCAGGTGATCCAGGCGGGGCGCCGCGTGCACTGGTCGGTGCCGGTGGCGGGCCGCGGCGGCTACGAATCGATCGCTTTCGGGCATCGTGACAAGCTCTACGATTACATCGCGGCGTCGATCTTGCGTGCCTACGGTCCCGGCACGTCACGGATTTTGATCCGCCCGCCCTGGGAGTTTAACGCGGACTTCCAATCGCAGCGCGCCAAGGATTACTCCGGAACCTGGGCGGCGACGCTCTACGCGACGGCATTCCGCCACATCGTTGGAACCTTTCGGGCAGTCTCGCCGCGCTTCTATTTCGACTGGTGTCCGAACATCGGCACCGAGGGCTTAAATCCTGAACTCTGCTACCCTGGCGATCGCTTCGTCGACGTTGTAAGCGTGGACGTGTATTTCAACAAGAAATACGACAACAAGGGCATCGGTGACAGCGGCGCTTCCATGTTCGACTATCGCAGGACGCAGTCCAACGGCCTCAATTGGCTGACCGGTTTCGCGGCCGCTCACCGCAAGCTGATCGGCCTGTCCGAATGGGGGGTCGATGATGATACCGCCACGACCTACATGTACCAGATGTGCCGGTGGATCATCTCACGCGGTGCGCGTCTGTCGCAT
>CAXTUG010000122.1:0-6550 GCA_964247375.1 uncultured Sphingomonadaceae bacterium
CCGTCGGCGGCGCCGGCGTGGCCGACGCGCGCGCGGCCGTCGCCGAACGGGTCGTCGCGGCAACCGGCGCGGTGCGTGGCCAGCGTCTGCACGGCCAGGCCGTAGCGGCAGAAGAAGCCGAGGTCGGCCGCGCCGACGTCCGCCTCGCCGGTGCCGCCATTATGGCCGTCATAGCGGAACAGCGGCCGTTCCAGCATCGCGACCGACCGCGGCGACAGCAGGCGCACGCCGTCGAGCGTGCCGCGGTTCAGCAGCAGCCGGCCGATGCGGGCGAGGTCGCGCGCGGAGATGCGCAGGCCCCCCTGCGGCGAGAAGCTGGCGCCGTTCGCGCCGGCCCGCCAGTGCGTGAGGTCGCAGCTGCCGTCCGCCGCCGGCAGCACCGAGCAGGCCGGCCGCACGCCATGATCGTCGTCCTTGACCGGCCGGCCGTCGCGATAGAGCACGACGCCGCGCGCGACCGCCGCGTCCGAGCAGGTGGTCCAGTTGAAGCAGGCTTCGAACTTCAACGGCGCGAAGACCAGCCACGCCATGAGGCGATCGAAGCGCTCGCCGGTGGCCCGCTCCATCACCGCTGCGATCACCGGAAAGTTGAGGTTGGTGTAGTGGAAGTAGGAGCCCGGCGGATGGGCCGTGTCCCACGCTTTGGGATCGGCGAGAGCAGCCTGCAGCACGGCGTCGAACGGCAGGACATAGTCGATGCCGTCGACCAGGCTGGAGCGGTGCGACAGGAGCAGGCGCAGCGTGATCGGCACGTCGGGGTAAGCCGGGTTGCGCAGCCGCCAGCCGAGCAGATCCGAGACGTCGGCGTCGAGATCCAGCTTCCCCTGCTCCACCAGCCGCATCACGCCCAACGCGGTGACGAGCTTGGAGATGGAGGCGAGGCGGACCGGATCGTCCGGAGTGACGCGACGGCCGGCGGCGAGATCGGCATAGCCCTGCGCGGAAGCGGCGGTCTCGCCGTGCCGGTCGAAGGTGACGCGGACGGCGGCGACCGGCTCGGCGGCGGCGAGGAGGAATGCGGCGAAGATCACGGGTGGTCAGGCTAACCGCTCGCGCTAATGGTGGCGAGAGCCTGCACAGGATTATGGGCGAGATACGTTCGGTACGACGACGCCTCTCTCCGTCAGTTCTCGCGCAGGCACGGAGCTCCATCTGCCGGCGCTCCTGATAGAGAGCGGCGATATTGCCGGCGATTGAGGTCGTTGGTGACGAGGCGGAGCGGCGGCTTGCCGGCACGGACGACCACGATCTCGCGCGGCCGTTCCTTGAGCAGGTGTCGTTCGCCACCCTCGAGCGCACCGGCTTATGGATGTTTCTACCTATTGTTGAAAACAGCCGGTGGTGGCGATACGATGCCTCCAGCGTATCACCGGTCCTTCGAGCGGCAAGCGCACCGATGAGAGGACGATGAAGCTAAGTCATATTCGCGACATTCTGGCAGTCGCCGCTAATGGCAGCCTAAGGTCGGCCAGCCGCAAGCTGGGAATAACCCAGCCTTCAATGACTCGCAGCATCCGCGATGTCGAAAACGAATTCGGCGTGGTGCTGTTCACGCGGCACGCTCATGGCGTGGCGCCCACGGATGCCGGACGGCTTCTCATCCGTCGCGCAACTGCGATCGAGTCTGAATTGCGCCGGATTTCGGAAGAGTTAGAGCAGGTCAAAGGCAACGTGATCGGACGAGTTTCCGTAGCCACGACGATCTCTGCTGGCCTGGCGTTGTTTTCCACCGTCCTGCCGGCGTTCCAGCGACGTTTTCCGCACGCGCTTCTCAAGGTCACTGAAAGTCTTTTCCGACCCGTCGAAGCCGACATCATGTCCGGGGAAATCGATTTCTTCGTCGGGCCGCTCTACGATAAGCCATCGATAACGTCTCTGCAGGTCGAGCAGCTGTTCGACAATCGGCGCGTGATCATCGCGCGCAAGGGCCATCCCCTGCTTGCCGCGACGTCGCTCGCGGATTTGCAACGTGCTCGATGGGTTCGTACGTCGCTCTCGGAACGACCCGATGAGGCTGATCTGGAACTTCTGTTCGAGCGCGCCGGTCTGCAACCGCCGGAGATCGTCGTCCAGACGCGATCCGCAATGTTCACGCTACTTACGGTTACGAATTCTGATCTGCTTACGATCGTGCCGGTCCAATGGTTGGACTTCGCCGTGACTGGCGACAGTGTTGAGACGATACATCTCGACGGCATGCTTCCCGGCGCTCCGATATGCATCGTTCGTCGTGGAGATCTGCCGCTGACCCCTCTCGCGGAGAGCATGTGCGAGATGGTGCGTAAAGCCGGCTTCAACTACGGCCGTCGGATGCGCGGCGAGACATAGCTGCGGTTGTGCCTGGACGGCCCGCGGCCACCTTTGTGATGGCAGGCTGCCGGATTAGCAACTCAAGCGCGCGGATGGCGAGGCGATAGCAGGCACTGGATCCTGTGCCTTGCTGCCGACGCGGCTTGGTCACGCGCTGCCCGCATCGATGTGCTGACCGAGGAGAGGCGTCACCGCCATGCCCGCGGGGATGTTCTCAGCGCCGATCCGCCGGTCGATCTCTTCCTCAAACCAGTAGATTGCCCGCTCCTGGTAGCTGAGGAGCACCTCGTCCGCGGCGGCGCTGCTTACCGCGCGTTGGATGCCGGAGAAGAGACGGAGGTCTTCGGAGAGGATGGTGTCGACGGCGCTGCGCATGGCGGACCAGTATTCCGGATCGGTCGGTTCGCTCTCCGCCAGACCCACCAGGCGGACATCCATCACCGACTTGCCCGGTCCGTCGGGCCAGAAGGTCTGAACGGCGAATCCGCTTGGATCGATCGCCATGCTGGTATTCGGAAACACCGGCGTGATGATGATGAAGCGTTCGAAGGCGTCGCTTACCGAGGTGGGCGGCTTCACCCCGCTCTTGTATATCGAGTTGCCTTTCTTTTTCTGCACAGCAATGCGCGAATGCCCGTTCTGCAGCATCGAAACTATGAAACTCTTCTTCTCGAGTTGGGGCGCCAGCGATGTCGGGTGCACCATGTCGAGATGGTAGATCTCGATGAAATTATGAAAGGCGAGCTTCCAGTTGCAGCCCATTTCGACGAGGAAGTGATCCTTTACGATCAGGTCCTCGAAAGGGAAGCCCGCTGTTTGCCACGTCAGCGCGCCCATGAAGTCCGCCAGGGAGCCGGCCTCGTGGTCCAAGTTGAGGAATATCATTCCGCGCCAAGTTTCGCATCGCACTGGCTTCAAACCATAGGCCGATTTGTCGAAGCAGGCGAAATCGTACATCTCGGGAACCGCGGTCAGCCTTCCATCGAGAGCGAAGTTCCAGGCGTGGTATGGACACAGATACCTCTTGGTCTTCCCCCTCGGCTCTGTGACGAGTGCAGACGAGCGATGGCGGCACGCGTTGTGGAAGGCTCTAACAACTCCGTCATTCCCGCGATTGATGATTATCGACTGGCCGAGCTTGTCAAAGAGAAAATACCTTCCCGGTTCGGGCAGCTCGCTCGCGAAGCCCGCCGGCAGCCATGTCTTCATCCAAAGATGATTCATTTCGGCACTTGCGAAATCAGGAGATGCGTACCGGGCGCTCGGGACAGCGGGAAGAACCGGGAAACCTTCGGGATACTCCTCGCGCGCGAGTTGCCGCTCCATCGACTGCTCGATTGATTCCAGCATGTTAGCTTGCATCACGCACTCCCGTCGAAAACGCGTTATCTGAAGGATCAGCTGCAGCGCCGACGCGGCGCTGGCCCGTGGCCCGGCACCCTCAGGTCCGCGCCGGCATTCTAGGTCGTCGCCAGAAGTTCAGGCCGGGACCGTCCCGACCCAGCCGACCTTCTCCGAGAGAAGGGGCGGGACCTTCATGGCGTCGGGAATGTTTGAGCGGCCGATCTGCCGATCTATCTCCTCCTCGACCCAATAAATCGCCCGCTCCTGGTAGCCGAGGGCGATCTTGTTGACGGCACCACTCTCAAGACTGCGCTGCAGGCTCCCGAACAGATGCTTGTCCTCGGACAATATGGTCACCACCCGCTCGCGGAGCACGGACCAGTAATCGGCGTCGTCCTGACCGGCTTCCCACCCCACCAAGCGAACGTCCATGATCGACTTGTTCTCTCCGGCCGGCCAGAACGTCTGCAGGGCAAATCCGCCGGGATCGAGGGCGATGAAGGCGTTGGGGAAGATTGACACGGCAACGAGAAATTCCGTGAAGAGCTCGCGGACATCTCCCTCGGGTGTCGCGACCTCCGTCTGATAGATCGAACTGCCCTTTTGCTTGCGCGAGGCAAATCGGCAATGTCCATTCCCCAAGAGGGCGAGAACCCAGCTGGGGAGATCCAAGTAGGGCGTAAGGGATTGCGGATGAACCGTTCTTACGTGATAGACCTCAAGAAAGTTATGGTACGCCAACTTCCAGTTGCAGTCCATTTCATAGACGATGCGGTCCTTCGTGACCAAGGTTTCCAGAGGAAAGCCGGCGGTATGGTCGAGCGCCGGCCGCATGAAGTCCTCGAGCGACGCCGCCGCCTGATCGAAGTTGATGTAAATAAGACCGCGCCAGGATTCGCAGCGTACGGGCACTAGACCGCGTGCCGCCTTGTCGAGGCAGGCGAAATCATGGCTGTTCGGCACGGCGACCAGCTTCCCCTCGAGCGAGAAGGTCCAGGCATGATACGGGCATACGAACCGTGGCGTCCTGCCCCGCGACTCCTGCAGGAGCGCGGAGCCGCGATGCGTGCAGCTGTTGTGGAATGCGCGGACTATATGATCTTTGCCGCGGCTCACGATCACCGACATGCCGAGCCGCTCGAAGATGAAATAGGATCCCTGCTCCGGAAGATCGCTTTCCAGGCCCGCCAGAAGCCAGGTCTTCTTCCAAAGGTTGCGCATTTCCAGATCGGCGAACTGGCGGTCATGGTAACGCAGACCCGGCAGATCCGGCAGAACGGGAAAACTTTCCGGATAGCTGTTGCGCTCGGTCTGCTCTTTCATGGAACGCTCGGTTACCGTGAACATGTCTACCGACATCCTGTACTCCTGCGTTTATAGCCGGCCGGAGACTATGCGGATTTCCTGACCTGCAAGGATTGTAGAATGGGCGCGAGGCGCCGCCCATATGGCAGATCGCTTCCGCCGATGCTTGGCAGCTATAGAGCGCCAGTGTTCGCTCAGCATCGTTCAGCTCCGAATTACCCTGCAATGGAATTATTCCGCGGTGATGCTTTCCTGCGTCAGCTCGGCTCCGGCGAGCGGAGATGGGGAACCATCGACACCCGCGAAAGCCAGCCCGATGTCTCCGGACTCCGTCAGGTCGACCATCGGCGTCTGCAGAATGCAGGCTGCCGGCATTGGTAGGCCGAGGTCGCGTGCCCTGAGGACGAGCGAGGCAGCAAGTCCGCCCCCGGCCGAACGACCTGCGACGAGGATGTCCTGCGGCGCCCGGCTCTGCAGCAGAAAGCGGTAGGCCGCGATACCGTCATCGACGGCCGCTGGAAAGGGATGGTCCGGCGGCATGCGATAATCGAGCGAGAAGGTGCTTATGCGGAGTTTGTGGGCCAGACGCAGAGCCAAGTACGCGCCGGCCCGACCTGCAGCCGACGTGTATCCACCGCCATGCAGGAAGAGAATGATCGGCGCCTCTGTACTTCGCCGGGAGCCCTGCGGTGTAAGTTCGTAGAGACGGGCCGCGTCCAGCTGGCGCTCGACGATGTCGCAGGGGAAGAGGTCCGCCAGCGGCGCCAGCATGGGAGTGCCGAGCTCATCACGCCTGGCCACGAAACGTCGCCAGGCCGCCTTGTCGTTTGGGCTTGGCTCCGGCTCGGAGAACAGAACGGCGGACAGCGGTGATCCCGAAAGCGTGGCCCTAGCCTGATCGCTTATCGTCGACGGGGGTGGTATCTCCCGCGCCGGGAGGTGCACGACGGAGCCCTCTGCCACCCTCATCGGGCATCCTCCGACAAGACGCGCGGCGTTGTTCGCTTCACCTGCTGGCCTTCCAAGTTCATGATGTCGCAACTCCCCGCAGTGGGCAGCTTCATTCAAAGAACTAAATTCGAACCCGTTTTTCTTGCGGATCGAGCATCAGCGGGCTGCCTTCTGGCCTCGCAGCGGGTCATGCCGTGCGATGACGCACCGGCTCGGTACTCCGCACAAACGCATCGTGCGTCATTGAATGCTTTTTTTATGCATCACACGGTCGCGCGGCTGCGCCGACTATTTCACGTCGCCAAGAAGTGAACGACGCGGCTTGCCATCAGCGGTTCGACCTTCTCGAGAAACTCCTTAACAAACGGGGCGGTGCTGTGATTCTCGAGATCCTTCAGTTCGCGCCACTTCTCGATGACAACATAGGTGTCAGGACCGAACCTCGTCTGCGTGTGCATAGCGCCGACGACGTCAGCATCAGTCGTAACAGTATATTCGATGTGGCCGGGCTCCGCCTCTATCTCGGGAATCCTTGGCAGCAGTTCGTCCAGAATGGCTTGGCGCTTGCCGGGCTGAGCGGTGATGACGGCGATAACATGAAGCATGAGTCAATGCTCTCCTAGTCGGCAACCCGCCTCGA
>CAXTUG010000122.1:6560-9168 GCA_964247375.1 uncultured Sphingomonadaceae bacterium
GGCTGTGCCGGCCAACGAGCGGCTGACGCGCATTCCACCAATCGTCGCTCGCTGATCCAGAAAGCTTGATCGCCGAACAGCCAAAAAGGGGAAGTGCGAAGCAGCAGGCCGACGCGACGATTGTCGTGTGCGCCGGCCCGATTCTGCAGAAGACCTGTAAAGATATAGAATGCGATAGATCGATGCATTCATCGGAACTTGAAACCGACAGTCACGCCGTAGGTCGCCGGCAATCCTGCATAGCGCGTCGCCGACTCGGCTTGGTCGATGACGTTGGTCCAGTAATATTTGTTGAGCACGTTTTTGCCGAATAACAGCACGCGCCAGGCCCCACCGGGTGCCTCATAGCCAGCTCTCAGATCAAGAGTTGCGAACGGATTTGTCGTGAACGGATGAACGAGGCCCGGCAGCACTCTGACAGCGGGCCCGGGCGGAATCACAAGACTGCTGCCGCTGATGGTCGTATCCTGCCCGGAGCGCCCGGTGACGCTGGCACCGGCGAACGCCGATCCCCCGCTCGACAGACGGTAACGATATTCCGCGTCGAAATTGTAGCTGAACCTCGGTGCGAACGGCAACTTATTGCCCGACAGATCGCCGAAATTGCCGATCGCGTCATATCCTGTATAGCGCTTTATCTTGGAGTTGAGATAGGTCAGCGAGCCGGTCAGCGTCAGCCCCTGAGCGGGCCTGACCGAGAGATCGCCTTCGACGCCGAAGATGCGCGATTTTGGAACGTTCACCAGGGCGTTGTTGACACCGAAGATCGGAACGATGACGCGGCCCAGAACCTGCTTGTTCTTGTAGTCGTAATAGAAGCCGGCAACGTTGAGGTGGGCACGACGCTCGAACAGATCGGTCTTGAGCCCGGCCTCGTAGGCGGTCACCGACTCCTGAGTGACCGGGTTATACTGCGAGGTTTGCGATGCCGGTAGCAGCGGGAAGCTGCCTGCCTTGTACCCACGCGATATGTTTGCATAAATCAAGGCATCGGGTGCCAGCTTGTAATCCACGCCGCCACGCCATGACACGTTGTGCTGGGCGAGCTTAAGCAGGGTCGGGCCGCCGTTGGGAATTAGCTGGTCGTTGAGCGACGCGCAGTAGTTCGGCGGCCCGACCGTAGCCGGCGTGAATGGCTGGCCGCTCAGCGAGCCCAGAAAGTTGAACAGCGTGATGATCTTGCCGTTGCCGTTATCGCCGGTGCAGAGTGCGGCGTCGTTCACGGAGTGGGTGTAGCGGACGCCCGCCTTGATCGTCAGCTTTGGCGTAAGATCATACTCGCCATTGGCGAAGCCGGCGATGTTGCGGATTTTCTGCGATACGAACTGGAAGCTTCCATCAAGGAAGTTTGCCTGAGGATTGCCGGCGGTCGAGTTGTCGGTGAACGTTTCGAACTGATAGTCGTAGGTCTTGCTTCGCTCGTAATTGCCGCCCACAACCCACCGGAACTTGGATGCGGAACCGTTGGCGAGCCGGACCTCCTGATTGAAGGAGCGGATGCTTCCATTCTCATGGAAGTCTGTGATGTGGATCGGCACGCCATCGAAGTCCTGCGTCTGCTTCTGGCTGAAGTGATCGTAGGACGTGATCGACGTTGCGGTGATCGTATCGGTGAGGTCTACGTCCGCCCGCAGCACCGGCTGGTAGAAGCGGCGATTGCTCCTCGGAGTCCATTCGCCGGTTGACCAATCCGCAGCCCGGGGCTTTTCGGGAGAGAATTGCGCGGTAAGCTCGGACGGCAAGACGGTAGATGGCGTTTGCGGATTGAGCACGATGAATTGCGGTGCCTGCGGTTGCGACCGGTCGATCCATCCATTCACGTTGAGGGAGAAGCGGAACGCGTCGGTGGGACTCCAGTCGAGGATCAGCCGGCCTGCCACATAGCTCTGCCTGCCGTTTCGATCATAGGGACGGCTGTTGCTGGTCTGCCAACCGTTACTGTTAACAGCAGTGCCCGACACACGTGCGCGAAGTGTGTCGGTAATCGGACCGCTGATATAGGCATTGGCCTCGACGTCGTTGAACCGGCCATATGTAGCGTCGCCACCGGCCTCGAACATCGATGTCGGCTTCGCGGCGATGAAATTTATCGCGCCGCCGGTCGCATTCTGGCCGAACAGAGTACCTTGGGGGCCCTTGAGCACCTCGATGCGCTCGACGTCATAGCTGTCGTGCAGGGCGAGAATGGGAAACGGCAGCGGAGCCTGATCGACATAGACGCTCACCGCCGGGTAGGATCCCAGTGCCGCCGAGTTGAACCCTACGCCTCGCAGCGTCAGGATCGGCGTATTGCTGCTGCTCTGCGAGAAACTCAGGCCGGGCACGGCAGCCGAAATATTCGCCAGCGTGGTGATCTTGCGCTCAGCCAATGTGTTTCCCGACAACGCGGTGACGGTCAAGCCGACCCGGTTCAGCCGCTCTTCACGCTTGTTGGCGGTAATAATGATGTCTTGAATGGACGTGTCGTTGGCGCCTGTCGTGCCGGACGGGCTGCTCGACGTTCCGGTCTGCTCGGTTTGCTGCGAAGCCTGGCTTTGCGCGTCCGACGAGGACGCGCTCCCCAAGGCCCGCCCGAGTGCTGCTCCAGATAGGAGGTTATCGCGAGCCC
>CAXTUG010000123.1:0-958 GCA_964247375.1 uncultured Sphingomonadaceae bacterium
CATCCGCCATCTCCCGGCGTCACTGCATCGCCGGAGCAGGCAGGCGCGCGTCGCCATTGCCGACCGTCGGATCGATCTCGCGCGGGAAGCCGCGATCGAGATCGGTGCGGACGCCTTCGAGCTCGACATCTCCGACGAGGCGATGGTGGAGGACGTCGTCGCCGCCGTCGAGGAGAAGATCGGCCCCCTCGACATCCTCGTCAATTGCGCGGGCAACCTCCAGAATACCGTGCCGCCCGAGGAACTGCCGCAGGCGGTCTGGGATCGGATCGTGGGGGTGCACCTGCGCGGGACCTACATGGTGACGCGCGCGGTCGGGCTGCGCATGACGCAGCGGGGGAAGGGAGCGATCGTGACGATCGCGTCGGTCACGGGCATGCGCTCCGCGCCGTTGCACGCTTATGCCCCCGCCAAGGCGGCGCTGATCAGCCAGGTGGAGTGTCTGGCGGCGGAATGGGGTGCGCGCGGCGTGCGGGTCAACGCGCTGTCGCCCGGCACCGTCCCGACTCCGGGTGTTGCGCGGGGCTTCGAGGAGCATGTCCTCGATCCGGACCTCATGTGCCGACATTCCGCGCTGCGGCGGCTGGTCGCGGTCGAGGAGATCGCCGACGGCGTGCTGTTCCTCAGTTCGCCGATGGCGAGCGCGATCACCGGGGTGAACCTGCCGGTCGATGCGGGCTGGCTCGTCGGCGGGTCCTGGGCGTCCTATGGCGGCCTGCGTGATTGAACGGAGCGCCGCCATGCAGGAACAGACCGATTCGCCGATACGGACCGCGCTTGCCGGCGGCGTGATGACCGTCCGGCTCGACCGCCCGCACAAGAAGAATGCGGTGTCGTTCGCTATGTGGCGTGAGCTACGGGAGATCTTCACCGCGGTCGAACGCGATCCGGACGTGCGCGTGATCATCCTGACCGGCGGGGGCGACGTGCCGGGGCTCAACCCGTGCATCCGCTCGGT
>CAXTUG010000123.1:968-9165 GCA_964247375.1 uncultured Sphingomonadaceae bacterium
TTCTCGGCGGGCGCGGACATTTCGGAGTTTGCCCGGCTTCGCTCGACACCGGATCAGGTGGCGGTCTACGAGGGCGCCGTGGACGGCGCGCTCGCGGCGATCGCCTCGTCTTCGAAGCCGACCATCGCGGCGATCGCCGGCATCTGCTTCGCAGGGGGGCTCGCGCTCGCGGCCAGCGCCGACTTCCGGGTCGCCGATACGACCGCTGCATTCTCCGTATCGGCCGTGCGGATGGGGCTGGTCTATAATATCGCCAAGTCGGCGCGGCTCTATCAGATCGTCGGCGTCGCGGCAGCCAAGCGCATTTTGATGACCGGCCAGCGCTTCGATGCCGAGGCCGCACGGAACCTGGGGCTGGTCGACGAGCTCGCCGAAGCGGACGTGCTGGCGGCGGCGCACGAGCTGGCGAATGCGTTGATGTCCGGCGCGCCGTTGGCCGTGAACGGCGTCAAGTCGATTCTGGATGCGCTCGCCTCGGGCGTCATCGGTGACCGACGCCCCGATCTCGAGCGGCGCATCGCCGCGGCTGATGCCAGCGACGACCATCGCGAGGCGGTCCGCGCCTTCGCCGAGAAGCGCTCTCCCTTGTTTCGCGGGCGCTGACCGACGCCTTCATTTACCCGTCGCCAGGCTGGTGAGCGACTGCGACGCCTTCGCCTTCAGCCGCGCCATGACGATGCGGGTCGAACCGTTGGGATCCGCGGCCGAGGCGGTCTCGTCGTCGATGATCATGACCTTCCGCGTGTCGACGTCGTAGGGTGCCCACTCCGGCATGTCCGCATTGTTGGGATCGCCGGTGCGCGCGAATGTGGCCCACGTCCGGCTCAGCCGATGGGCCAGCGCCCGATCCGCGGGAGTCACCGGCCCGAGAATGGGCGCATCGCAATCCAGCGTATCGAAGACATACGGGATCTCCAGCGTGTGCGGGGATCGCAGCTTGCCCTCGCGGGCGCTGGTATGCTTCGTGAAATAATAGACGAACACGGGTGCCGCGCCCTGCGCCGCCTTGCGCTCCGCGGCGGTGACGCCGTCGGCGCCCAGCAGCCAGTCGCTCGCGAGCACCTGGTAAAGATAGGTGTTGTCGTGCTCCGGATATTCCCGACGGTAGGCGGCGATCAGTTCGTCGAGATCCGCATCGTCGAGCGCGGTGTAGCCCTTCAGGCTGGCATATAGGCCGGCGTCGTCGATCGGATCGAGCGGCGCGAACGGCAGGAAGACGATCTCGGTCTCCGTGGTGCCCAGCAGCATCGGCACCGTCGCCGAGAGAGCCGGCGCGGATGGCGCGAATGGCCCTTCCGGCAGACTGTCGCCGTCGACGATCGGACCCAGTGCGAAGGTAAGCTCCGGCCGGGCTTCCAGGATCGCGACGAGCTTCTCGGCCGGCAGCGCCTGAAGCGCGGCGAGTGGGTCAGTGCCGAGGCCGAGCGTGTCCAGCACCAGCCGCGCAATGCCCGCCGCCTGCGCCGCCGGATTGGCGCTCAGCGCGAAGCCGCTCTGCGCGATCACGCGGTGGAACAGCCCGGCCGCGGCCGGCATCGCCATCAGGGTCATCACCTTCATGCCGCCGCCCGACTGGCCGAAGATCGTGACGTTCCCCGGATCGCCGCCGAATGCGGCGATGTTGTCGCGCACCCACTCCAGCGCGGCGATGCAGTCCAGCATTCCGGCGTTGCCGGACGCGGCATAGGCAGGACCGGCAATGTCGGCGAGGTTGAGAAAGCCGAAGAGATTCAGCCGGTGATTGATCGTGACGACGACGACGTCGTTCCTGCCTGCCAGGTTCGTGCCGTCGTTGGTGCGCGAGCCGCCCGAGCCGACCGCGAATCCGCCGCCGTGAAACCACACCATCACCGGCCGCTTGCCCGCGCCGGCGCCGATCGCGGGTGTCCAGACGTTGAGGTTGAGGCAGTCCTCGCTCATCGGTCCGCGCTGCAGGACCGCCGTTTCCTCCGCCAGCGGCGCGCCGAACACCTGGGGACACATCGGGCCGAACTCGGTCGCGGCGCGTGCGTCGTGCCAGGCCGGCGGCTTGCGGGGCGGCAGCCACCGATTGGCACCACCGGTGGCGGCGCCATAGGGAATGCCCTTGAAGACGAACACGCCCTCGTCGGTGTAGCCGCGGACCTGCCCGGCGGCGGTCGTCGCGATCGGAGCGGCATCATCTGCCGCAACTGTGCCCCTGCCGTCTTCCATGTCCGCTTCTCTCCTGCGACGCTCGGACCGCAGCTAACGCCGCAGCCCGCGGTCCACAAGTAAATGATCCGTGAACCATTGCACAGAATTAACAGATAAGGCATCGTGGTCAGGATGGAACGGAACAGGAGAGCGACGCCTTGCCGTATCTGAAGTCGGTGCTCGGCGCACAGGGGGCAACCCAGCTCATCGATTCCGTCGCCGCCGTCGATGGCAGGGTGACCTGGTCGGACCCGCTCATGGGCGAATGGTGGATCGATCCGTCCAAATGCTATTATGATCGCCTGCATCCTGTCCCTCCCGATCCGAAGGGGTGGACGCCGCTCAATCGCGGCGGCGTGCGGCCGACCTCGGGCGCGGGCGGCATCGGCGTCGGCAAGTGGGCCTATGTTCCGGAAGGCGAGGGGGTTCGCACCTTCTACTATTTCGGCAACGGCCCGGACTCGCCCGCATTGCCGATGATGCAGTATTTCGCGACCTGGGACGGAACGCCGTGGGCGGACCCGCATTCCACGTTGCTGCCCGGCCAGCTCGCGCAGGTCTGGCGGCTCGACCCGCATCTGATCGTGCGCCTGGTGCTCGACAATAAGAGCCCGGTCTATCAGCGGTGGGAATGGGCGGTGTGGGCGTCGTCCACCGATGGACGGACGTTCGCCTGCACGAGCTGGGATGCGGCTGATCCCGACCGCCACAATCTGCAGGTCTTCGACAAGCATCTGGGTTCGATCTACGATTCGCACGGCACCGGCGCGCCGGCGATCCAGGGCCTGCCTGGCGGTGCGGCGCCGCCGCTCGACGACGTGGACCTTTTCCTGGGCGAATGGGTGCTCGATCTCGACAGATCGTCGTTTCTGCGCGGCGGCCAGGACAGTCCGGACGCCGCTCCCAGCGCCGCCGTCATACGGAAGCGGCGCATCGATCGCGACGATGAAGGCGGATTGCGGGAGCAGGGTTTCGCCACGCCGGACGGCGATGTCGCCGACGTGGCTTCGGTCCTGCGGCTGGATGGAATCGACCATCCGGCATCGGCGGACGCCGGCCCGGGCGACACTGGCGCCGCCTGGAAGATCGCTCCCGAGCTGATCGTCCGTCGGGTGCGCGGCCAGGGCGGCGGGTCCGAATGGTCGCTCTACGCCGCATCCGGCGACGGCGGGACGCTGGCGGTGACCAGCTGGAGCGAGACGAGCCCTCACAACCGCGATATTCAGGTCTTCCGCAAGGTTGCGGCCCGATGAGCATCATGCCGCCGGCATTGGAGGCCTAGACATGGACGCAGGCAGGAAAGCGCGGCCGGCGTTCGCCGCATGGCCGACACCGGGCGTGAACCCGGCGGTGTCACCGCAGGATCCGATCATGGGCACCTGGCGGGCTGATCCGTCCCGGAGCCGCTGCGCAGAGAGCGACGGGACCGCCGAGAGGAAGCGCTATGGCGCGCGGCCGCCGAAGAATGGCGAGCTCCGCCAGTGGCGATTCATGCCCGAGGGGCAGGGCGTGCGCCTCCAGCATTTCACCGATCGCGACACCGATGCAGCCGGGCCGGCGCTGGTCGACTTCTTCTCGACCTGGGACGGGCGGCCCTGGGCCGATCCCCACGGCCCCGCCTTCCTCGGCGAGCTCGTCCAGCATTGGTATGTCGACCCGCGGCTGATCATACGGCTCGTGCTGGACAATGTCGCGCCGCCCGAACGTCTGGAATGGTCTGCCTATGCCGTGTCCGCGGACGGCCGCACGCTCGCCGTTACGAGCTGGGGCCACGTCTCGCCGGAGGTGCGCGCGCTCCATGCGTTCGACCGGCACGGCGAGACGATCCATGGCGATGTTCGTCGCGGCCGGTGACGACGGCACGAGCGCGGCAGCGCCGCGTGCGGTGCGGTTCGTGCAGGCCGGCAGCGGCCTGCGGGAAGAGCATCTCGCCGAGCCGGACGCCGCGACGGCGAGCGGCTCGTTCTCTCATCAGTTTGACGCGAGCCGTGCGCCACGATCGGATGGCGATGAGCGATCGTGGAGGATCGACCCCTATCTGCTTGTCGGACGTGCGATCGATGCAGGCGGCGCGGGGCGCTGGACGATCTATGCCGTCGCAGCCGACCGCTCGACCATGTCGCTCGTCGCCTGGGATGAGGCGACGCCCACCCGCCAGACCAGGCAGATGTACCAGGCGCATCGCGGCGATTAGGGCAGTTTGCGGCCGAGCTGGATGTGGCAGCGGAACGGAACGGCATAGGTACGAGAGGCGGCTTGCACGTGGGCGAGAGCGTCGACGCCCGTCCCGCCCGCATTTGACACTGCCGAGATCCGGATCGATATTCTAGAATAATGAAGCACCGTTCATAAGAATCGCTCAGCCGGCGCTCGTCGGTGTCAGGCACATACGGAAGGAAGAAACCATGGGCGGGTCCGGATCCAACGGCGACACGATCGACATCGCCATCATCGGTGCGGGTATCGGCGGCGCGGCCACCGCCTTGGCGCTGCGTGAGGCAGGATTGGAGGCGGAGATCTTCGAGCAGGCGGCGGCGCTTGGCGAAGTGGGCGGCGGGATCGTCGTCCGCGAGCCGAGCCGGGCGCTGCTGGCGCAGTGGAACATTCTCGACGGCCTCAAGCCCAAGATGGTGAGGGTCGAGAATCTCGAGATACGCCAGGGCGACGGCACCGTCCTGACGCAGGTGCCTGCGGCCATCGAGGGCGGCGAGACCCATACCGCCCATCGCGCAGACGTTCACGCCGCGCTCGTCTCGCGATTGCCGCCGGCACGGCTCCATCTCGGGCATCGTCTGGCAACGGTGCGCAACGGCGACGACTTTGCCGAAGCCACGTTCGAGAATGGCCGCCGGATCCGCGCCCGGCTCATCATCGGCGCCGATGGCCTCCGCTCGGCGGTGCGTGCGCTCATCGACACCTCGCCGATGCAGTATCAGAAGCAGGTCACGAACCGCACCATCGCGCCGGCATCGATCCTGCCCGCCGGCATGCCCAACGACCGCATCCGAGTGTGGCAGAGCGGAGAGCGGCGGCTGATCATGCTGCCGATCCGCGGCGGCACGGAGGTGACGCTGAATGCGGCCATCCCTGCAGAGACGGCGCCGGAGAAACTGTGGTCGTGGGCGGACGCCGCCGCGCTGGGGGGGCCCGTCCCCCCTTTGGGACCCGTGGTGGCACCGCGGGTAGAGGGGGGCACCGTGCCGATCACGACCCATCCGGTTTACGACAAGGAGCCGATTCCGCGATGGGCCGACCGCCACGTCGTCCTGCTGGGCGATGCCGCGCACCCGATGTCGCCGATGAACGGGCAAGGTGCCAATCAGGCGATGCAGGACGCCGGCGCGCTGGCGGCCGCGCTGGTGAGCCACGGTCTGGACGGTCTCGACACCGCCTTGGCGGAATATCAGGCTATCCGAGCGCCTGCGACCGCCCATATCCAGATGCTGTCGCGCAAGCCGCTGCCTGCCATGGTCAAGGTCGCACCTGCCTCCTCCTGATCAACCTTCCGTACGGGAAGGGCGTTACGCTCAGCCAAACCGACCATCAAAAAATGAACAATGAACCATAAAGCAAAAGGAGCTTGGACGATCCATCGAAACGGTGTAGGCTTTGTCATCGCCAAGCAGACGCGGTCACATGCGTCGCGGAGGAGGGGAGATGATGATGGTAACTGCGTCAGGGCTTCGGCTAATGCATCGTGCTCTCGTGCTGACGACTTCCGGCCTGGGCCTCGCCACCGGCGCCCACGCCCAGTCTGCGCCTCCGCAAGGGGGCGCCGCGACCGCGCAGACGGCGGCGGTGAACGGCGATTTGGAAATTCAGGATATCGTCATTACGGCGCAGAAGCGCAGCACCTCGCTGCAGCGGACGCCCCTGGCGGTGACCGCGCTGAGCGGACAGGCCCTGCAGGACGCGCAGATTCGCGGGCTGGAGGACATTAACGGGTACGTGCCGGCGGTGAAGATCGGCGAGCGGAGCGGGACCGCCCAGATCACCATCCGCGGCATCGGCATCAACAATTTCGTACCGTTGGCGGAGAGCGCGGTCGCGCTGAACCTGAACGAGGTGTACGTGTCGCGGCCGGTCGCCTTCCTGGCCGGGCTGTACGACATCTCCGACCTGGAAGTCCTGCGCGGGCCGCAGGGCACGCTCTACGGACGCAACGCGACCGCGGGCGCGGTGAACTTCACGACGACGCGGCCGACGGACGATCTGTCCGGCTACGCCACCGCGACGATCGGCAATTACGGTCTCTTCCGCGTCGAGGGCGCGATCGGCGGCGCGCTGGTAGACGATAAAGTGCTCGTTCGTGTCGCCGCCGTTCGTGAGCGAAGAGGCGGGTACGGCAAGAACATTACCACAGACAAGGATGTGGACGACAAGGATGCGGACGGCATCCGGGGCACCCTGGTGTTGAAGCCGACCCCCACCCTCAAGGCCACGATCATCGGCGAATATTTCAAGGAGAACGACAATTCCGGCGGTTATCATTATGCCGGTGAGGTTCCGGGCGAAACGTCGCCGCCCTTCTTCCTCCTGTTCGGCGGCACGGTGCCTTCCCATCGCCGCGACATGGCGACGCAGCTCGATCCGATCTTCAAGCTGCGCACTACCGCCGTCACCGGCCTGGTCGATTGGGGCGACGGGCCGTTCAGCGTGAAGTCGATCACCGGCTATCGCGACCAGAACAGCCTGCTGCGCATCAACCTCTCTGGCGGCGATCCCGGCACCTATTTCCTGTTCGGCGAGCCGGCGCACCAGTTCAGCCAGGAGCTTCAGCTGCATTACGACCGCAAGGGCATCAGCCTGACCGGAGGGGCATATTACTTCACCGAACATGACGATTACGCACCGGGAGTCATCTTCATCAACAACGCGGTGTTTCGCGCGCCGCCGGGATATACGCGGGGGATCGAGGTCGGCGGGCTCCAGAAGACCACCGCCAAGGCGGTATTCGGCGAGGCGACGGTCAATATCACCGATGCGCTCTCGGTCACCGCAGGTCTCCGCTACAGCAGCGAGCGCAAACGGCTGTTCAACCGCTTCCTGGCTGATTTCAGGACGCCTTTCACCGGCGACCTGCTGAGCGCCCCGCGCATTCCGGCGAGCAAACTGCCGTCCCGAACGTTCAACTCGACCACGCCGAAATTCGGGATCCAGTATCAGGTCAATCCCAGAACACTGCTGTACGCAACCTACGCCAAGGGCTTCAAGTCCGGCGGGTTCGCGGCGTCGACCCCTGATCCGATCGCGGCCGCCGGCTTCAGTCCGGAGAAGCTTACGGACATCGAAGGCGGTATCAAGACGACGCTGCTCGACAACCGGCTGCGGGTGAACATTGCGGGCTTCCACTACAGCTATTCGGATCTGCAGGTGCAGCAGATCAACGGCCCTGTCCTCGTCACGGCGAACGCCGCCTCTGCCAGGATCTACGGCGGCGAAGCCGAGGTGGCGGCGGTGATCACGCCGACGTTCACTATCGACGGAAACGCCAGCTGGACCCATGCCCGCTACCGGCGCTACTTCGGACCCAGCGACCTGCCGCCATATGCCGACGGCACCGATTTCGCCGGCAAGCGCCTAGCGAACGCGCCGGACTTCCAGGGTCAGGCCGCGGCGATATACGCGCGCGATCTCGGCGGCGGTAAGCTGTCGCTGCGGGGCGAGCTGGAATATTCGGCGAAATTCTACTTCTCGCCGACCAACAATCTTTCTGCGGGGCAGAAAGCGTTCACGAAGCTGAACGCGTCGGTGGCGTACCGGGCCAATGCCGGATGGCATGCCAAGGCCTTCATCCGCAACATCACGGATCGTGACACGCGCAGCAGCGCCGGGATCTCGCACTCGAGCTTCTTCGGCGCGCTCGTCAACGAGCAGCTCGATCCTCCACGCACGTTCGGCGTCGAAGTGGGATACAGCTTCTGATGCGCCGGGCCGACCATCAAGCCGGACAGAGGTGATAGTTATGTATCTGCGCAACTGTTGGTATATGGCCGGATGGAGCGAGGAGCTTGGTGAGAAC
>CAXTUG010000124.1:0-9124 GCA_964247375.1 uncultured Sphingomonadaceae bacterium
CGCGCGGCGCTACCGTCGTGGCCGTGCTGCACGACCTCACGCTGGCTGCGCGATGGTGCGACCGGCTGCTGCTGCTCGATCAGGGGCGTCTGATCGCGGACGGCGGCCCGCAGACGGTGCTCACGCGCGATCGCGTCCGATCGGTCTACGGCGTCGATTGCCTGATCGATACAGTCGACGGACGGCCGCTGATCGTGCCGCTGACGCCGTTCGTCGGCGGCGATGCTGCCTGAGGATCAGCGCAGCGGCACTTCGCCCTCGTCCTCGCCGTCCCAATAATGGATCCGCTCGGCCTCGACCTGGATCAGGACCAGTCCGGGCGTGTCGATACCTTGTTCGAACCAGCGGTCGAGGTCGCTCGTCCAATGCTCCTCGAATCGGGCCTTGTCGCGGATGAGATCGGCCTTGCCCTCGACCGCGGCGAAGAAGGGCCGCGTGCCGAGCAGGCCGCCGCGGCTCTGGAAGGCCAGTCCGACCTCCGGGTCGCGCTCGATGTCGTGCACCATCGTCGTATCGGCCGTGGTGAAGAAGAAGCTGTCGCCGTCATAGTCGACCTCCCGATTGTTGCTCATCGGCCGCGACGCGAGCGCGCCGTTCTCGGCACGGGTCGAGAGCATGCAGAAGTCGATGTCGCGCATGGTCTCGGACAGGTCGGCGAGCGTCTTGGTCATCGGGTCAAACTCCTCTTGCGCACGACTGAACGCTTGCATCCCGGCGCGGTTCAGCGTGCAGGCGACCGCATGCCGACGATCCTGCTGCTCACCTGCTCCAACCTGTTCATGACCACCGCCTGGTACTGGCACCTGCGCGGCGGCATGCAGAAGCCGTTGCTGACCGTGATCCTGATCTCGTGGGGCATCGCGCTGTTCGAATATTGCCTGGCGGTGCCGGCCAACCGCATCGGCTTCGCCGGCGGGTGGAGCGCGGGGCAGCTGAAGATCGTGCAGGAGGCGATCGCGCTCCTGATCTTCGGCGGCTTCATGGTGCTGGTGCTGCACGAGCCGCTTCACTGGCGCCATCTCGCCGCTTTCCTGTGCATCATGGCCGGCGTCGCCTTCCTGTTCGTCGGCCGCGCTTGAAAGCAGCGCGGTCCACGCGCAGAGCAGAGCGATGGCACTGATCCTCGGCCTTGAATCCTCGTGCGACGAGACCGCGGCGGCGCTCGTCACGTCCGACCGCCGCATCCTGGCACACAAGCTTGCCGGCCAGGAGGAGGCGCATCGCCCGTATGGCGGCGTCGTGCCGGAGATCGCTGCGCGTGCCCATGTCGAGGCGCTCGGCCCGCTGATCGAAGCCGCATTGGCGTCGGCCGGCGTGACGCTCGACCGGATCGACGCGGTCGCCGCGACCGCCGGACCGGGGCTGATCGGCGGGGTCATGGTCGGGCTCGTCACCGGCAAGGCGCTGGCGCTGGCGACGGGCAAGCCGCTGATCGCGGTCAATCACCTGGAGGGGCATGCGCTGTCGCCGCGGCTGGCCGACCCGGACCTAGACTTTCCCTACCTGCTCCTCCTGGTCTCGGGCGGCCATTGCCAGCTACTGGAGGTCCGGGGCGTCGGCGACTACCGGCGGCTCGCCACCACCATCGACGATGCGGCGGGCGAGGCGTTCGACAAGAGCGCCAAGGTGCTCGGTTTGGGCTTTCCGGGCGGTCCCGCGGTAGAGGCGGCGGCGCGCCGGGGAAATCCGCAAGCGGTGCCGCTGCCCCGTCCCCTGGTCGGCACCGCCGAGCCGCATTTCTCCTTCGCCGGCCTCAAGAGCGCGGTCCTGCGCGCACAGGAGGCCGGCCGCTGGTCGGTCGAGGACATCGCCGCCTCGTTCCAGCAGGCGGTGATCGACTGCCTCGTCGATCGTACGCGCCGGGCCATCGGCAAGGCGCCTGGTGCCGGCGCATTGGTCGTGGCGGGCGGCGTCGCCGCCAACGGCGCGATCCGCGCGGCGCTGCAGGCGCTGGGGGCGCAGCAAGGGCTGCGTTTCGTGGCACCGCCCGGCTGGCTGTGCACCGACAATGCGGCGATGATCGCCTGGGCGGGCGCCGAGCGGCTGGCGGCCGGGCTGACCGATCCGCTCGACGTGCCGGCGCGTGCGCGCTGGCCGCTCGATCCGACGGCGGAGAAGGCGCGCGGTGCAGGGGTGAAGGCATGAGGATCGGGGTGATCGGTGGCGGCGCCTGGGGCACGGCGCTGGCGCAGGTGGCGGCAGCGGGCGGGGAGGTGCTGCTGTGGGCGTTCGAACCCGAGGTGGTCGACGCGATCAATGCCGATCACGTCAATCCCATGTTTCTCGCGGGCGTTCCGTTGAGGCCGGGCGTGCGGGCGACCAACGACCTGCGCGATCTTGCTGCATCCGATGCGCTGCTGGTGGTGACGCCCGCCCAGCATATGCGCAGGATATTGGGTGCCGTACCGGTCGAGCGGCGACCGCTCGTGCTCTGCTCCAAGGGGATCGAGGCGGACACGATGGCGCTCATGTCCGAGGCCGCGGCGGCGACCTGTCCCGATGCGCCGGTCGCGGTCCTGTCCGGTCCGACCTTCGCCAGCGAGGTCGCCAGGGGGCTCCCGACCGCGGTGACGCTGGCCTGCGCCGATGACGCAGTGGCCGAGCAGGTGGCGCGGCGCATCGCCCAGCCCGCCTTTCGTCCCTATCGCTCCACCGACGTCGTCGGCGCAGAGATCGGCGGCGCGGTCAAGAACGTGCTCGCGATCGCCTGCGGCGTGGTCGAAGGTGCCGGTCTCGGCAAGAATGCCCGCGCCGCGCTGATCGCGCGCGGCTGCGCCGAGATGACCCGCTTCGGCCTGGCGCGCGGCGCGCGGCCGGAGACGCTGGCCGGCATGTCGGGGCTGGGCGACCTTGTCCTGACCTGCTCGTCGGAACAGTCGCGCAACTTCTCGCTCGGATTGGGGCTGGGACAGGGACGGAGCGCCGCCAGCCTGATGGCCGACCGCCGCACCGTGGCCGAGGGCGCGTTCACCGCGCCGGTCCTGGTGCAGGCGGCGGAGGCGGCTGGCGTCGAGATGCCGATCTCGCATGCCGTGGCCTCCCTGCTCGCCGGCGAGATGGGGGTTGAGGCGGCGATCCGATCGCTCCTCGCCCGCCCGCTGAAGGAAGAGGCGGTCTAATAGTATAATCGCTCACCCCGACCCGTTCGTCCTTAGCGATGTCGAAGGACGCTGTCCAGATGCCAAGAGGCGCTTCGACTTCGCTCAGCACGAACGGAGGGAAGGGGCCATTATTTCATCGCAGCGCCTTTGCCGCCAGTCCGGTGCAGTCGGCATTGCCGACCGCCGGCGCACGGTCGCCGCCGCCCAGCGCGCCCCCGATCAGCTTCAATGCCGTTCCCACGGTCTTCTTCACCGGCGGCGGTACGACGTGGGGCTGCGACAAGGTGCCGGTGACCTTTATCGGCAGGTCGAGCTGGACCGCATGCTCCAGCTTGGGCTGTCCCCTGAAGACTAGCGACAGCCGCTCGGTTGCCAGGTCGATGCTGCCGGAGCCCTCGTTGCGCGAGACGTCGGTATCCAGCAGCAGCGGGTCCGGCACGGCGCGTCCGCTCCGCACGCCGAACCGGCCGATCGCGCACCGCAGCCTGGTCGTGTCGCTCTTGTCCGCGAACAGCGCGCGGCCCGCATCCGCACCCAGGAACAGGGCTGCCCGGCGATTGATCGCGCCGTTGCGGGCGACGATGCCGATCCGTCCGTCGGACCGCGCCACGGCGGCGCGGATCGTCCGGCCATTGCCCTTCAGCAGCAGGGCACCCGTGACGTCGCCCGACGCAGCCCCGCCGGTCAGCGCATCGAAGCGTGCGCCGTCCAACTTGAGATCGAGCGTCAGCCGAGGGGTGCCGCTGCGATGCTCCACCCGCACCAGCCCGTCGATGGTGCCGTTGTTCAGCTGCGCCGTGAGCGGTGCCGCGGTAAGGACGCCATGATCCAGCGAGAGCGTACCCGCCGCGCTGCGAAAGATCGATCGGTGCTGGAACAGCAGGTGTCGCACGTCGAAGCGGATGGTGCCGTCGGTCCGCTGCAGATGTTCGAGATGGATGGCCGTGTCGGGAATGATGCGGGGGCCGTAGAGGCGCCGCTTGGCCGCGGCGCGCGCCAGGCCCTCGTTCGAGGCGAGGTCGTCGAAGTCGAGCGCCTGCGAACGCACCGCGCCGGTGACGCGGGTGCGGCCATCCGCCTTCTGCACCGTCAGGTCGCCGGCGAAGTCGGAGCGGCCGAGGCGCAGCCGAAGGCTGCGGATGATCCAGTTCGGCCGGTCGTGGCGGATGTCTGCCGACAAGCGCGCAGGCTGGGTGCCGGGCAGGCCCGCTTCGACCAGCAAGTCGAGGTGACGCAGGTCGTCGCCATAGGCGGCCGCATGCGCCTGGAAATAGCCGAGGTCGAGCGGATGGTCGGCATATCCGGTCAGCATCCCGCCGGCGATGGCGGACCGGTAGACGAAGCGGAACGGCCAGCGTGCGCTGCCCGTCAGCGGCGCGCCGATCAGCGCGAGCGTCGAGGGATGGCCCGCCAGCGTGCCGCGGCCCGCGATCCTGAGCCCCCGATCGTCCGCCGCCACGGTGGCGACGAACCGGTGATCGCGCTTGCGATCGTCCAGCGACAGCGTGCCGTGCCGGATGATCACATGTTCCAAACCGTTGCCGCTGCCGCCGCGCGGCAGTCCTTTCCAGTTGGCGCGCTGCGCATCGAACCGGACCAGCGCGACCGCCACGCCGTCGATCTCGACCGCTTCGGGCCGGACATGGCCGACCAGCAGGGGCAGCAGCGGCAGCCGCACGGTCGCCTGCCGCACCGCGACCATGTCGCCCCCGCCGACCCAATCCGGTTGGGCGATGCGCACGTCCGTGACGCGCAGCACGGGTTCGGAGAAGCCGTGATCGATCCGCGTGATCGCGCCGATCGTTACCGTCCGGCCCAGCTCGCGCGAGAGCATGTGGGCTACCGGCTGGCGCAGATAGGACCAGCCGAACGTCAGCATAAGCAGGAGGATGAAGACCAGGGTCGCAATCGATACGGCGGCAATGATGATCGCGCGCCAATGGGAGTGAAGGATGGTCGGCTGCACCGACCAGAGACGTTTGTGCAAGGCTGCCGTTCCGCGGCGAGGCCGGGCCGGCTTATCGAAGCACGCGCGCGGATCCTGATCGGCTGGACTCCGGCTTTCCCCGGAGAACGGTGGAGGGGCGATCAGAAGTCGACGGCGATGCCCTTATGCTCCCAATCGCCGTAGCGCACCGGCGACAGGCCGCGCGGATCGGGTTCGGCGTCGGGCGCGCGCGGCTCCGGCACCGGCGGGCTGGGGCTCAGGTGCGCGGGCGGGCGGAGGTGCGGCGGGCGCCGGGACGGTTCGGTCATGATCGTGGCAGCCTTTCCGGTTGTTCGCCATGGGGGCCGCCATGACCGATCAGGCAAGACAGGCGGGCGCGGGCGTGCCGGAAAGGGCGGCGGCGCTGCGCCTGCTGGACGCGGTGCTCCGCAAGGGGCTGCCGCTGGAGAGTGCGCTGGACGGCGCCGCGCGCGACCTGGACCGTAGCGACGACCGGGCACTCGCACATGCGATCGCGGCGGAAACGCTGCGGCGTCTGCCCGATCTCGATGCGCTGATCGATGGCGCAACCGCCAAGCCGCTCCCGCGCGACGCGAAGGCGCGCACGGTGCTGCGGATCGCGCTGGTACAGGCGCTGCCGCTGGTCGACGGCGGTCCGCGCCGGGCGGTGCATGGCGTCTTCGGCGCGCTGATGCGCCGGCCCGCGCAGCTGCCCGAGAGCCCGACGCTGCCCGACGGCGTGGCCGATCGCTGGCGGGCTGCCTGGGGCGGGGCCGTCGTGGAGCAGGCCGCGCAGGCCATCGCCGCGCCGCCGCCGCTCGACCTCACCTGCCGCGATGCCGGCGCAGACTGTGCCGGCCGCCTGGGCGGCGTGAGCCTGGCGCCGGGGCATGTTCGCCTGCCATCCGGCAGCGGCGTTGCCGAACTCCCCGGCTATGCGGCGGGCGACTGGTGGGTGCAGGACCTGTCCGCCTCCCTGCCTGCACGCCTGATCGGCGCAGGCGATGGGCGGGCGCTGGACCTGTGCGCCGCGCCGGGGGGCAAGACCATGCAGCTTGCCGCGGCCGGCTGGGACGTCACCGCCGTCGATCTGTCCGAGCAGCGGCTCAAGCGGGTGCGGGACAACTTGTCCCGCACCGGATTGAAGGCGGAGCCGGTGGTTGCCGACGCGCTGACCTTCGGCGCCGATCCGTTCGATGCCGTGCTGCTCGACGCGCCCTGTTCCGCCACCGGCATCTTCCGCCGCCATCCCGACGTCCTGCACCGCGTTCGCCCGCGCGCGGTCGCGACCATGGCGGAGCGGCAACAGGCGATGCTCGCGCGTGCGGCGAGCCTGGTCAGGCCGGACGGGCTGCTGGTCTACTCGGTCTGCTCGCTCGAGTCGGAGGAAGGGGAGGCCGTCGCCGACGCCTTCCTCGCATCCCACACCAGCTTCGCGCTGGATCCGGTCCACGGAGACGAGCTCCCCGCCGGCATGGCACCGGACGGAGCCGGCCGCGTGCGCGTCCTGCCGGGCACGTTGGCGGAGGAGGGCGGCGCCGACGGCTTTTTCGTGGCGCGGTTCCGCCGGCGCTGAGCGCTTCGTCCCGATTGCCGTTGCCGCGCCGGAATCGGCTGGGCTAGATGGCCGCATGCCGCGTCCCATTCTCATCTCCGCCTCCATCCTCTCGGCCGATTTCGCCAAGCTGGGGGAGGAGGTGCGGGCCGTCGATGCGGCGGGCGTCGACTGGATCCACATCGACGTGATGGACGGCCACTTCGTTCCCAACATCACGCTCGGGCCGCAGGTGGTGAAGGCGATCCGGCCGCACACCGCCAAGACGCTGGACGTCCACCTCATGATCGCGCCGGCCGACCACTATCTTGCCGCCTTTGCGGAGGCGGGCGCCGACCTGATGACGGTCCATGCCGAGGCCGGCCCGCACCTTCACCGCAGCGTCCAGGCGATCAAGGGCCTGGGCAAGAAGGCGGGCGTGGCGCTGAACCCGGCGACGCCGCCGGAAGCGATCGACTACGTTCTCGACGACGTCGACGTGATCATGGTGATGAGCGTCAATCCCGGCTTCGGCGGCCAGGCGTTCATCGACAGCCAGCTCCGCAAGATCGCCGCGCTGCGCGCGCGGATCGACGCGTCCGGGCGCGACGTCGGGCTGGAAGTGGATGGCGGCATCGGACCGCAGAATATCGCCAGCGCGATCGCCGCCGGCGCCAACATCCTGGTGGCCGGCACCTCCACCTTCCGCGGCGGCCCCGGCCGATATGCCGCCAACATCGCCGCGCTGCGCGAGACGCGCTGATGGCCGATCGGCCGGGTCCGGCAGGCGGCGATAGCGGAGGTGCGCATCGCGCGGGCAACACGCCGGGCTCGTCGCTGACGGAAATGCTCGGTCGCGGCCTGAAGCGGCTCAGTTTCCGCACCCCGGTCCACAAATTGCGCCTGCGCGGCCGCTATCCGCTGCAGCTGCTCGACGTGCCGGCGGACCCGATCCCCGGCAGCGCGCGCGCCGGCCGCGCCATGCTGGACAGCCGTATCCTGGCGGCGGGCGAGAGCATCGCCTTCGACGCGCTCGACCGCGGCGGCTTCACCCCCGCCTTTGCCGACCATTGGCAGAGCTTCGCCTGGCTGCGCGATCTCGCAGCCTCGGTCGAGCGGCGCGGCGCGGCGCCGCTCGCGGAGAAGCTGACCCGGCAGTGGCTGGCGGCGCATGCCGCGACCGTCAGCGAGCCCGCCTGGCGTCCGGACCTGTGGGGGCGTCGTATCCTCTTCTGGACGGCCTACGCGCCCTTCATCCTGGACACGCGCGACGGCGAGTATCGCAAGCAGGTGCTGAACACGCTCGCGCGCGGCGCCCGCCATCTCGACAGCGCGGCCGACACGGCGCCGCAGGGACTGCCGCGCATCGCCGCCTGGGCGGGCGTGATCGCGTCCGGACTGCTCTTTCCCGGCGGCGACCTGCGCACCACGCATGGCGAGGCCGGCATGACCCGTGCGCTGGCGCTCGCGGTGCATGGCGACGGTGGCCTCATCTCCCGCTCGCCGGTCGAGCAGCTGGCGCTGGTCGAGCTGCTGGCGCAATTGCGCAGCGTCTATGAAGTGCGTGCGCGCCCACCCGCCGGTGCGCTCGCGCTGGCGTTGAGTCAGGCCATCCCGATCCTCGCCAGTGCCACCTTGGGCGACGGTGCGCTCTCGAGCTGGCAGGGCGGCGGCCCGACGTCGGCCGCGCGGATCGCGGCGGCACTGGCCGCAGTCAATTTTCGCGGCGGCGCGCGCGACGATGCGCGCGACTGGGGATATCAGCGGCTGGTCTGCGGCGGGACGCGGCTGGTGATGGACGCGGCGCCGCCGCCGGCCGCCGCTCTGTCGCGTGGTGCCTGTGCCTCGACGCTGGCGTTCGAACTGTCGGACGGGCCGCAGCGGCTGGTGGTCAATTGCGGCGGTGGCGCCGGCCTGGCCGCCGATCTGGCGAAAGGACTGCGCACCACCGCCGCGCACTCGACCCTGGTGCTCGCCGAGACCAATTCGACCGCGCTCCATCCGGACGGAACGATGGGGCGCGGCGTTACCGAGGTTGAACTGCATCGGCAGGAGACGGCCGAGGCGGTGCGGATCGAGGCCGCGCATGACGGCTATGTGAAGCGGTTCGGCTTCAGCCATCGCCGCCGGCTGGCGCTCACCGCGGACGGCCGCGCCCTGGAAGGCGAGGATCGGCTCGTTCCGGCCGGCCGCAAGAAGCCGTCGGCCACGCCGCTGGCGGTGCGCTTCCACCTCGCGCCGGACGTGGAAGCGGTGCCGACGACCGATGGGCAGGGGGCCCTGCTGCGCCCGGCGGAGGGTACCGGCTGGCAGTTCCGCACCCGCATAGGCACGCTGACGGTGGAAGACAGCTTGTGGGTCGACGCGGGCGGGCGGCCGCGCGCGTCCAGGGCCCTGGTCGTCAGTCTGGACAGCGATCCAACGGGCGCGACCATCCCGTGGTCCTTCCGCCGGGTGCGATAGAGCATCGTGCGATACATGTGATTCGTTCGCCCCGAGCGAAGTCGAGGGGCCTTGCCGAGCGCAGCCGAGGCCGGTTCT
>CAXTUG010000125.1:0-9119 GCA_964247375.1 uncultured Sphingomonadaceae bacterium
CCTTGCGCCGGGTCAGCTCGCGCGCCTTCTTGGCGGCCTCGCGCGCGGCGGCGGCATCGATGATCTTGCCGACGATGCTGCGCCCGTGCGCCGGATTCTCCTCGAGCCATTCGGCGAGCTTGTCGGCCATCAGCGATTCGAGCGGCTGGCGGACCTCGGAGGAGACCAGCTTGTCCTTGGTCTGCGACGAGAATTTGGGGTCCGGCAGCTTGACCGAGACGATCGCGGTCAGCCCCTCGCGCATGTCGTCGCCGGTGAGGCTCACCTTCTCGCGCTTCATCATGCCGGACTTGTCGGCGTAGGCGTTGAGCGTGCGCGTCAGCGCGGCGCGGAACGCCG
This sequence comes from uncultured Sphingomonadaceae bacterium, assembly GCA_964247375.1. Classification (GTDB taxonomy): domain Bacteria; phylum Pseudomonadota; class Alphaproteobacteria; order Sphingomonadales; family Sphingomonadaceae; genus Sphingomonas_I. Next base: position 340 of record CAXTUG010000125.1, read on the forward strand.
CCAGGTGGGTGCCGCCGTCGCGCTGGGGGATGTTGTTGGTGAAGCAGAGGACCTGCTCGTAATAGCTGTCGTTCCACTCGAGCGCGACGTCGATGCCGATATCGTCGCGCTGGCCGGTGACCGAGATCGGATCGGGGAAGAGCGGCGTCTTGGCGCGGTCGAGATACTTCACGAAGGCGGCGATCCCGCCCTCGTAGAACAGCTCGTGCTCGACCCGCTCGGCGTGGCGCGCATCGACCAGGAAGATGCGCACGCCCGAATTCAGGAAAGCGAGCTCGCGATAGCGATGCTCCAGCCTCTCGAAGTCGAACTCGGTGATCTTGAAGGTAGCGGGCGACGGCAGGAAGGTGACGCGCGTGCCTTTCCTGCCCTCGGGCGCCGAGCCGACGACCTTGAGCGGCGCCGCCGCGTCGCCGTGCACGAAGCGCATGAAATGCTCCTCGCCGTCGCGCCAGATGGTGAGGTCGAGATGCTCGCTGAGCGCATTCACCACCGACACGCCGACGCCGTGCAGGCCGCCCGACACCTTGTAGGCATTGTCGTCGGACGTATTCTCGAACTTGCCGCCGGCGTGGAGCTGGGTCATGATGACCTCGGCCGCCGACACGCCCTCTTCCGGGTGGATGCCGGTCGGGATGCCGCGGCCATTATCCTCGACCGAGACCGAGCCGTCGGCGTTCAGCGTGATCACGATCCGGTCGCAATGCCCCGCCAGCGCCTCGTCAATCGCATTGTCGGACACCTCGAACACCATGTGGTGGAGGCCCGAGCCGTCGTCGGTGTCGCCGATATACATGCCGGGCCGCTTGCGCACCGCGTCCAGGCCCTTCAGCACCTTGATCGAGGAGGCGCCGTACTCATTGTCTTGGGGGGATGTTGCCATAGCGAGGATATAGGGATTCGGGCGTCGAAACCCAAGCAAAATGGGCCGGTGGGCGAGGCCGGCCGACCCGCCGCGGGGCCGATCGGGAAGCGCCGCCGCGCATCGGCACATTATCGGCACATCATCGGACGTTTATCGGCTTCCCGTCCTCGCGACCGGATCGGCTTGGGGTCATTCCAACAGGCGCCGCGGCACTCCCGCCGCCAAGTCGGAAGGACCATGTCATGAAGGCCATTCTCTCCGCCGTGCTCATCCTCGCCGCCGCTTCCGCCGTCGCACGCGCGCCGGCGTCGGGCAGCTGGCAGGTCGGCGACGACAGCTTCCACATCCACTATGCCGATCTCGACATGACCAGCGCCGCCGGGCGGGCGCAGCTGCTCGCCCGCGTCGAGAAGGCCGCCGCCCGCCTCTGCAGCGAGCAGACCGATTGGCGCGGCTGCGTGGCCGGCATCGTCGGCGACATGGCGAACACCCATGTCCGGCAGGCGCTGGCCGATCGGGAAGCGACCCGGCTCGCCGCCCGCTGACGCCGCTCACCGTCCGGCGAGGAACCGGTCGATCCGGGCGATGACCGGCCGGCGCCGAACGTCGGCCTCCCGCAGCAGTTCGTGACCGCCGCCAGCGACGATCTGCAGCTCGGCATGCGGCAGCAAGGCGGCAGCCCGCTCGATCGCGGGCACGTCGATGACCGGATCGCCGCGCGCCGCCACCAGCAGAACCGGTGCGGGGATCGTCGCCAGCGCGGCCTCCGGCAGCCGCGCGATCGACGCAAGGGCGGCGTGCACCCAGCCCCAACTCGGCGCGCCGGAGGCGATCTCCGGCCGCTGCGCCTTCCACCAGAGCTTATCGGCCAGGCGATCCGGGCAGGAGGTCATGCGGCCGCCGACATCGCCGATGTCGCGCCGCGCGACACGGCGCTCGCCCCAGCCGGCCGCGTTCGCGATGGCGGCCGCGAGACGGACGGCCCCACGCGGCACCCGCGCGATGCGGATGCCGATCATCGGCGAGACGAGCACGGCGGCGGCGACCGGAGGAGCGTGCTCGGCCAGCATCCGCAGGGCGAGATGCGCGCCCATGGAGTGGGCCACGATCACGTGCGGTCCCGGCGTGCCGGCCTGCCACGTCCGCACAAAGCCTGCGAGATCGTCCACCAGCGGATCGAAGCTGGTTTGATGGCAGATCAGCGGATCGGCGAGCATCCGCCCCGATCCGCCCTGGCCACGCCAGTCGAACCCGGCCAGGTCCCAGCCGCGATCGTGCCAGTGGGTTACGGCCTCCAAATATTTCTCGATGAAGTCGCCGCGTCCCGTGAGGAACAGCAGACTGCCGCGCGCGGCGTCCGTCTGCGGCCAACGATAGGTCCGCAGCGGCCAACCGTCAGCGGCGCGCCAAAGTGCGAACGTCATGCCGTCCGGGATTGTCCGGCGCGGATGGGAAATCGTGGCGGTCACGCGTCGCGCACGCCGTCTGCCGCTACCGTCAGCCGGGTTGCGTCCGCGCCGGCCGCGACGAAGAGGTCCGGTTCGGTGCCGGTCATCCAGCTCTGTCCGCCTGCGGCTTCCAGCCGCGCGAACAAGGCCGCGCGGCGGATCGGATCGAGGTGGGCCGCGACCTCGTCGAGCAGCAGGATCGGCCGTTGTCCGCACTGCTCCGCCACCAGATCGGCATGCGCCAGCACGATGCCGAGCAGCAGCGCCTTCTGCTCACCGGTCGAGCAGAGCGCGGCCGCTATGCCCTTGTCGAGGTGGGTCACGGCCAAATCGGACCGGTGCGGTCCTGCCAGTGTGCGCCTGGCGACAGCATCGCGTCCCCGACCCTGCCGCAGCTCGGCGGCAAGCACGGCGCACGCATCACCCGCCGCCGCCGTCCAGCCGGTCAGAACGACGCTGGCCCGCGCAAATGGTCCGGGCGGCTGCCGCGCGAGCCGCGCGTCGAGTGCCGCCACCGTCCGCGCCCGCGCTTCTGCGATGGCCGTGCCGTGCTCGGCCATGCCGGCCTCCAGCGCCGCGAGCCAGGCGGGATCGGCATCGTCCGGCTCCGCCAGCAGCTTGTTGCGCGCCCGCATCGCCGCCTCGTAGCGGCTGGCATGCGACGCGTGGGCCGGCTCGCGCGCCAGCACCAGCCGGTCGAGGAAGCGGCGCCGGCCGCCCGCACTCTCCGCAAACAGCCGATCCATTGCCGGGGTGAGCCACAGCACCGCGAGCCATTCGCCCAGCGCGCCCGCCGCCGCGTCCGCCCCGTTGATCCGCACCCGCCGCCGCTCCGGCGCGGCCGCCAGCGTGCCGGTGCCGATCTCAACCTCGCCATCCAGCCGGGCGTGCACCGCGAATCCGCCCGGTCCGTCCTGCCGCGCCATCTCCGGGAGCGGCGTTCCGCGCAGGCCGCGTCCGGGGGTCAGTAGCGACACCGCCTCCAGAATATTGGTCTTGCCCGCGCCGTTCTCACCGGTGAGGATGACCAGTCCCGCCCCCGGCGCGATCAGCGCCGCGGCGTGGTTGCGGAAGTCGGTGAGCGTAAGGTGAGCAATGAAGCTCAATATTCTGCTTCTCGCTGATGACGGAACGCCAGCACATGGATGTCGCCGGTCTCGGCTTCCTGTCTGTAGAGCGCTAGGAAGCCCGCGCTGCCGAATGGGATAACCATCTCCCGCAGCTGCAACTCCGCATTGAACGGACGACCGATGGCGGGCGAAGTCGTGAGCAGCCGTAATCTGGATGCGATCGCCGCTTCGGCACGGGCGGCGGCCCGCTGATCTCGCTCAGCCAAGAACGTGACGCAACGCTGAAGACCTTCGGCCGCCGGCTGCGTAACAATCACTTGTGGCAATTGGGCAGCCGTCCTGCGGGATTACCGCCATTGCCTTCGAGCCAGTCGATCACCTCCTCGCCGGTCAGGTGAAGGCCGGTTTCCTGATAGTGGGCCCACGCCGCCATCGCCTCCTGGAGGAAGCTTCCACGCGCTTCCTGACGCTCGACATATTGGCGGATCGCCTCGCGCATTATCCAATGAGCGGAGCGATCCTGCTGGCGGGCGACCTGCTCCACCCGGCTCTTGAGTGCGTCGTCCAGCTTGACGGATGTAGCCACGGCCCTGCCTTTCGAAAAGTATTACCAAGTAATACCTTAAAACATGCGCGATGGCCAGCCGCTCACACCCTCATCGGCATCAGCACATACAGCGCCGGCGCCTTGTCGTTCTCGCGAATCAGGGTGGGAGCGGCGGCGTCGGCGAGGTGGACCTCGACCAGGTCGCCGTCGATCTGGCCCAATATGTCGAGCAGGTAGCGGGCGTTGAAGCCGATGTCGAAACCCGGCGCGGCATAGTCGCCGGGCACTTCCTCCGCCGCAGTGCCGTTCTCGGGGCTGGTGACCGAGAGCGTGATGCGGTCGCGGTCGAGGCTCATCTTGACCGCGCGCGTCTTCTCGCTGGCGATGGTGGCGACGCGATCGACGCCTTCCTCGAACGAGCGCGGATCGATCTTGAGCAGCTTGTCGTTCGCGGTCGGGATGACGCGCGAGTAATCCGGGAAGGTGCCGTCGATCAGCTTGGAGGTGAGGATTGCGCTGCCCAGGCCGAAGCGGACCTTCGTGGGCGAGAGCGACACCTCGACCGAGCCGTCGACCTCGTCCAGCAGCTTGCGCAGCTCGCCGACGCATTTGCGCGGGATGATCACGTCGGGCATGCCCTCCGCGCCGTCCGGCCGCGGCACGGTGACGCGGGCGAGGCGGTGGCCGTCGGTCGCGGCCGCCTTCAGCACCGGGGTCGCATCGTCCGAGACATGCAGGAAGATGCCGTTCAGATAGTAGCGCGTCTCCTCGGTCGAGATGGCGAAGCGGGTCTTGTCGATGATCTGCTTCAGCGTCTCGGCCGGCAGCGCGAACCGGGTCGGCAGTTCGCCCTCCGCGATCACCGGAAAATCCTCGCGCGGCAGCGTCTGCAGGCTGAAGCGGGCGCGGCCGGCCACCACCTGCATCTTGCCCTCGGCCGCGGTGAGCTGGACCTGGCTGCCCTCCGACAGCTTGCGGGCGATGTCGAACAGGGTGTGCGCCGCCACCGTGGTTGCCCCGGGCGTGTCCACCGCCGCCTGGATCGTCTCCACCACCTGCAGGTCGAGATCGGTCGCCATCAGCCGCAGGCTGCCGTCGGCGGCCGCCTCGATCAGCACGTTGGACAGGATCGGGATGGTGTTGCGCCGCTCGACGACCGACTGGATGTGGCCCAGCGCCTTGAGCAGGATCGCCCGTTCGATCGTCGCCTTCATGTCATTCCCCGGTCGCTCGCTAGTGCGGTCACTATAACGCGGCGTTCGGGCCTTGCCAGAGGGCAGGCCGCAAGAAAAAGGGGCGGCGCTGCGCGCGCCCCTCGCCAAGCGCTTTGCTGCATTGCAGCAGCATGAATGTTTGGGTCAGGCGCGGTTTAGGTTGCGGGCGGAATTGCGGCGGTGGATGACGGGAGCGTGCGGTTCCTTCGTCTCGCCTTTTTACTGCTGCCGTTCGCCGCGCCTGCAGGAGCGCGGACCAGCGTCGGCAGCTTTGCGACCTGGGCGGCGTTTTGCGACGAGCCGAGGCGCTGCTTCGCAATTTCCGCACCGGTCGAGCGGCGCGGAGCACCGTTCCTGATGGTCGGGATCTCGGCATCCGGCCCGATCGTGCGGGCGCGGATCGGACGGCCGATCCGGGCGGCGATGCTGTCGATCGGCGACATGCGCTTCGATCTCACGGCCCGCGGCGAGCAGGCGGTGGCGGACGCGCGCACCAGCCGCCGCATCGTCGCAGCCATGCGGGCGGGCGAGGCGCTGACGCTGGTGTCGACCGGCATGCGCGGCGGCAGGCGACGGCAGCATTATCTGCTCGCCGGCGCACCGAGCGCGATCGATGCGGCGATCGTGGCTGCGCTGCGCTGACGCATGGTGCGGGACTGCCTCTGGAAAAATCCCGCCGTTTCGCCTAGGTAGGCGCTTCCCATGAACGCTCCGATGCCCATCCCAGGTCATATCGATCCGGTGCCCGTCCCGCGCGACCCGGTCGTGCGCGCCGACGGGCGCCGCGACCTGCTCGGCCGCTCCAAGGAGGAGCTGCGCGCGATCCTGGCCGAGGCGGGGCTCGATCCCAAGCAGGCGAAGCTGCGCGCCAAGCAGCTGTGGCACTGGATCTACAATCGCGGCGTCACCGACTTCACCGCGATGACCGATATCGCCAAGGCGATGCACCCGTGGCTGATAGAGCGGTTCGTGATCGGCCGCCCGGGCGTGGTCGAGGCGCAGGTGTCGAGCGACGGCACCCGCAAGTGGCTGCTCCGCTCCGACGACGGCCACGATTACGAGATGGTGTTCATTCCCGACGCGGACCGCGGCACGCTCTGCGTATCGAGCCAGGTCGGGTGCACGCTCACCTGCAGCTTCTGCCATACCGGCACGATGCGGCTGGTGCGCAACCTGACGTCGGGCGAGATCGTGGGACAGGTCATGCTGGCGCGCGATGCGCTGGGCGAGTGGCCGAGCCAGCCGGACGGGCGCCTGCTCACCAACATCGTGATGATGGGCATGGGCGAGCCGCTCTATAATTTCGACAACGTCCGCGATGCGCTGAAACTGGTGATGGACGGCGACGGGCTCGCGCTCAGCAAGCGGCGCATCACCCTCTCCACCTCCGGCGTGATCCCGATGATGGAGCGGGCGGGCGAGGAGATCGGGGTCAATCTGGCGGTGTCGCTGCACGCCGTGACCAAGGACGTGCGGGACGAGCTGGTGCCGCTCAACCGCAAGTACGGCATCGAGGAGCTGCTCGCCGCCTGCGCGGCCTATCCCGGCGCCAACAATGCCCGGCGCATCACCTTCGAATATGTGATGCTGAAGGACCGCAACGACAGCGATGACGATGCGCGCGAGCTGGTGCGGCTGCTGCGCAAGTATCGGCTGCCGGCCAAGGTCAACCTGATCCCGTTCAATCCCTGGCCGGGCGCACCCTACCAATGCTCCGATCCCGAGCGGATCCGCGCCTTCTCCAACATCGTGTTCGAGGCCGGCATCTCCGCGCCGGTGCGCACGCCGCGCGGCCGCGACATCGACGCCGCCTGCGGTCAGCTCAAGACGGCGGCGGAGAAGAAGAGCCGCGCGCAGCGGGACCGCGAGGCGGCTGCGGAGACGCTGGCCGGCGCCTGATCCTCTCTGTCGGAGACGTGGGGTCAGGGTGTCGTTGCGATCGCAATGACGATTTTCAGCGGCCTCATCCCGCGATAAAGACATCGGATGCTATTATTTGACCGGGCGTTCCAGAAGCTCATCCGCGACGGCGAGCTGATCGTCACCGACTGGCGCGGCAAGATCTACCGCTACGGCAAGCCGGCGGCCGGGCGCGCACCGGTCGCCGTCCGCTTCACCGACCGGTCGACCCCGCGCAAGATCGTGCTCGCGCCGTCGCTGGGTGCAGGCGAGGCCTATATGGATCGCCGGCTGATCATGGAACAGGGCGATATCCACGCGCTGGTCGACCTGGTCACCTGGAACAACCGGTACGAGCGCCGGAGCGACCGCAAGAATTTGGAGGCGCGCGCGCGCGTGTGGCGCGATCCGTTCGGCTGGCTGCGTGCCTACAACCAGGAGCGCCGATCGAAGCGCAACGTCGCCCACCACTACGACCTGTCGGCCACGCTCTACGATTTCTTTCTCGATAGCGACCGGCAATATAGCTGCGCCTACTACACCGATCCCGACAACAGCCTGGAGCAGGCGCAGCACGACAAGAAGGCGCACATCGCTGCCAAACTGTACCTGAAGCCCGGGCACAAGGTGCTCGATATCGGCTGCGGCTGGGGCGGCATGGCGCTGTACCTGCACCGAACGTTCGGGGTGGAGGTGCTCGGCATCACGCTGTCGGAAGAGCAGCTCAAGATCGCGCGGGAGCGCGCCGAGGAGGCCGGGGTCGCGGACAAGGTGCGGTTCGAGCTGATCGACTATCGCAAGGTCGAGGGCAGGTTCGACCGGATCGTCTCGGTCGGCATGTACGAGCATGTCGGCCCGGGCCATTTCCGCCCGTTCGCGGCCAAGTGCCGCAGCCTGCTGACGGACGACGGCGTGATGCTGCTGCACACGATCGGCCGGCTCGGCCGGAAGCGCACCACCGACGTATGGACCACCAAATATATCTTCCCGGGCGGCTACATTCCGACGCTGTCGGAGATTGCCGAGGCGGCGGAGGCGACTCGGCTCATCACCAGCGACGTCGAGGTGCTGCGCCACCATTACGGCTATACGCTGCTGGCCTGGCTGCGGCGTGCGCAGGCGCACCAGGCGGAGATCACCGCCATGTACGACGACCGCTTCTATCGCATGTGGGAATTCTACCTGGCGGGCGCCGCGACCGGCTTCTTCAACAGCCAGATGGTCAACTTCCAGGTGCAGTATGTCCGCGACCGCACCGCGCTGCCGATCACGCGGGATTACATGTTCGAGGCGGAAGCCGGGCTGCGGAGCTGAGACGCAGACCATCGGGCTTTCTCACCCTGCTCCGTAGACGTAGGTGCTCGCCTCAGTCGTTACCCTGCGCCTCGTCGGTGTCGGCGGATATCGCGTCCCGATCGTCCGTTTCGGGTATAATGGCAGGCGTAGCTGCCCGGGTCGGCGACGCGTCGGACGCAGGTGGCGGCGCATCACGCACGCGCGGGGCCGCGGCTCGCCGCCTCGGCGGCGGCCAGATCGCTGAGCGTCTTGGTCGCCGTCGCGTTGCGCTGAGCCGCGTCGGCGTCCAGCGTCACGTCGGCGACGCCGTGACGGTTGCAGGCGGCAAGCGCCAGCAGCAGAACCAGGGGCCAGCGGCGCATGGACCGTCGCTCAGCCCTGCGGCTGGACCGGCGCCGGCGTCTCGTCTCCGGGCATGGGAGCGCTGCTCTCCGGCAGGGG
>CAXTUG010000126.1:0-214 GCA_964247375.1 uncultured Sphingomonadaceae bacterium
ATTACAGGATCACCGGGTAAATCATACCCGATATACACTTCTGACCCTGGATCTTCAGATGAAGCGTCAGCTTTTTTCCCCCGTGAAGCACCGTATTGCCTATGTAAATTCTGTCTCCGCCTTCAGGATCAGCAAATATATCGCCTCCTCCAATGTGTATTTTATCAGCACCACTGCCGCCAATAATGTAGTCTCCTTTTAGATTGTATTTAGA
>CAXTUG010000126.1:235-9051 GCA_964247375.1 uncultured Sphingomonadaceae bacterium
CGCCGTTATCAGCGTTTATGACGTCGCTTCCATCTCCACCATATAAAACCTCGACTTGGCTCCCACCAGTGATAGTGTCTCCTCCCTCTGTTCCAACTGCAATGATTGCACCGTCACCACCGAGGGTAATGCTACTTCCACCGTTCTTGCTAGGTCCCATTACAAGCAAATTAAGGTCAGTATCCTGCTCTACGTCTGATGAGTAGAAGCCTGAAGCGCTTATCTGCAATGTGACACTTTGGACGTCTTCAAGCGATTGAGGAGTCTGCGTTGCTTGTGAAAGCCAATCCAAACCTTGCCGCACGTCGTCCGCACTTGTAGCCTCTAAAATCGAGTCAACTGTTGGTTTCTTGAACTTTGATTCAATTTGACCTCCAGAGAAAGTCCACTTTTTATCGGAAAGATCAATCTTTAAAAATGTATTATCGTTAATGCTGAGAATGCCTTTCTCAGCTTCTCTGTTATCAGTGACAGAATTTAAGGCTAGTTGCGCTGAATATTCAACGATGATGTCACCAACGGCATCCTGAACAGAAGATTGCATTGCGAGATTGACAGGTCTGTTCAGTGCCTCCGACAAGTCGGAAGCATCGTCAAAGAGCGCCCAAGCTGCGGTGTTGCCAAAAGGCTGATAGGGTTTGTTTGCACAAGAATAGGCGATTATGTGGTCAAGAACCTCTGTCCGGCTTCCCGTGCCTCTCAGCGGCTCCAACTCGTCGCTTAGCTTGTCGGCTACATCTGATGAAAAGAAGGGTTTCCAGATGATGTCGGCCGCATTAGACCAGTCTTTAGTATTATATATTTCTGCCCACTGCAGAAGCACGTTGAGCGTAATAGCGTGCGCTTCAGCACCCGACAGGCTTGCTTGAGGATAAACATATGCCGCTGATATCGTCTGCCCCAATCGGAAGTTGGCCACAATATCGCCAAACGTATCCACGGCAGTAATTTTTTGTGATGAAGGCGGGTTGATGTATGACGTTCCATCATACAGTAGTGCGCGTAGTTGAGTTCCAAGCTCAGTAGTATCGTTTGGATCCGTGGCAGTGCCGTAGTCATTCGCTACGGACTGCTCGAAGGGCATGTTATTGAAAATGTACGCTTCCAAGCCATAGGTGTTGGCAATGTATCCCGCCAAACCTCCACCAAGCGAATGACCGGTCATAACAATGTTAGAGCTATATAAGTTATTGTTTCCAGCAATAGACTTATAAAACGATACGATGTCAGAACCTTGGTGACTGCTAAGTATACCTGCACCGCCGCCGATTAGGTAGGCCCACATATCCGTTAGGAAATCATCTGTTCCCCGCACCGATATGATAGTCCTGTCATCCTCCTGGAAGGCTGCAGCAAAAAAGCTACCGTTTGCTGAAGTCGATATAAGTGTTGCGGCATAAATATTCCCAGTTTGAAGTTTAGAGCTTTGTACAATTGGAGCGGGTCCGAGATCATATACTTCTAAGGAAAGAAGAGCCATTTCCAATGATCGATTGTTTATCATTGTCAGAACCTTACTGTAGGAATTGCGTCAGCCATGACGCGAACGGATGGATTGACATAATTTACCAAGCGGCCTGAGGGGGACAGGAGATGGCTCCCATATTCATCCACCCATCGCTGACGAGTTACTGGCTTGTCCGTGATCTTGATCGATACTGATGTGATATCCACGTCGCTACCAAATGCTTGCTTCAACTGACCTGGGCTTACCATCTGCATTCGAAAGGATGCTCCTGCCCGACGCGCTATCGCGATGAGGAGACAGGTTGGTGCCTTTGGCGTCCGATCTTCTGAACGATTATAGTCACATGATGCTGCTCCGGTTCTGCCGATCTGCGTGGACAGACGCCGCGTTGCGGCAATGCGGCCTCGTTCGGACCATTCATCTGTTGGCAGGAAGACGCGGAACGGCAGCATTAACGCCTCGGAATTGTTCCCAGTTATGCCGCCTGGCACGACGACAAGATCTGTACTGTTGGAGAGCCGGATCGGTATTGCGTCACCGGACAAGTTATGTGCGTAGCGCGCATCGAGCCCACCCGGACTGACCGAGGTGGACCAGACCCCCCTCCCGATCATCGTCCGACTTCCTTGTCTGACGCTCACAGTAAGTTCATACCGAAGTATAGGTTTGAGAAATTGCCTCGCGTGCCCGGCGACGATATAGAAGGCGGAAACACTCAATAGGAGACATACTGTCGTAACCAGACCCAGCTGAAATTTCACACCGCTTTTCTTGGCCATGATCTAACGTTCCCGTGCGGCACTTGATTGTGCCTCCTTTATGGGACTGACAAAGTAGCTAAGAATTGACCGCCGCCCAGTTTTTATGTCAACGACAATGCTCATTCCCGGAGCGGCAATAGCGGTGGACGCTCCTTTGGGGTGATTAGCGAGCATGTGGACGCGAGCGATGTACACAGGTCCCAACTTCCGATCCTCAACAGCGTCGGCACTGATACTGTCAATTTGCGCGGCAAGGGTCCCGTAGCGAGTGAACGGAAACGCATCGAGCTTGACGGCAACCTCCTGACCTGCGCGCACGAAACCAGCGTCCTTGTTGAGCACCTTTGCTTCAATCAGAAGCTCTCCGTGAGGAACCACCACCATGATCGTTCTGGCGGGCTCGACCACGCCGCCAATGGTATGCACCGCCAGCTCTTGGATTACGCCATCGACGGGCGCTGCCAGCCGCTGCAGCCGACTGCGCTCCTGCGCCTTCGTCAATTCCTCCCGGCGCAACGCCACGTCGCTCTGCGCCTTTGCCAAGTCGGAAAGAGCCTGATGTCGCGCCTCCTCGAGGGACTGAGCCAGCTGCTGCTGGTATTTCGCCGCGTCCGATAAGGCGCGCAATCGTTGGGTGGCAGCGACCTCCCGCTCGCCCTGGTCGACGCGCCGCTGGCGACGCATGTCGAGCAGGCGCGGTTGCGCGATAAGCCCATACTTGGCGAGTTCTTCTAGGCTGCCGAGCTGCCGGTCGATCAGCGGCAGCGTGTCGTCATATTTGCGGATCTGCCGCTCCGACCCTTGCGCGTCGGCAAGCGACGACTGCCTCGCTGCAGCGAGGCCAGCTACTGACGCCCTGCTTGCAGCCACTTGCGCCTCGATGAGCCGGAGCTGCGTAGTGGCGACGTCTGGTGAAGTTCCCGCCGGAGGCACGAACCTGATGCCCTTGCCGGCGAGGGCGTCCGCGATAGCCTGATTGCGGGCTGCGTCCAGCTCCGCTGCCCTCAATGCCTGCTCCGCCTGCACCTGCGCCGCGGTGGAGACGGTCGGATCAAGGTCGACCAACGATTGACCCTTCTTCACCGCGTCGCCGTCCCGCACGTATATGCGGCGCACGATCCCGCTGCTGGGCGCCTGCACGATCTTGACGTTGTCCGCGGGAATGATCCGCCCCTGCGCGGACGCGACGATGTCGACCTTACCCAGCGCCGCCCAGGTCAGCGACGCCGCGAGCACGAACAGCAGCAGCCAGGCGGTGTAGCGCCCGGTCGGCGACACCGGGCGCTCGATCACCTCGAGCGCTGCCGGCAGGAAGTCGACCTGGTCAACCGACAGCATGCGGCCGCCGCGCACCTTCTCCTCCTCGATCGCGTCGCATGCGATCTGCCAGTGGCGCGAGATCGCGTTCATGCCGCCGCTCCCGAATAGCCCATCTGCCGCTGATAGAGACCGGCATAGCGGCCGCCGCGCCGCAACAGCTCGTCATGCGTGCCGAGCTCGACCACGCGGCCCTTCTCCATCGTGGCGATGCGGTCGCACTGGCGGATGGCGGAGAGCCGGTGGGCGATGATCAGCACGGTGCGGCCCTGCGCCATCGCCTTGAGGTTGGTCTGGATGATCTCCTCGCTCTCGGCGTCCAGCGCCGAGGTCGCCTCGTCGAGGATGAGGATGCGTGGCTGGGTGACCAGCGCGCGGGCGATCGCGATCCGCTGCCGCTGACCGCCGGACAGGTTAACGCCACGCTCCTCGATCATCGTGTCGTAACCCTGCGGCATGCCAAGGATGAACTCGTGCGCGCCGGACAGCTGCGCCGCCGCCATGACCGACTGCAGCGGCATGGCCGAATTGGCGAGCGCGATGTTTTCGCGGATGGTACGGTTGAACAGCAGGTTCTCCTGGAGCACCACGCCGATCTGCCGCCTGAGCCACGCCGGATCGATCTGCGCGACGTCGACGTCGTCGATGAACACGCGGCCTGCCGCCGGCGTGTAGAGCCGCTGCAGCAATTTAGTCAGCGTCGACTTGCCCGAGCCGGACGAGCCGGCAATGCCGAGCGTGCCCCCGGCGGGCAGCTCCAGGCTGACGTCGTCGATCGTCCAGGGCCCTTCCAGTCCGTAGCGGAACCGCACATTCTCGAACCGGACCGCGCCCCTGAGCGCCGGCAGTGCGGTGCGGGAGCCGGCGCCGGGCTCGACCGGCACGTTGAGCACGTCGCCGAGCCGCTCGATCGAGAGCCGCACCTGCTGGAAGTCCTGCCACAGCTGCGCCATGCGGATCACCGGGCTGGAGACGCGCTGCGCGAACATGTTGAACGCGACGAGCCCGCCGACCGTCAGCGCGCCCGATATGACCTGCTCGGCGCCGAAGTAGAGGATCGCGGCGAAGCTCAGCTTGGAGATGAGCTGGACCGCCTGGCTGCCGGTGTTGCCGAGGTTGATGACTTTCTGGTTGGCGGCGCTGTAGCCGGCGAGCTGCCGCTCCCACCGATCGCGCCACTGCGGCTCGACCGCGGAAGCCTTGACCGTCTGCATGCCGGACACGCTCTCGACCAGCAGCGCGTTGTTGGCAGAGCCGCGCTCGAACTTCTCGTTGAGGCGCCGGCGGAGCGGACCGGTGACCGCGACCGACACCGCGGCGTAGGCCGGCACCGTCAGCGCGACGATCCAGAAGAGCTTGGGCGAGTAGATCCACATCGCCACGAAGAACACGATGGTGAAGGCGGGATCGACCAGCACCGACAGCGAAGCGTTGGTCAGGAACTCGCGCACGGATTCCAGCTGGCGCACTCGGGTGACGGTGTCGCCGACGCGCCGCCCCTCGAAGTAGGAGAGCGGCAGGCCGAGCAGGTGACGGAACAGCTTGGCGCCCAGCTCGACGTCGAGCTTCTGGCTGGTCTCGGAGTAGAGCCGGGTGCGCAGCCATCCGAACATCACCTCCCAGACGGAGACGACCACGAAGCCCACCGACAGCACCTGGAGCGTCGCCAGCGTATTGTGGACCAGCACCTTATCAATAACGTTCTGGAAGAAGAGCGGCGACACCAGTCCAAGCAGGTTCAGCGCCAGCGTGATCAGCAGCACCTCGCCGATCAGCCGGCGGTAGCGCACGATCTGCGGGATGAACCAACCGAAGTCGAACCGGCCGGCGGCACCGCAGACGCCCTCGCGCGTGGTCACCAGCACGACCTCGCCCGACCAGACCTCGCCGAGCCGCTCGACCGGGAGCTGCTCGACTGCGCCGCCCGGCCGCTGCAGCAGGACGCGGTCGTCGGCGATCCGGCCAACCAGCAGCCAGCCTTCCGGCCCGTTCAGCAGCGCCGGCAGCGGCATGCGGCCGAGCTTCGCGGCGTCCATGCGCATAGCCTTGGCGCGTACGCCGGATTGTCGGCGAGCGGTCCGCACGATCTCGTCGGCCGTGAACGGCCGATCATGCCCCGCCTCGTGCCGGATCTGGTCGGGATCCACCGCGATCCGGTGGAACGCGAGCATCGTAGCCAGCGCGGCCGGTCCCGACCCAACGACCTGCGCATCATAGCCGTCCAACTGCAAGCAACCCCTCCTGGCATGCGAGCCACCAAGAAGCTGCCGAAAGCCGAGGCGCGCTTCAATTCATAATGCGTTCAGTTTCGTTGCAATTCCTCCGGAGCAGATAATCTGCAATGCGGCTCACCTCGCACCACGATCGCCCGCCGCAATTTAGACTGTGGCGTTCCGCTCGTTACCGCTTTCCTCCGGCGGCATCGAGAACCGGCGGAGCCCCGATGCCGTTCGGCGCTTCGGCAACCAGCTCGCGGCTGAACAGCATCATCGCCATTGCCGTGTTTGAAGACACTCGCGCACCAGCATAAGAGACATGCCTTCTCCATCCAGAGTCACGACACGCTCGCTCTGATCTGCCAAGAGCCAAGCGGCCGACGACGCCAAGGTCGCTGCACGCGTTGCTTCGTAAACGCCCGGCCTCTTCCGGCATGCTCTCGAACGGGACCTACAGACCGGAAATGTCCAGACTGGCAGAGGCTTGGTCGAGCCAGTCGTCGAGCGCCTGCCGCAACTCTGCGCCCATCTTGATGATGGCGCGGCGACCGTCCGTCGGATCAGGCACCTTTGTAATCAGCATCTCATCGATCAGCAGATCGACGTAGCGCAAGGCCGTCGTAGTCGGCACACCGCTGCCGAGGCACATGCCTGAGACGTCGACCCGCCGCTTCTCCCGATCCGCGATGTAGAGGTCCAAGATCATGTCCCAGGTGGGCTCGCCGAGCCGCAGATGCTTCAAACGGCCGATGCGCCGACGCCTGTTCGCCAGCACCCACTTAGCGAGGGCGAGGCGTCGTCCCCCGCCGCCGTCATAGGACGCCGTCCTGTCCGGGAGGTCACGTTCCGCCTCGACCAGCGGAAAGCTGACGCACAGTTCGTTCAACCCGTTGCGGTCGGGGCTCTCCATGACGGTCTAAGCCCTTTCCGCTGTTCCGCCGTAGCATCGCCCGGCAATCGATAGGTGCCGAGCGCGAGTGCCAGCAGCGCGAGGTAAGCATAGAGCCCAAGGCCGGTGTGGAACGCGAACAGTGGCGCTCTCGGCAGCAGCGACGCAGCAACCGACATGACGATGTTTGCGAGGGCGAAGCCGAACGCCCAGACGGGCCAGAACCGTGTTGACTGTATAGCCAACCAGAAGAATCCCAGCGCGACGCCAATGTCGATCGCCAGCATGACCGCGGAGAGCGGCGCATAGTAGGAGACGTCGAACAGGCGTAGCGCCGTCGAGACCACCGATGCCGCCAGATTGATGATCGCGCCCGCTCGTTCCGGCCGTCCTCCTCGTACCAGTGCGTAGATACACACCGTCGCCAGGACGACGTTGAAGAGGAGGGCGAGCGAGAGCCTCAGCATCACGGCCTATATGGCGTGACGTGGCCGACACGGTCGAGCAAGTCACGCAACTTCCCGCTCGATCGCATGCTCATCGGCGATGGCGGGCTTCGGTGCGCCCTCGCCCCAGTTCGTGACCGTCAGACCCAGCGCGGTGCCGGCCTTCTCGATGCTCGGATGCGCGCGCATCGCCATCCGGTCCTGGCTCTGCACCAGCGCCGCGAGCGCCTCAACCGTCGCCTTCACCGTCCGATGGGCGTGAGCCGGCGAGAGCCCGTGCGTTTCGGTCACGTCCAACGTCGTCAGGAGAAATTGTGCGGTGTCGCGGGTTGCAAGATTGATGGAGCGCTCCGCGCGGCGGAGATCCGTCGCGACAACGCGGCTCGAGCTTGCCAGATCATTCATTCACGCCTCCAAGGCGCCGCTCAGGCGCCGAACCACAAGGGATTGCGAACCAGCAGCGCGAGAGCGACGATGAGCATGGTGGCAACGGTCATAGCCACGGGAGCAGCGATCGCGATGATCGTTCCCAAGGCCAGCACCTGACGCCAGGTCAGCGTGTTCGTCGGTCGTGCCGTGGTCGGCACAGGCACTGGAAGCGGCCAGAAGGCGGGCCGGGAAGGTGCAATGCTTGCAGGGTAGAATCCCTCTACCCCGGCCTCATACTCGGCGAAGAGCCGGGCCGCTTCGAAGCGGGACGTCGCTCCGACAATCTCCTTCGCCAGGTGGAGCTGCTTATCGACCGCTCGGGCGCTCACCTTGGCATCAAAGGCGATCTGCTGTGAATTTCGATGCTGAAACACTTGCCGGAGATATTCGCGCTGTCGCTCGGTCAGTTTCGAGAAGCGCTCGCTATCCATTAACGTCCCTTAACAAGGCTCACCTATGTCGAGATTCGTGTGGGCTGCCCCGCGGGCGGCCTCGTTGCGTCCATATCCGATATAAAGGCTAAATTAATCCGGTTTATGACCGGTGAGGCTCGTCGGGGGTATGCCCCGTTCAGCTATGACGTCGGCACGCGCGCCAGCGCCTCCGCATCGTCGGACCTGGCCCTGCCGCCCGATACGGAGCTCAAGCGCGTGGATGACCTACTCGGGCGAACGTCGCTCGCATGCTAGGCCGCCGGCGCTCGATGAGGCTCGGTCGAGACCCGGGCAGCGGAGTTTGCCGCGGCGGCAGGCCGCGCCGGTCTCCGGTTTCAGTGGTGGCAGGCCGTCCATGCACATCCGCTCTGATCAGGAGACGACCGCAACCTGTTCAGACGGAGCGGCGCGGAGAAGAGGATCTCGGCTGATAGAAGATGTGGCTGTGCACCTGCGCCACCTTGTCGAGCGTGCGGCTCCATACCGGCACCACCCAGTCGGTATGATAATGGGTCGAGCGGCCAACCCTGGCAAATACGGCACCCGACAGGGCGCGGCGCGCCAGCCGCCGCGCAGCGGTCCATCCGCGATGCTCGCGGCGGCGCGCGAGCGAACCGTCGCAGGTGAAGCTGAACTGGCAGCCGGTCAGGCGCTGCGCGCCGGCATAGACCACGCCGCAGACCGTCTTCGGGTAGCCGCGGCGGAGAACGCGGTTGAGCACTACCTGCATCACCGCACGCTGCCCCTCCCGATCGGCGCCGGCCTCGTAGAGGGCTGCCGTCGCCAGACAGTCGGTCGCCTGCGCGCGCGCAGCAGGTGTTCCCACGAAGACGAACCGCCTGGGGCGCGTCAGCGG
>CAXTUG010000127.1:0-3361 GCA_964247375.1 uncultured Sphingomonadaceae bacterium
GGCCGATCGCAGGCGCGGCCGGTTCTCGGCTGCGCTCGACCATATGTCTCGACTTCGCTAGACACGAACGGAAAGGGGTTGGCCAGATGCAGGTTCGATGCTCTACTTCCTACAGGCATCCACCAGGAGGCCAGCGCGCCCAGCGTATGCGTGGATCCCGGGCCTACGCCGGGATGACGGGTTGATTACAAAGCGCTGAAATGTGCCGCTCGGCGGTAGCGCCAATTCGCCACGTGCGCGGCGGCGATGCACAGGCTGCCGAGCACGGTTACCGGCGTCTCCAGCGGCGTCTCGCCCCAGTGGAGCGCGCCCAGCGTCAGCAGCGTCAGGCCGACCGTGCCCGCGATCAGCGGCGCCGCCAGCCGGTGGCGGCGAAAGCCGGCGAACAGGGCGCCCGCCGTCGCAGGCACCGCCAGCGCGAGCGCGATCAGGTGGAAATGCTCGGGGATCGGCAAGGCCGACGACAGGATCGGGACGGCCGCAATCAGCAGCGGCAAGGCCAGGCAATGGACCAGGCACGCGATCGTCGCGCCCACGGCCAGTCCCTCGATCCAGTCATCCTTGCGCGCCATGTCCGCCACATGGGACAGATAGCTTCAAAAAGCAATGATATATTGTATCATATGCGTTCCGCTGGCGTTCAGGCCTGCCGGTGGTAAGCTGGCGGGCAATGGCGACATCCCTTTCCGGACCCTGGCGCTACCGGCATCGCTGGCCGACGCGGCTGTGGCACTGGCTGAATGCGGTCACGATCGTCATCCTGCTGATGAGCGGGCTGATGATCTTCAACGCGCATCCCAGCCTCTACTGGGGCAAGTACGGCGCCAATTTCGATCCGTCCTGGCTCGGCATCGGTCCGACGCCGCAGGGTGGCGGCCAGTTGCGCGTCTACCAGCTGCACGTGCCGACGACCGGCGTGCTCGGCCACTGGCGCGACCAGCAGGGACATGTGCAGACCCGCGCCTTCCCCTATTGGGCGACGATCCCGGCGCATTACAGCCTGGCCGGCGCAAGGCGCTGGCACTTCCTGTTCGCCTGGGTGCTGATCCTCGCCGGCACCGCCTACTTCGTCACCAGCCTGATCAACCGCCACTTCGCCCGGGATCTGCTGCCTTCGCGCAAGGAGCTGAAGCCGCGCCATCTCTGGCAGGACGTGAAGGATCATGCCCGTCTGCGGCTGCCGACCGGCGACGCGGCCGGCCGCTACAATCCGCTGCAGAAGCTGGCCTATATGGCGGTGGTGTTCGGCCTGATCCCGCTGATGATCCTGACCGGCCTGACGATGGCGCCGGCGTTCGACGCAACCTTCCCGCAGCTGCTGTGGCTCTTCGGCGGACGCCAGTCGGCGCGATCGATTCACTTCCTGGCGGCGATGGGCCTGCTCGCCTTCATCGTCGTTCACCTGGTGATGGTGGTGCTGGCCGGCCCCGTGAACGAGATGCGATCGATGATCACCGGCTGGTTCCGAACGCCTCCCGAGCGACGGCGGCATGGCTAGCCTGCTGTCGCGCCGCGGCGCGCTCACCGTCGGGTCCGGGCTGCTGCTGGGCGGATGCGACCGGGTGGCGGACACGCACGCCGGCCGCCGCGCATTCCTGGGCGCGGAGAGCCTGACCTATCGGGTCGACCGGCTGATCACGCCGCGCAACGCGCTCGCGCCCGAATTCACCGGCGGCGACGTGTCGCCGGTGTTCCGCTCCAACGGCACGGCGATGCCGCGCTCGCCCGATTATGCGCGATTGCTGGCCGACGCCTTCGCCGATTGGCGGCTCCACGTCGGCGGGCTGGTGGCGCGCCCGCTCGCCATCTCGCTGGACCGGATCAAGGCCCTGCCCCAGCGGACGCAGATCACGCGTCACGACTGCGTCGAGGGCTGGGGCGCGATCGGCCGCTGGACCGGCCCGGTGTTGGGACCGATCCTGCAGTTCGCCGGCCTGTCCACGGCGGCGCGCTACATCGTCTTCCACTGTTACGACGATTTCGGCGGCACGCCTTATTACGAGAGCGTCGACCTGGTCGACGCCTTCCATCCGCAGACGATCCTCGCCTGGGCGCTGAACGGCCGTCCCCTGCCCGTCCCGAACGGCGCGCCGCTGCGGCTGCGGGTGGAGCGGCAGCTGGGCTACAAGCAGGCCAAATATCTGCGCGCGATCGAGGCGGTGGCGAGCCTGGACGCGGTCGGCTCCGGCAAGGGCGGATATTGGGAGGATGTCTCCGACTATGCCTGGTTCGCGGGAATTTGACGCTTACCAACATCGTTCGTCCTGAGGATTATTTCACCGCCTTCTCCTGCGCCAGCTGGTTCGCGGCATTGGCCAGGTAGATCCAGTCCGCACCTTCGGGGATCACATATTCGTTCTCGCCCCAGAAGAACGGCCAGTCCTCATGGTTCTCGGGCAAGTCGGGCTTGACGATCAGCACGCCCGGCACGACCCCGCCCGAGATGAAGCCGAAGTCGGCGCGGTTGTTGCCGTAGGCCACCTCCTTCGAGATCGTGCCCACGTTCGACACGAACGACCGGTCCGAATCCGGATGATGGCCGAGCAGGTAATCGACCGCGCGGAACACGGCGCTGCCGTCCACGATTTCCGGAAAGGCGCGGTGCAGCGCATAGGCGGCGAGGCCGTAATTCTGGACCGTGCCGTTGCCGGCCCAACCGCCTTCGGTGATCGGCACGCCGAACGGGTTGGCGGCGGCGATCCTGGCGGACTGCGTCGCCCAAGCCTGGACGGCCGGCACCATCGCCGTGCGGTAGGATGCCGGCATGTAGGGGATCGCCTTGACTGCGGTCGGCGCGACGAAGGCGAGCTTCGGTGCGACGGTCGGCCACAGCCGTGCGACCGCATCGGCATATTTCGGTCCGCGCGTCGTCACCAGCAGTTCGACCGCGGCGGTGAACTGCTCGACGTCGAGCGGGCCGCCGGTGGTGTTGCCGTGGCTGAACAGGTCGGGTGCATGCCCCTGCTCTTCCCCCCAGGTGCGCACCGCGAGATCGCGCGCGCGGCGGGCGAGCGCATCGTCATAGCCCGTCAGCACGCGCGCGGCCGCCGCCAGCGCTGCCGCCGAGCCATAGTTGAGCGCCGACGACTTGCTGGTGAACGCCCAGCGATCGTCGGGCGTGCCGCTGCGTGCACCCCTGACCTCGTAAGGCCGGAGCGCGCGATCGTAGATATAGCCGTCGGTCTTGGTCGAGGCGTCGCCCAGGTGATTATATTCCCCCACGTCGGGCTCGACGATGCCGTTGATCGCATGGCCGACCGCGTCGAACTGCGCGACCAGCTGAACCGTGCCGTGCTTCACCTGCTCCAATATGTCGGGTGCGCCGTCCGGCACGTGCATCTCGACCCGGCGGCGCGTCCAA
>CAXTUG010000127.1:3391-4612 GCA_964247375.1 uncultured Sphingomonadaceae bacterium
TCGTAGGCTGCCGCCAGCTGGCGCACGACCGCATATTGCGACTGGGTGCGGATGTCGAAATCGCCGGCATCGTACCAGCCGCCGACGTTCAGTCCCGGAATATGCTCGTACGGTCTGAACGCCGTGTCGGTGGTCGGGCCCTGTGCGTAGAGGTCGAGATGATCGTGGTCGGTCGGCGCCTGCATCGCGTCGTCGCGATGGCTGTCGCCGTGCCAGACACGATAGGCCTCGTTGACCAGCATGTGATCCATCGCGACGTTGAAGTAGACGTCGAGCGTCGGGTGCCAGGCATCGGCATACAGGTCGGCCGCGATCCGGAACGGTGCGGTGCGGGTACGGCCATAATCCAGCTGGTAGAGGCCGGGCCGGGTCACGCCGGAGAAGTCGAACCGGCGATAGGCGTAGCGCAGGTAATTGCCCCACGGCCTGGCCGGCCCGGTCAGTACCGGCGTGGCGCTGCCGTCGGCGCCGATCCGCAGCAGCCGCACCGGTCCGGTCGCGCGATCATCGCGGTCGAGCTCGATCGTAGCGACCTTCGCCTGCCCGGGCGTGTAGCCCAGCTGCGAGTGCGCGATCACCGGCGGCCGCAGCCAGCCGGGTACGCTGTTCGCCGCGACCGTCCAGCGCAGCACCGTGCCGGTGCGGTTCGCCGGCAGCAGCGAGCGCAGCACGAACCAGCCGTTCTGCGCCTGGTTGCGGCCGTCATAGAGGGCGATCGGCGTATCCGACGCGATCGTCACCCGGCGGGCGGGATCCTCCGGCGCCAGCGTGAAGCGGCGCCCCTGCGCCATCGGCAGCGGCTCCGCACCCGGCCCGTCGCTGCGGCCGCTCGCCGGATTGCGCGCTGCGGTCAGCGTCATCGCGCCCGACGGATAGACCGGGAAACTGCCGGGCGTGTCGTCCGCCAGATAGCTCTTGTGGAAGTAGGCGGCAGGGAGAAACTCCAGATTGAAGCCCGCCTTGCCGATCAGCTCGGTTGGCAGCGGCCGCGCCAGCACGACGCTCAGCTCCAGTTGCCCGCCCTTCGGCGCAGTGTGGATCACATAGCGGAAGCGATGCGCCGGATATTCCAGCGTCACGTCGACCGCGTGCGTGACCGGATCGACCTTGCGCTCGACGAAGCTGTCGGTCGCGTCCCACTGCCCCGGCGTGGCGGAGAGGCGCACGTCGCCGTTGGTGGCGGTCCGCTCGCCCTGCTGGATCAGCTCGATGCCGCTGATC
>CAXTUG010000127.1:4641-9016 GCA_964247375.1 uncultured Sphingomonadaceae bacterium
GTCCGCAAACAGCCCGTCATACCAGTTGGAGAAGACCAGCCAGTTGACACCGCGCGCCTCGTAATAGCCGGCGGGCGACCAAGTGAGCCCGGTCGGGGAGGCGGCAGACGCCGGGAGCACGCCCGCCGACGCGGCCAGGAGCACGACATGACGAACCCAGGACAGAGCGAGCATGCGGGAGCGATACCTTCCTCATCCGCGACGCGCCGTTACGCGTCACCGCCCCACTATACCGTGTCGATCGTAGATGTGAACGCTACCATTCGATCGAAATTGCGCTACGAACGGGCCGCCGATAGAGCAGCCGGATAAGAACCAGACGCGCCGCCGGCGAAGGAGAGACGATATGGGTCGAGCGCTTGTGCGGTGCGCGGCAATGCTGCTCGCGCTGGTCAGTCCGAGCATCGGCACCGCCGCGCTCCTGACCGCGGCCGACATGCGGGCAGGCCAGAGCCTGGACGGCGTGTGGCACTACTCGGTCGATCCCTATCGCGACGGCGAGGCCGGTTTTCATGGCGGCGATCCCGGCCGCGCGAGCCGGCGCTCCGCGGACGTCAACGTCGAGGCCGCGATGAAGGCGGATCCGACCGCGCTCTACGAATATGACATGGACCAGTCGCCCACGACGACCCTGCCGGCCTCGTGGCTCACCCATGCGCCCGAGATGCGCCATTATCAGGGCCTGGTCTGGTACGAGCGCAAGTTCACCACCCGGCCGGTGCCGGGCAAGCGTCAGTTCCTGCGCTTCGGTGCGGTCAATTATCGCGCGACCGTGTGGCTGAACGGCAAGAAGGTGGGGACGCACGAGGGCGGCTTCACGCCCTTTGCGATCGAGGTCACGGGCGTGCTGCGCGCGGGCGAGAACCGGATCGTCGTCGCGGCGGATTCGCAGTCGAGCGACACCACCGTGCCGCCGTCCGTCACCGACTGGGAGAATTACGGCGGCATCACCCGCAGTGTCACCCTGCTGGAGCTGCCCGGCACGTTCGTCGACGATGCCTGGGTACGGCTGACCGCGAGCGGCCGGATCGCGGTCGACGCGACGCTGGACGGACCGGCCGCCGCCGGGCAGGCGGTCAGCCTGCGCATTCCCGAACTCCGCCTGACCCTCTCCGGCCGGACCGACGCGAACGGCCGCTGGTCGGGATCGATCGCGGCGCCCGCCGGCCTGCACCGCTGGTCGCCCGACACGCCCAAACTCTACGACGTCAGCGTCGCCGCAGCGGGCGACACCATGATCGACGAGGTCGGCTTTCGCACGGTAGCGGTGCGCGGCACGCAGATCCTGCTCAACGGCACCCCGCTCTACCTGCGCGGCATGTCGGTGCACGAGGAGGAGGTCGGCGCCAATCCGGCGCGGACGATCACGCCGGCGGCCGCGCACCGCCTGCTCGCGGTCGTCAAGGAGGGGCTGCACGGCAATTACGTGCGGCTGGCCCACTATCCGCATTCGGAGGTGATGACGCGCGAAGCCGACCGGCTCGGCCTGCTCGTCTGGAGCGAGATCCCGATCTACTGGCGGGTCGCGTTCGACGATCCGCAGGTGCTCGCCAAGGCGCGCACGATGCTGTCCGAGGAGATCATGCGCGATCGCAACCGTGCGTCGATCATCATCTGGTCGATCGCCAACGAGACGCCGGTCAGCGCCGCCCGCAACCATTTCCTGTTCACGCTGGCCGACGACGTACGCCGGATCGATTCGACCCGGCTGCTCTCCGCGGCCCTGCTGGTCGACCGCCGTTCGGTCGACGGTCATACCGAGATGGTGCTGAACGACCCGCTCGCCGCGCGCGTCGATGTGGTGGCGATCAACACCTATAACGGCTGGTACACGGACGACCGGCTCGCCGACGTGCCCGACATCCGCTGGCGCGTCCCCGCCGACAAGCCGCTGCTCTTCTCCGAACTCGGCGCCGACGCGAAGGCCGGGTTTCACGACCCGGCGACGATGCGCAAGGGATCGGAGGAATATCAGGCGGAGTATTTCCGCCAGACGCTGAAGATGGCGGACCGCATTCCGACGCTGGTCGGAATGAGCCCGTGGGTGCTCAAGGACTTCCGCTCGCCCCGCCGCCAGCATCCCGTGTTCGAGCAGGGCTGGAACCGCAAGGGGCTGATCTCCGAGACCGGCGCGCGCAAGCAGGCCTTCCAGGTGCTGGCGGACTATTATGCCGGAAAGGCGGCCGGGCCGCCGTAACGGGGTGCCACGTACATGGCGGGAATGGTGAGCGCCGTATGAGCCTGCTCGGTTTAGGGCCTGCTACCGGCTTCCTCGTCAATGGTCACCTGCGGCTTAAACCGCGCCGACCGGACCTACATTCCCGATGGCGTCGTCTCCGGCACGGCGCTCATCCGTCCCGACCTGCCCCGAATTGAAGATCTGGCCTTACTTCTGGCAGCAGACCGAATATGTGCTGGGCGGCGGCGAGACCAACGACATGTTCCTGGCGCTCGCCGTGCACCAACTCTACGCGAAAGGCAGAAGCGAGTGACGATGATGCGAACGGCGGCGGCGGTGGTCTGGCTCGGGCTGCTCGCCGGCCCCGCTCTCTCCGGCCCGGTGCTGCCGCGCATCGTCGGCGCACGCGATTTCGGCCGCACGTCGGACGGGCGCATGGCCCATCTCTACACGCTCACCAACAAGAACGGCATGCGCGTGCGCTTCACCGACTATGGCGGGCTGATCACGGAGATCGACGCGCCCGACCGCGCCGGCAAGCGCCAGAACGTCGTGCTCGGCTTCCGCAGCGCCGCCGAATATGAGGCGCGCAACGGTCTCTACGGCTTCGGCTCGCCGGTCGGCCGCTTCGCCAACCGCATCGGCAATGCGCGCTTTCCGCTCGACGGCCGGACCGTTCGCCTCACGCCGAATAACGGGCCGAACCTGCTGCACGGCGGGAAACCCGGCTACAATACGCGCACCTGGTCGGTGTCGATGCGGCCGCTCGGCATCAATCACGGCGCGGTGCTGACCCTGGTCAGCCCGGACAGCGACCAGGGTTTCCCCGGCAAGCTCATCATCCGCATGCGCTACACGCTGACCGAGCGCGACGAGCTGCGGATCGACTATCGCGCGACCACGACCAAGCCGACCGTGCTCAACCTCACCAACCACAGCTACTTCAACCTGGCGGGCGAGGGCAGCGGCGACATTGGCGGGCACCTGGTCGAGATCCGCGCCGCCGGCATGGCGGAGACGGACGCCAATGCCCTGCCGACCGGCCGGATCGTGCCGGTGGACGGGCCGTACGACCTGCGTACGCCGCACATGATGCGCGACGGGATCGCCCGACTGAAGGACATGGGCCAGACCGGCTACGACACGCCCTACGTGCTGGCGAACGCGCCGCGGCGGACTCCCGTGCTCGCCGCGCGCGTGACCGAGCCGACCTCCGGCCGGATGGTGGAGGTCTACACGACCGAGCCGTCGCTGCAATTCTTCACCGGCAACCACCTGGCCGGGATCGACCGGGGGCCGAGCGGTCGCCCCTACATCCAGCATGCCGGCTTCGCGCTGGAGACGCAGCACCTGCCCGACAGCCCCAACCATCCCGAATGGCCGACCACGGTGCTGCGGCCGGGCCAGGTGTTCCGGTCCACCACGATCTACAGGTTCGTGACGCCGGTGGACCGGCTGCATCGGTGAGGTGCGGGCAAGGCCTCGGCTACGCTCGGCCAAGTCCCTCGACTTCGCTCGGGACGAATGGAGTTTGTCAGCTGGAACCCGTTCGTGTCGAGCGAAGTCGAGACACGCGTTCGAGCGTAGCGAGAATGTCGCCCGGCGATCAGGCATTGGGGATGGCGCAAGGCACTTACATCGCACCCGCACGTTGACCGCGCGAGGAGACGCATCATGGCCAGCCAGCCCCCGACGCCCGAAATCCCGACCGACGTGCCGATCGACGATCCGATTCCCACGCCGAC
The DNA here is from genome assembly GCA_964247375.1 of uncultured Sphingomonadaceae bacterium. Lineage (GTDB taxonomy): Bacteria > Pseudomonadota > Alphaproteobacteria > Sphingomonadales > Sphingomonadaceae > Sphingomonas_I. The sequence continues at coordinate 8,566 of CAXTUG010000127.1, forward strand.
CGACCCGATCCCGCCCGCGCCGAGCGATCCGGTGACGACGCAGGCGCCGGCGCCCGCCGGCGATCCGCTGGTCGAGGGTCCGTGACTTAACCGCTTCGCAACCGGATCGGGCGTAAGACTGCGCCATGGTCCCGATGCGCTACATCTTCCGCAGCCGCTGGGCCGCGCTCGCGTGGGCCGCCGGCATCTGCTTCAGCGCCGCGCAATTCGTGCACGGCGACGAGGCGAAACCTACGGGAAATGCCAGCAACAGCGCCGACGGCAACGAACCGCAGGCCGACGCCGTAACCACGACGCTGAATTAGGACGCGCGGGTCAGACCAGCCGGCTCTGCCGCACCGCCGCTTCGACGAAGCTCGCGAACAGCGGGTGCGGGTCGAACGGCTTCGACTTCAGTTCGGGATGGAACTGGACGCCGATGAACCAGGGATGGTCCTCGCGCTCGACGATC
>CAXTUG010000128.1:0-6385 GCA_964247375.1 uncultured Sphingomonadaceae bacterium
CCGCCGGGCGCGCCCCGCGGGCCCTGGCCGCCTCGATGCGGGGCACCAACGGGGCGGGGGTCTGGCGGCGGCGGCCGACCAGCAGGCCGTCGACGTCGGGCAGGGCGCTGATCCACCCGGCATTGGCGGCGCTCACCGCCCCGCCGTAGAGGATGCGGATGTCCGCGGCCTTCGCCGGGCCGAAGCGGTCGCGCAGCGCGCCGCGGATGGCGGTGTGGATCGCGGCAATCTCCTCCGCGGTCGGCGTCCGGTCCGATCCGATCGCCCATACCGGCTCATAGGCGACCACCATGTCCCACGGCCGGAATGCTTCCGGCAGCGATCCCGCGACCTGCGCCACCACCGTGTCGGCGGCACGCCCGGCATCGCGGTCTGCCTTGGTCTCGCCGACGCAGACGATCGGCGTCAGCTGCGCGCCGATGGCGGCGGCCGCCTTGGCCTGCACGATCGCGTCGGTTTCGCCGAAGGCGCCGCGCCGCTCGCTGTGGCCGACGATCACGTAGCGCGCGCCCGCCTCGCGCAGCGTCAGCGGCGACACCGACCCGGTGAACGGGCCCTCGTCCATGTGGTGGCAATCCTGCGCGCCGATGGCGAGGCCGCGGCCCGCGCGATGCGCAGGGTGGATCAGCGGGAAAGGCGGGCAGATCACCACCTCGACCTGGCCCATCGGTGCGCTCGCACGGATTTTCGCCAGTTCGGCGATGCGGTCGCGATTGGCGCACATCTTCCAATTGCCCACGACCAGCGTGCGGCGGGCATAGCGCGACGCGCCATCGCTCGACCGGCCACGGGGTTGCGCTGATCTTATCGTCGATCTTGCCGCTGTGGCCATGGCGTTCTTCGTTCCCGACGCGCAACAAGGGTGGGGCTGTCGCATGTCAGCGTGACCGCACCGCTCTTGCGACAGCGTCGGTCACGCCTTCATCGGCATCCAGATGGCAGGGCTCTGCGCTCGCGCAGGCCGATCAACAAATGGATATTTGGCTTCGGCCATTAGCGGGTGCTAACACGCGCCGCGCAATGGCGGGCTACAATCTCAGGCATCTGGCCGGCGTGGCCGCGCTGCGACGCTCCCGCCGCTTCGCGGTCGCCGCGGCCGAGATCAGCCTGACCCAGTCGGCGCTCACGCAGGCCGTGGCGGCGCTGGAGAGCAAGGTCGACCGCAAGCTGTTCGACCGCGGCCCGCGCGGCACGCGGCCGACCGCGGCCGGTGAGGTGCTGTCCGACAGCATCGATCTTGCGCTCCAGACCATCGACGCCGCCGATCCGATCCCTGGTGACGCGGCCGCTCCGCTCTCCCGGCGCGCGACCATGACCCAGCTGCTGGCGGTCGCCGCGGTCGAAGCGGCCGGCGGCTATCGCCGTGCCGCCCGCAACCAGGGGATCAGCGAGGCCTCGATCCATCGCGCGGTCCGCAGCCTGGAACAGGGCCTCGACACCGACCTGTTCGTAACCACTGAAATGGGTTCGGCGCCCACCAGAACGGCGGTGCGGATCGCCCGTGCGGTGCGCCAGGCGATGGCCACGCTCCAGGCCGGCGTGGAGGCGGCGCGTGCCGGCGACGAGCGGCGCGTGCGGATCGGGGCGATGCCGCTAGCCCGCGCGGGCCTGCTGCCCAGCATGATCGGCCATCTCCGCCGCCAGTCGCCCGCCCTGCGCGTCCACATCGTCGAGGCGAGCTACGACGAACTGCTCGCGCGCCTGCTCGACGGCGATCTCGACATGGTGCTGGGCGCCCTCCGCAGCGACACGCCCGACGGCGCCGTCCAGCACGCCTTGTTCGACGACACGCTGGTCGTCGCCGCCCGCAGCGACCATCCGCTGGCGCGATCGAGCGACTGGCATCCGGTGGCGCTGGCGAATCACCCCTGGGTCACGTCGCTCCCCGGAACGCCGCGGCGCCTGCGATGGGAGGAGATGCTCGCCGCCGCCGGCGCGCCGGCGATCGCGCCGCAAGTGGAGTGCAGTTCCGCCAGCACCGCGCGCGGCCTGCTGCTGCAGGGCGACTGGCTGGCGATGCTGTCCCCGGACCAGTTCCGGATCGAACGCGAACTCGGCATTCTGACGGTGATCGGCGGCGCGCTGGCGGTCGCCATCCGCAGCATCGGCGTCACCATGCGCGCACCCTGGGCGCCCGCCGATCACCAGCAGGCGGCGCTGGCGGCGCTGGCGGCGGCGGTGGGCCGCCCCAACCCCGAACGCCTGTAGTCAAGCGCCGAACGCTCTGCCGAAATCTTCGATCCTCAGTGCGGCAAGGGGGGCGGCGCCGGCAGTTCCGGCTCGTCATGCTTGCGGCTGTGAACGTTGCCGCGCGCGAACTCGCTCTCCGCCGGGCCGTCCTGTGGTCGCGGCTCGGTCGCGATATCCTCGCTCGGCCGTTTCGACTCTTCTTTCTCGCCCATGGGCACCTCCTGGAATCCTTCTACATGGAAACGCATGGAAGCGCATCACGGGCACATACGGCTAATGCCGCATAGCAGAGGCCGCGCTCCGCCAGCGCATCGTCTTGTCCTCGCCGGGCGCAGTCGTTCGGAGAAGTGCTTGCCAGCGCGAGGGCGGCGTCCGATACATGGATTGCCCGATGGGCGCAGGGAGGTTCGGCGATGCTGACGACTATTCTGATCATTCTCCTGATCGTGTGGCTGCTGGGCTCGTTCCCGCGCGCCGGCGCCTACAATGCGGGCTGGGGATATGCGCCCGTCGGCGCGGGCACGATCATCCTGATCATCATCCTGGTCGTGGTGTTGTCGGGAGGATATTGACGTCGGCCGGATGTCGCGGCCGCCGGTCTCGCTCACGCTGCGCGATGCCGGCGGTCGCGTCATTCTGGCGATCGTCGGAGTGACCGTGCGAGGATAGGTAAGGTGCGGAAGGTCCTCCTGGCCGCTGCGGCGACGCTTCTTGCCGGCGCCGCATCCGGAGCGCCGGTCAGCGTCACGAAGGCAACCGACGTGGAGTCGGACGCGCTCGTCCGTCTGCCGATGCGCGTGGTCGGCCGGGTCGCGCGCGACGGCGCCATGCTTCGCCGGCAGTGGCCCGGCACCTACTTCCAGACGGCTTTTCGCGGTCGCCGGGCCTTCCTCCGCATCGGCGCCGGCGAGGTCGCACTACGCGTCAGCGTCGACGGGTCTGCCGGCATCCCGCTCGTCAGGCCCGCGCCCGGCCTCTATCGCGTGGGCGGCCTTGTCGGGGGCGAGCACAGGTTGCGGGTAGATGTGGCGAGCGAGAGCCAAGCGGAGCCGACCGAGTTCGGCGGCTTCTTCGCCGCCCGCGGCACGTCGGCGGCGGCGCTGCCGCAGGTGCGCCGGCGCATCGAGTTCATCGGCGACAGCCACACGGTCGGCTACGGCAACAGCGCGCCGAAGCAGGATTGCAGCCAGGCCGAGGTCTGGGAGACGACGGACGGCACCCGCGGCATCGCGCCGCTGGTGTCCGCGCGCTACGGTGCCGACTATCGCGTCAACGCGATCTCCGGCCGGGGCATCGTCCGCAATTATGGCGGCTTCGCCGCGGACACGCTGCCCCAGGCCTATCCCCACGCCCTGCTCGACAACGGCGTCGAAGCGGACGAGGCGGGCTGGCGTCCGCAGGTCATCGTCATCGCGCTCGGCACGAACGACTTCTCGACACCGCTGCAACCGGGCGAGCGCTGGACGACGCGCGATCAGCTGCATGCCGACTATGAGAACACCTACGTCGCCTTCCTCAAGAGCCTGCGCCGCCGCAATCCCAAGGCCATTATCGTCCTGTGGGCGACCGACCTGGCCGACGGCGAGATCGCTGCGGAGGAGAGCCGGGTCGCGCGGCGCATGCAGGGGGAAGGCGACGCGCGCATCCGCTTCGTCCTGGTGCCGCATCTCGGCTTCACCGGCTGCCACTCCCATCCCGGTCTTGCCGACGACCGGACGATCGCGGCGGCAATCGCGGGCATGATCGATCGCGAGCCGGGCGTGTGGCGCCGCTAGGGCGCGATGGTTCGCGCAAGGACGATGCTAGAGCATCCGATCCTTAGATCGAATCGTGAATTAGCGCGCCCCCCAACACAAAAACCGGCGGGCGCCGCCCCTGCGGTTTTGGCCGCCCGCGCCCCCCCAATGACAGGATGACTTCACCTAAAAGCAGCATGCTCTAGCGAATTTTATCACCCGCTAAGTCCGATCCGTCACTCGGAGGAGAAGGTGGAGGCGGGCAGGCCTGCGGCGTTGTAGAGGCTGCCGGCGACCACGTTGCTCCAATTGTACCGGGCGTAGCGGGGCTCGGCCACCGGAGCGGTCAGGACGACGCTGCCGCCCTCGATCCGGGCCCCGGCGGGAACGAACCGACGGTCCGGACCGGCGATCTCGAACCCGGTCACGGGCTGGCCGCGGCTGGTGAGGCCCTGCCCGTTATCGAACCAGACGCGCAGCCCGCCGGATACGGCGCTCGTCTGCCGGAATAGCGGCGGCAGGTAGGCGACCGGCTCGTCATAGGCCACCGCCCGGGCCGCGAGCGCCAGGCGGCCGGCGACGGTCTGCTTGTCGCTCGGGTGCACGTTAGCGGGATCGCCGACATCGGTGGTCACCGCCATGGCGGTGTTGGTCAACGTGAGCGCCCGGCGCTGCGCGTCGCGGACGAGTCCCCACTGCTCCTGCGGTGAGTCGAAGCTGGAGATCTGCGCGAACAGGAACGGGAAGTCGCCCTGTGCGAAGTTGCGTCGCCAGTCGCCGATCAGTCCCTTGAACAGATCGGCGTAGAAGGGCGCGCGCGCGACGTTGCTGTTGGTCTCGCCCTGGTACCAGATCACGCCCCTGATCTGGTAGCTGGTGAGCGGCGCCACCATCCCGTTGTAGAGCGCGGCCGGCCGGTAGGCCTCCTCCGGCGGATGCCAGTCGTGCGGCGCGGGTGCATGCCCCTGCGCCTTGGCGAGCGCATCCTCGCGCGCCTCGGCCGCGCGCTGTGCGTCGGGATCGGCATGGTCGCGCTCGAAGCGCGCGCGCGCTGCGAAGGCGGGGGCGAGCGCCGGATCGGCGAAGCCGCCGATCGACACCCAGCTGTCGGCGGGCGTGCCGCCCCAGGTGGAATCGACCATGCCGACCGTGACGTGCTCGCGCGCCGCGATCTCGCGCGCGAAGAAGTAGCCGACGGCCGAGAACCCGGCCGCGGTCTCGGGCGTGGTCGTCGTCCAGCGCGCATCGATGTCGGAGAGGGGAACGGGGCTCGATCTGTGTTCGAGCCGGAGCAGGCGGATGCGCGGATTGGTTGCTGCCGCTATCTCCGCATCCGCATTCCTGACGTGCGCGTCGGGCGGAAAGCCGGCGAGCGGCATCTCCATGTTGGACTGGCCGGACGCGAACCACACGTCGCCGATCATGACGTCGCTCACGATCGCCTTGCCTTCGCTTGGGGTGCCGTCGACGGTGAGGGTGTACGGACCGCCCGCCGCCTCGGGCTGCAGCCAGACCTCCCAGTGGCCGAGGCGATCGGCGGCAGCCTGCGCCTGCTGGCGGTGAAGGCGGATCGTGACGTCGCTTCCCGCGCTTGCCCAGCCCCAGACGTGGATCGGACGCTCCCGCTGCAGCACGGCATGATCGCTGAAGAGCCGCGGCAGCCGCAGCTCGGCGCCGGCGCTGCCCGTGCCGAGGATCGAAGCCGCGATCAGGCCGATACGTGTCAGAGCCGTTGCCATCCTCGTTCCTCCCGTAAGGCCGTTCATCCGTGCCAGCGCCGCAACGTGCGCCGTCCGGCGCATCAGGTCGACAGGAGTGCGCCGGTGGCGATCACCGGGCCGGTGGGCTGCCCGGTCGGTGATCCGCCCTTGGGCTCTGCCGATACGGCGAGGGTCGCGCCGGTCGCCAGTTCCGGGACGAGACGGGCAGGGGCGTGGACTATGCTCGCCCCGCGGGACGAGATGAGCCCCAGCGAGCGCGGTCGACCGTCCGCGGGTATGACCCACAGCTCGGCGGCGCGCTGCCCGATGTTGACATCGCTCGCGGCCGTCGCGATCCGCCGCCTGCCGGGATCGTAGCTGATCGTGAAGACGTCGTTGCTCGTCTTCGAGCGCAGGATGGCGAGCAGCGGCGGGGAACTGGGCTGCTGCACCGGCGCGGGCGGCGGCGGAACGTTGGGGCGCGAGCGCTCCTCGATCGCAAGGAGAGCCAGGCAGATCGCGGCGGCGCCGGCGCCCAAGGCTGTCAATCGCCAGCGGCGCACCTGCCGCGCGAGCCGGTTGCCATTGGCGGGCAGGCGATGCCGGATGTCGGCCCACACGCTGGACGGCGGCACTACGTCATGTCCCGACAGCAACCCGGCGGCATGTATCTGCCATCGCGCATACTGCGCCGCAAAGGTGGGGTCCGCCAGGCGCGGGGCGGGGCGGAGGCCGCCTGGCGCGGCCCGCCCCCCCCCC
>CAXTUG010000128.1:6395-8939 GCA_964247375.1 uncultured Sphingomonadaceae bacterium
CAGTGGGGGCGCCCCCCCGCCCCCGGGGGGGCGGCGCGCGGGCCGCGGGGCGCCGCGGCCCCCGCGCCAGCTCCGCCGCCAGCACTTCGTCGTCGGCGGGATCGTCGGAGATCATTGCAGGCAGTCCCGCAGCTTCAGCAGGGCGCGGCGGATGCGGCTCTTCACGGTGCTGAGCGGCTTGGCCATGCGGTCGGACAATTCGGCGTAGGTGAAACCTTCGAAGAACGCGGTTTGGATGAGGTTCAGGTCCAAGCTCTCCAATCGGCTGAGGCAATCGAACAGCCGGCTCTGCTCCTGCCGGTCGATGGCGACCTCCTGCGCCAACGGTGCGCTGTCCGCGACATCCTCCGCGAAGGAGATGGGGACGGCGGCCATCGAGCGCTGGGCACGACGCTTGTCGATGGCGCAGTTGCGGCAGACCGTCATGATCCAGGCCATCGGGCTGCCTCGCGCCCGATCGAACGTGGCGGCACGCCGCCAGATCGAGAGATAGGCGTCCTGCAACGCCTCCTGCGCTTCACGCCCGTCGCCGAGGATGCGGACGCACGCGCCGAACAAGCGCGCGGACGTCAGCTGGTACAGCTCGGCGAAGGTCGCCTCGTCGCCGTCGCCGACGCGCTCCAGCATCGTTGCGAGCCGCTGATCGTCGGGAAAGTGGCGGTGTGCTGGCGGCAGCGGCTGCGTCCTCTCGAATGGGCGGCGGACGACCGCGCGCACCGGATCATACTGCGTGATCCGGGGAGCAGTGCCAAATGGGCCGACGCCAGTCAATTGACCGGTACGGACTTGCCGAAGGGGGCGATGAGGGACCGGTAGTGCGCCTCCGTCACGCCGTAGGAGCCGCCGGCCAGCCGCTCCAGCGCCGGCCGGTCGCGGATGATGATGCGGCCGCGTTTGCAGCGGATGAGCTGCTCGCCCTCCAGCACGTGCAGGCTGTCGGTCACGCTGGCCCTGCGGACGTTGAGCCGGTCGGCTATCTCGTCATGCTGGACGATGATGATGTCGCCGCCGACCCGGTCGTGCCACATGAGCAGCCATCGGGCGAGGCGCTGGTCCATCCGGTCCTGCATGTGCGATGCGATCGCGCGCGCCATCTGCATGATGATCGTGTTGATGAAGCTCAGCAGGGCGATGGAGAGGCTGGTGCTCCGCTTCGTCATCTCCCGCAGCCGCGCCACGGGCAGCGACAGCATCGTACCGTCGCTATGGCAGATCGTGGCATGCGTGGTGCGCTCATGGCCGAGCACGCACTGCCAGCCGATCATTCCCTCTCGCCCGACGATCGCTATCTCCGCATATTTCCGTGCGTTGATCTCCTGGACGAGCGCGAAGGCGGCCGCCTCGGGAAAGTAGACCGCGTCGATCGCCTGATCGGGGCTGGCCAACCAGGCGCCGCGGTTCACGCTGACCTGCGACACATGCGGCTCGATGAGCGCCTGGTCGACGGCGTCGAGCTGGCGAAGCAGAATGTTGCTGCTGGTTTTCACCAGTTGCGATCTGCTTGGATTGAACCCCATCCGACGATCTCCCGAACTCTCAAAATCCAGTACGGGCGGATCGAGGCGCCGGATGCATTATAGTGGATTAATTGGGGAACTTTTCTTCCAGAAAAAATTCAGGTCGAAGGAAAGTACGGCAACGTACCCCACCAAGTAAGTTCTGGAAAAGTCATTAGGCGGAGTTCACTCTCATGATGCCTTATATCAGGGAGCGCCCTCAATGGTGGACGAAACGGAACTGCTCGATGCTCTGGAGGATCGCGCCAGGAGACGAGCTGATCGCCGTGCTTTCTTCCGATCGTTCCGTACGGCAGCGCTCGCATCCGGCGGCCTGTTGGCAGGCGGGCTTGTCTCACCGGCGAAAGCACAGAGTGCCGTCACGGACGGCGACATCCTCAACTTCGCACTAAACCTCGAATATCTTGAGGCGCAATTCTACCATTACGCCGTGTTCGGTACCGGACTGCCGTCCAACATGCTGGGCGGCACCGGCAACCAGGGCGCCGTCATCGGGGGGCGCCAGGTGAACTTCACCGATCCCGCGGTCGCCGCTTATGCCAAGGAGATCGCGCAGGACGAACTGGCGCACGTCGCGTTCCTGCGCCGCAACCTCGGCAATGCCGCGGTCGCGCAGCCTGCGATCGACGTCGGCACCGATCCGAACGGTGCCTTCTCCAGCGCGGCGCGTGCCGCCGGACTGGTAGGACCGGGCCAGTCGTTCGATCCCTATGCGAGCGACGAGAGTTTCCTGCTCGGCGCCTTCATCTTCGAGGATGTCGGCGTAACCGCCTACAAGGGCGCCGCACCGCTCATCACCAACAAGGCCTATACCGAGGCGGCGGCCGGCATCCTGGCGGTGGAAGCCTACCACGCCAGCATCGTCCGGACGACCTTGTACCAGAAGGGGATCGCGACGCCGGCGCTGGTCGATGCGACGGAGGCGATCTCCAATGCGCGCGACAGCCTCGACGGCAGTTCCGACGACGACCAGGGCATCCGGGCGATCGGGGGCGCGAGCAACATCGTGCCGCTCGACAATAACGGC
>CAXTUG010000129.1:0-218 GCA_964247375.1 uncultured Sphingomonadaceae bacterium
GCGTACGCGCGGCCGGCCGGTTTTTCTCTACTTTACCGCCGATTGGTGCCTGACGTGCAAGGTGAACGAAGGCGCGGCGATCGAGCGGAGCGAGGTGCGGTCCGCCTTTGCCGCGCGCAACGTGGCGGTCATGGTCGGCGACTGGACGCGCGGCGATCCCGCAATCACCCGCTTCCTCGCCGCACATGGCCGCTCGGGCGTGCCCTTCTACCTCTTCT
>CAXTUG010000129.1:228-8846 GCA_964247375.1 uncultured Sphingomonadaceae bacterium
GTGCGCGTGCGCGTGTAGCGAATGCGATTCGCCACGCCGGGCATGCTCGCGGGGCTGCGCTGACGATTACAGTCGCGTGCCCCCGCTCACCTCGAGCGAGCGGCCGTCCACCCAGCGCGACTGATCGGACGCCAGGAACAGGACGGCGTCGGCGATATCGTCCGGCTGGCCGATCCGCTTAAGCGCCTGGCCGTTCTTGATGAACTCGCGGCCTTCCTCCGTGCCGAGGAAACTCTGCGCCATGTCGGTGTCGATGGCACCGGGCGCGATCGCGTTGACGCGGATCCCGCGCGGACCGAGTTCGGCCGCGAAGTTGCGCGTGAGCACCTCGATCGCCCCCTTGGTCGCCGAGTAGGCGGAGGCGCCTTCGAACGCGACGCGGGCGACGACCGAGGACAGGAAGATCACCGAGGCGCCTTCCGGCAGCAGCGGCAGCAGTTGCTGCACCAGGAAATAGGGTGCGCGGACGTTGACCGCGAACTGGCGATCGAAATCCTCGACCGTCTGCTGCTCGATCCTGAACATGCTGGCGACGCCGGCATTGGCGACGAGGATGTCGATCCGCGGCACGCCGAGCGCGCGCACCGCCTCTGCCAGCTTGTGCGCACCGTCGGCCGCCGCCAGATCGCCGCCGACAGCGTCGGCCTGCCCGCCCTGCCCGCGGATCTCCTCGACCAGGGAATCGGCCGCCTCCCGGCTCGCCGAATAGTGGACGATGACGCGCGCACCGGCGGCGGCCAGCGTCCGTACGGAGGCGCGGCCGAGTCCGCGCGAGGCGCCCGTGACGAGCGAGATCTTGTTCGATAGGTCGGTCATACTGCTTCTCCCTGAGATGGGAGCCGCAACATGGGCGTGGATCGGCGGAGCCCAACCAGCCTATTCTATACCGATTGGTAGATTAAGTTGGTTTAGTCGCGGACAAGGGATCGCGCTAGAAGACTTCCCCACTAAGGCGTTGGCACAGCATATCGAGTTGGTCGAGCGAGGCGTAGGCGATCGTGACGCTGCCGCCCTTGTCGCCGTGTGCGATCGCGACTTTCAGTCCCAGCTGATCGCGCAACTGCCGCTCCAGCATGACGATGTCGGTATCCGCGCTCCTGGGCTTGGCAACGGCGGTTGCGGGAACGCGCCTGCGCTTGCTGCCCCGCGCCAGTTCCTCGGTTTCGCGCACCGATAGGGCGCGGCGGATTACCTCGTGCGCGAGAGCGACCGGATCGGTGGCGTTCGCCAGCGCACGCGCATGCCCCATCGAGAGGCGGCCGTCCGCCAGCGCCGTTCGCACCTCCTCCGGAAGATCGAGCAGGCGCAGCAGATTGGCGATGTGGCTGCGCGACTTGCCGACGATCTTCGCCAGCGTCTCCTGCGTGTGGCCGTAATCGCGGGCGAGCCGCCGATAGGAATCGGCCTCCTCGATCGCGTTGAGATCCTGCCGCTGGACGTTCTCGACGATCGCCAGCTCCAGCGTCGCGGCGTCGTCCAGCGTGCGGACCAGCACCGGCACTTCGTGCAGCTGCGCGCGCTGGGCGGCGCGCCAGCGGCGCTCGCCCGCCACAATCTGGTAGCCGGAACTGTCGCGCGGCCGCACCACGATCGGCTGGATCATGCCGCTCTGGACCAGCGACGCCGCCAGTTCGTCCAGCGCCGCATCGTCGAAGTGGCGGCGCGGCTGTTCGGGATTGGGCAGCAGCTGCGCGACCGGCAGCATCCTGATCCCGGCCGCCCGCTCGGCGTCGGCGGCGATCGGCTGCTCGCGTGCAACCTCGCCCAGCAGGGATGACAGGCCGCGGCCCAGGCCGCGCTTGATCTCGCTCATTCTCGCTCCTCCGATCAGGCTGCCGCGGCCGGTGCGGGCAGCCGCCCGATCACCTCGCTCGCCAGCGCAATATAAGCCTCCGATCCGGGGCAGCGATGGTCGTAGACCAGTGCCGGGAGGCCATGGCTCGGCGCTTCCGACAGGCGTACATTGCGCGGCACCACCGTCTTGAACACGAGGTCGCCGACGACGGCGCGGACATCGTCGGCTACCTGTTCGGACAGCCGGTTGCGTCGATCGTACATCGTCAGCGCCACGCCGAGGATCGCCAGGTCGGCATTGAAGCGGCCGCGTACGCGCTCGACCGTCTGCAGCAGCTGGCTCATGCCCTCCAGCGCGAAGAATTCGCACTGGAGCGGGATCAGCAGGCTGCGCGCGGCGACCAGCGCGTTGATCGTCAGCAAGCCGAGAGACGGGGGGCAGTCGATCAGGCAGATGTCCCAGCGCGCCTCCACCTGCGTCAGCGCCCGCTCCAGCCGCGTCGTGCGATCCGGCAGGTCCGCCAGCTCGACTTCCGCCGCGGCAAGGTCCTGCGTTGCGGCGACGACGTCTAGGCGCGGCACGCGCGTGCCGATGACCGCATCCGCCAGCAGGCACTCGCCGGTGATCACCTGATAGATCGAGCGATTACGCGCTGCCCGCTCCACGCCCAAACCAGTCGAAGCGTTGCCCTGCGGATCGAAGTCGACCAGCAGCACGCGAAAGCCCGTCGCCGCGAGCGCGGTCGCGAGATTGATCGCGGTCGTGGTCTTCCCCACCCCACCCTTCTGGTTGGCGACGGCAATCCGGATCATCGGCCTGGTTTCCTTGGTCGCACGTTGCGCGCGGCGATGATCGCCGACTCGGCATCGGTTATGCTCGGGATGAGCGCGAACTCACCGTGCCACGAAGCACGCGCGGCTGCCAGTTCCTCGCACGCGCTGCGGCCCTTGGGCAGCATCCACCGAGTTGACGAAGAGGAGAACGGAAATGCGAGGTCCAGCAGTTTCGGCAGGGGTGCGAAGGCACGCGCGCTGATGACGTCATAGCTCTGCCGAGCTGCGGTCTCTACGCGATTGGCGACGATCGTCACCTGCTCCAGATGCAATTGCCTGGCGACCGCCTGCAGGAAGGCGATCCGCTTCGCACGTGATTCGATCATGGTTACGGGCTTGCCGCTGATGATGGCGATGATCATGCCGGGGAAGCCCGCACCGCTGCCGAGATCGAGCCAGTTTCGCCAAGGCGCAACATGGTCGAGCAGCTGCGCCGAATCGACGACGTGGCGACTCCACAATGTGTCCAATGTTGACGCTGCTACCAGGTTCTGAACGCCTGCCTCGGCTTTGAGCAAATCAAGGAATTCGGCAATCTGCTGCAATGTTTCACGTGGAACATTGCGCGTGGCCAGCCAGGCGTGCGCCTCCGCTTCCGTCATGCCGCCCGGCGCTGCGCCGCCACCAGGATAGCGGTCAGCGCCGCCGGCGTGACACCGCGAATGCGCGACGCTGCGGCAAGATCGGCCGGTCGTGCAGCCTCGAGCCGCTCCACCATCTCGTTCGAGAGGCCGCCGATCCTGCGATATGAAATGATCCCCTGAAGGGAGGTATTCCCCTCGCGCGCCAACTGCTCGACCTCGGCCCTCTGTCGCTGCAGATAAGGCGCATAGCGGACATCCTCGATCGCTTCCGCCAGCGCGCTTCCGATCGTTGTCTCGTCTGCTGCAATGGCAACACCCTGGCGGATCTGATCTGCTTGCGACACACCGCCGTGACGTACCTCCAGCCGCGCGTGCGCGTCGCTCAGCGCCGTACGACGACCGAGTATCTGGCGTCGCCGTGCCTCTCCGACGGCGCCGCTCGCGAGAGCGACGCCTCCCAGCCGCGTGGCGGCATTGTCCGCCCGTAATCGGAGACGATACTCGGCGCGCGCGGTGAGCATCCGGTAAGGCTCGGTGACGCCCTGCAACGTCAGATCATCGATCATCACGCCAATGTAGGACTCTGTCCGATCGAATCGGATCGGCTCGTATCCGCACGCTGCGGCTGCGGCATTCAGGCCAGCCACCAAACCCTGCGCTGCCGCTTCCTCATAGCCGGTCGTGCCGTTGATCTGCCCAGCACAGTAGAGACCTGGGAGTTGCCGAAGCACGAGCGTGGAATCGAGCGCCCGCGGATCGATGAAGTCATACTCCACCGCATAGCCGGGCTGGACGATCTCGACCTGCTCCAGCCCAGCGATCGTCCGTACCATCGCCTGCTGCACGTCGCTGGGCAGCGACGTGGAGATGCCGTTGGGGTAGACGATGAAATCGTCCAGCCCTTCGGGCTCCAGAAAGATCTGGTGCCCGTCACGGTTGCCGAACCGGACCACCTTATCCTCGATCGAAGGACAGTAGCGCGGTCCCAGTCCCTCGATCGCTCCGGTGAACAGCGGCGACCGGTCGAGACCGTACCGAATCGCTTCATGCGTTTCTTGGTTCGTGCGCGTCAAGGCACAGGCGACCTGCGGCAGCAGCCGCTGCTCGGTCAGCGCAGAGAAGGTCCAAGGCTCGCAGTCGGAGGGTTGCCGCTCCAGCTTCGCCCAGTCGATCGTGCGGCCGTCGAGCCGAGGCGGCGTTCCGGTCTTGAGCCGACCCATCGGCAGCGCCAAGCCGCGCATCTGCTCGGCCAGCGGGAGCGCGGCCGCCTCACCGGTACGACCGCCAACCTCCTGCTCGGCTCCGCGATAGAGGCGCCCGCCGAGGAAAGTTCCGGTAGCAAGCACGACGGCACGTCCCCCGATCCGCGTACCGTCGGTAAGCAAGACACCCTGCACGCGATCTGAATCAAGCAGAAGGGCATCTGCCGATCCGCTTTTGACGGTGAGATGCGGTTGCGCTGTAATCATGTCCTGCACGGCGGCGCGGAAGCGTCTGCGATCGGCCTGGATGCGCGGGCCGTGTACGGCGGCGCCCTTGCTCCGGTTGAGCATGCGATGGTGGATCGCAGCTTGGTCGGCTGCACGGGCGAGCAGCCCGTCGAAGACATCGAGCTCGCGTACGAGGTGGCCCTTGCCGACGCCCCCAATCGCCGGGTTGCACGACATCGCACCGATCTGCGCGGGATCCATCGTGACCAGCGCCGTACGGGCACCGCGACGAGCCGCCGCCGCCGCGGCCTCGCAGCCAGCGTGACCGCCTCCGACAACAATGACGTCGAACTCCACCATGGCAGCGCGCTAGGATCGGAGAGGAAGCGGTGTCAATGTTTCACGTGGAACATTTCATTTGCCGATGCAGAACCGGCCGAACAGCGCGTCCAGCATATCCTCGACGCCGGCGCGTCCGGTCACTCGGTCGAGGCTGAGTCGCGCCTGCCGAAGATGCTCGGCAACCAGCAGCACATCCTGCATCTGCGCCGCTGCCATGATTTCGCCCTTCGCCTCGGCCACGAGCGACCGCTGACGCGCATTCAGCGCGATCGCCTCGGCCACTGGCAGCAGCGCCCCTACTCGTTGCTCGAGCAATTGCCGCAGCGTGTTGATACCTTGACCCGACACAACCGACGTGGCCAGATCGACACCCTCGGGCGGGGATTTCAAATCGGCCTTGGCATGGACCAGGATCGTGCGGTGGGGATCGGGACAGTCCACCGGAGACCCCAGCCAGAGGATTATATCGGCGTCGGCCAGCGCCCGTGCGGTTCGCGCCATGCCGAGTTGCTCCACCTGTCCGCCACCGCTGCGCAGACCGGCGCTGTCGATCAGCAGACACGGCATGCCGCCAATCGCGACCGGCACCTCGATCAGGTCGCGCGTCGTTCCCGCCACAGGCGAGGCGATTGCCACATCGCGGCCGGCTAACGTATTGATCAAACTTGATTTTCCTGCATTCACCGGGCCTGCCAGCACGATACGCGCGCCATCGCGCAACCGCTCGGCCGGCGGCTGGTCGAGCGCGACCCGCATGTCGTCCGCCAGCCGCCGAAGCTCGCCCGCGAAGCCGTCCGGCAGGGCCGGCACGTCGTCCTCATCTTCCCCGAACTCGATCGCGGCCTCGACTTGGGCTGCGCAGGCGAGCAATCGCGTCCGCCAGGTCTCCACCAGCCGTCCCAGGCCGCCCTCCGCCTGCCGCACGGCCTGACGGCGCTGCGCCTCCGTCTCCGCGGCCAGCAGATCGGCCAGGCCCTCCGCCTGGGCGAGATCGAGGCGATCGTTCAGGAAAGCGCGGCGGGTAAACTCCCCCGCTTCCGCAGGGCGCAGTCCGTCGATCGCGCCGAGTGCGGCGAGGACGGCCGCGGCAACGGCGCGTCCGCCATGCAGATGCAGCTCGGCCGTATCTTCTCCCGTCGCCGTGGCAGGTCCCGGCAGCCACAGGACCAGCGCCCGATCGAGCACCTCATCGTCGGCACGCAGCACCGCAGACACTGCGCGACGCGGCGTTGGCAGCCTGCCGGCGAGCTGGATCAGGGCGGCGCCTGCCCTCGTTCCGCTCACGCGCACGACGGCGATTGCGGCGGGCAGCGCACCGCTCGACAGGGCAAAGATCGTGTCCCGCGCGTCCGCGGTCACGTCGGATCCCGAAGGCGACTCAGGACCTGGCGACACCCGCATTGGTGCTGCCGGTCATCTGATCGATCAGCTGACGCCAGGCGTTCATGCCGACCTCGCCCATCGGCGCCCACGTCCGCACCATATTCTCCAGCATATCGGGCGTGATCCCGCTCGTCATCGCCTCGCGCAGCTTCTCCAGATAGAGGTCGTGGATCGGGCCCATGTCGGGCAGACCCATCAGCCGCCGCGCCTCCTCAGGCGTGCAATCGATATTCATGCTGATGTTCATCGGCCGCGTCCCTGCCTGTCCTGCCACAGGGCGAGTGTGGTAGAGCATGGCGCGGATAGCGTCCATCGGGCAGCAGGGAGCCGCATCATGGGTGAGTGGATCGAATGTCCGGCGCTGAACGGCGAGGGCGCGTTCGCGGCATGGCTCGCGCGACCGCAAGGCGAGGCCACTGCCGCGATCATCGTGGTGCAGGAAATTTTCGGCGTGAATGCCGGCATGCGGCGCAAGGCCGACGACTTCGCCGCACAGGGTTATCTGGCGATCGTTCCCGACATGGCGTGGCGCTTCGCCCCGCATTTCGAGGCCAATCCCGATCAGCCGGAGCAGCTCGACCGGGCTATGGCGCTGCGAACGCAATTGGACCTGGACAAGGGGATTGCGGATACGGAGGCGGCGATCCGTTTCCTGCGCGGCGAGATGCCGCGAGGCAGGAAGGTCGGTGTGGTCGGCTTCTGCTGGGGCGGCAGCATCGCCTATCTCGCGGCAACCCGCACCGACACCGATGCGAGCGTCGGCTATTACGGCCGCCAGATCGCCGAGCACCTCCGCGAAGCCCATGCGATCGCCCGCCCTCTCCTCCTCCACTTCGGCACCGACGATCCTACCATCCCGGCCGAGATGCGCCGGCAGGTGCATGAGGCGCTGGACGGCCATGCCGGCGTGACGATCCACGACTATGAAGGCGCGGGACACGGTTTCGCCGCCACGTTCGGCAAACGCCGCAACGAAGAAGCCGCCCGATTAGCCGAGGGTCGAAGCGAGACGTTCCTGGCGGCGCATCTTGCCTGAAATGGCCGCGATACAGCGATCAGCTAGAAGAGCGTCAGCACCCCGACACTCGGATTGACCAGTCCCTCATAGACCATCTTGCAGGCGACGAAGAGGATCACGAGCAGGCCGACATAGGCGATCCAGCGGTAGCGTTCGATGATGCGCGCGAGCAGGTTGGCGGCGACGCCCATCAGCACGACCGACAGAACCAGGCCGATCATCAGGATGCCGGGATGGTTGGCGGCAGCACCGGCGACCGCTAGCACGTTGTCGAGGCTCATCGACACGTCGGCGACTGCGACCGCCCACGCGGCGGAGGCGAAGCTCCTGGCGGGTTTCAGCCCGTCGTGCGTCTCGGCATGGTCACCGCGCAGCTCGCGCCACATCCTCCACGCCACCCACAGCAGCAGCAGGCCGCCGGCGAAGGTGAGGCCGACGATCTGGAGCAGCTGCGTGACCGCGAGCGCGAAGACGATGCGCAGCACCAGGGCGGCGAGAATGCCGATCAGGATGACGTTCTTGCGCTGTACCGGCGTGAGGCCCGCGGCGATCGCGCCGACGACGATGGCATTGTCGCCCGCCAGCATGATGTCGATCATCAGGACCTGGAGGAAAGCGGACAGGGCCGACGGCGAGCCCAGGTTGGAGAAGTCCGCGACGATATGCTGCCAGAGTTCGGTCATGGCGGCGTGATAGAAAGGGGGGCAGGCGGTGTCGAGCACAACTCCCGCGTCCCTTGCGGGGAGAGGAGGCGTTTAAGCCGTACTCCTTGAGGGTAAATTGTGCTCGCTATCGCTCGCGCCCCTCACCCTACCCTCTCCCCGGAAGGGGAGAGGAAATTGAGTTCCTACTGGTTCATCGAGTCGAAGAAGTCCTCGTTGGTCTTCGAGTCCTTCATCTTGTCGAGCAGGAACTCCATCGCGTCGGTGGTGCCCATCTGCATGAGGATGCGGCGGAGTACCCACATCTTGGAGAGCTTGCCCTTGTCGAGCAGCAGCTCCTCCTTGCGGGTGCCCGACTTGCCAACATCCAGCGCCGGGAAGATGCGCTTGTCCGCCACCTTGCGGTCGAGCACGATTTCCGAGTTACCGGTGCCCTTGAACTCTTCGAAGATCACCTCGTCCATGCGGCTGCCGGTGTCGATCAGCGCGGTGGCGATGATCGAGAGCGAGCCGCCTTCCTCGATGTTGCGCGCCGCGCCGAAGAAGCGCTTCGGGCGCTGCAGCGCGTTGG
>CAXTUG010000130.1:0-8770 GCA_964247375.1 uncultured Sphingomonadaceae bacterium
GAATACGACGTGGCCGCCCCGGAGCCCACCCGCCGGCGCCCGCGCGCGGACATAGCCCGCCGCTAGCTCGATCTCCGCACCGAGCGCCTCCAGCGCCTTCAGGTGCAGGTCGATCGGCCGGTTGCCGATCGCGCAGCCGCCCGGCAGCGACACCGTCGCCTGGCCGGCCCGCGCGAGCAGCGGCCCCAGCACCAGGATCGACGCCCGCATCTTGCGCACCATCTCGTAGGGCGCGGTCGTCGAGGCGATGTGGTCGGCGCTCAGCGTCATCGCCCGCACCGGCGACGTGCCGCGCTGGCCGGCGACCGTGGTCGATACGCCAAGCTCGTTCATCAGATGGCCAAAACCCTCGACGTCGGCGAGCCGCGGCAGGTTGGTGAGCGTCAGCGGCTGATCGGTCAGCAGCGCGCACGGAAGAAGGGTGAGCGCGGCATTCTTGGCGCCGGAAATGGGCACCCGGCCTTCCAGCCGTTTGCCGCCGCGGATGACGATCCTGTCCATGCCGCCGCTCTACCGGGTCATGTCCCCGGTGCAAGCCGCCCGCCCCGCCCCGGGACACAAATGTTGCGGCCGGTCGAAGGGATTGATGCGTGTTAGCGGCAGCCGCGCCGTCGTCGGTTTAGGACGGTCCCGGAGAAGGGGACCGACAGCGGGATGGGAGACACGTGCCTGGCCGAACATCTCGGCCGTTATACTGAATTGCGCGCGGGGGAACGGGCAGCGCTGGACGAGCTGACCGTCGGCCATCGTCAATTTCGGCGCGGCACCGTCATCCGCGCCGAGCACGGGACGCCCGGCGACATCATGGTCGTGCAGAACGGCTGGATCTTCTGCTCGGCGCTGCTGGAGGACGGCCGGCGTCAGATCGTGCGGCTGCACTTTCGCGGCGACCTGATCGGCCTCGACGGGCTGGCGTTCGACGAGGCGCCGGACGCCGTCACCGCCCTCACCGACGCCGATCTGTGCGTGATCGACCGCGTCAGACTGGGTGCCCTGTTCGCCGAACATCCACGGCTCGGCGCGCTGCTGTTCGCCGTCCAGCAGGTCGACCGCGTCACGCTGACCGACCGGCTGATCTCGCTCGGCCGCAACTCGGCGCGCGGCCGCGTGGCTGCGCTCCTGCTCTGGATCGAGACGCGGCTGCGCTTCGCCGATCTGCCCATTGACGACGGCTTTGCCCTGCCGCTGACGCAGGAGGAGATCGGCGATCTGACCGGCCTTACCGCCGTTCACGTCAACCGCACGATGCGGGTGCTGGTCGAACAGGGCCTGGTCGCGCGCGCCGGCAACATGCTGCGGATCCTGGACCGGGATCGCCTGGCGCGCCTCGCCAATTACAGCAGCCGCCAGGAACGGATCGACCAAGCTTGGCTTCCGTCGGCGCGTTAGAACATCGAAGCATCTACATCGCCGTTGCTTCGCTGCGCCCGCAACGACGCGCTTTGACTCTTACGCCTTCTCCAGCGTGCACTGCAGCGGATGCTGGTTCTGGCGCGCGAACTCGGTAACCTGCGCCACCTTGGTCTCGGCAACTTCGTAGGTGAAGATGCCGCATACGCCGACGCCCTTCTGATGGACGTGCAGCATGACCCGCGTCGCATCCTCCAATCCCATGCGGAAGAAGCGTTGCAGGCACAGTACGACGAACTCCATCGGCGTGTAATCGTCGTTCAGCATCAGCACCTTGTACATGGACGGCTGCTTGGTGCGCGTCCGCGTGCGGGTGGCGACACCCAGCCCGGTGCCGTCCTCGCCATCCTTGTCGGTGGCCATGCCGAGTGGCTTGATCATACTCATAAGCGTGTGCCCGAAGATATGGCATCGGACCGGGGCGCGGCAAGGGCAAGCGCCGGCAATATCGCGGTTAAGGCCGATAAAACGGCGGCCGCCCCTTCACGCGGCGGCCGCCGGTACGCGTTACACGACTTGGGCCGAAGGCTCGGCCAAGTTCCTCAGAGCGTGGCCGACTTGATCTTCTCGGCGGCCAGCGAGTAGCGATTGGACAGCGGCTGGGCGATATCGCCCGCGACCTTCATCAGCGACTCGCTGACGCGCGACGCCTCGGCGACTGCGCTGTCGAACGAGCTCTTGGCGAACTCGCTCTGCAGCTGGAACAGCTCGGTCGGCGACTTGACCGACGCAAAGCTCTTGAACACGCTGGTCGCGCTATCGAAGTGGCGCTTGCCATACTCGGCCGCTTCCTGGCCGAGCTGCTCGCTCGCCTTGGCGGCGACGCGGGCCGACGCGATCAGCGCCTCGACATTGCCCTTGGCAAGGTCGACCAGCTCTTCGCTGAGCTTGCTCGAACGCTCGAACGCCGACTTGAAGCGGCTGGAATAATCAGTGAACGCAGCCTGGGCCGTGTCGGTGGCCTCTGTGGGCGAAGCAACGGTAGCCATATCAACAACTTCCTCATGCGTGGGCGCTGGCTCGACCGGATCGACGGCCCGCGCTTCGATTGCGTCGCTGTGAACGGCCGGCGACGTGACGGCCTCGATCGTTTCGGCAGACTGTGCCGGCGAAGGCACGAACTGTTCAGCGACAGCTTCCACCGCCGCGGGCATTTGGTTAAGAACCGGTGTGCCGATCCCCGGCTTCGGCACGGCAGGCTTGCGCGGCTTGGCAGCCGGCTTGCTCTTCGGTTGATCAAACTCCGCCATCACCGTCCTGCTCTCAATCATGTTGCACTGCACAATATAACACGTCTGTGGTAATTGCAAGTCCTTTGTGCATTGCAGCAATTTCTCAAAATTTGGAGAAATTTCCTTTATTCTAGCGCAGGGAGGGATTGGATCCATATGCGAAGTGGAATGGATAAGGGTAGCATGCCTCGGCGGTGTTTGGCAGTCGAGGTATTTTCAGGGTGTTGTTGTAGCGGGTGGCGATAGCAGCGAGCTGATGGAAACTTAGGGTCTCGAGGTTGATGGTGCGCTGCACGTAGGGCGCAGCCGACCGGGTCTCATTCCTGAGGGGAAAGGACTCGAAGATGACGCGAGAGATCAAGCTCAAGCTGTCGGATGAGTGTTGTCCAGGCGGGCTGGGAGAAGCCAAGGATCTGGTGGGCGATGACGGCTGTTCCGACAGTTGAAGCATAATCCCCTCCCATCGCAGCATCCTAAACTGGTGTTGCATATCATCTGTGCACTCAAGAGATCCCCAGGAGGCTAGCGCTCAGCGGACTCTTGGACCCGCCCTGCGCCGGGATGATGAACAGCAGTTTGGTCAGGCGGAACCAGGTTCAGCGCGGCAGCGCGAGCGTGCCCTCCATCTGGAACGACGCGGCGGTACCCGGGGCACTGGTACCCGGCTGGCCGCCGCCGACCCACAGCTGGTAGGTGGCGGGCAGGATGCGCATCACGCCTTTCGCGTCGGCAAAGGCCAGGTCGCGCGGCGTCAGGCGGAAGCTGACCGTCCTGGTCTCGCCCGCGGCCAGGTGGACGCGCTGATAGCCCTTCAGCGACCGGATCGGCGTGCCCTTGATCCCCGGCACGGCGACGTAGAGCTGCGCCACCTCGTCGCCCGCGCGCCGGCCGGTGTTGCGCACGCGCACGCGCACCGTCTGCTCCTTGCCGGCGGCGAGCCGGCGCGCCGCGACGACCGGTGCCGAGTAGGCGAAGCTGGTATAGCTGAGTCCATGGCCGAAGGCATATTCCGGCTGGCCGCCGAAGTAGCGATACGTGCGGTTCCTCATCGCATAGTCGGCGAAGGGCGGCAGCTGATCGGTCGAGCGGTAGAAGGTGACCGGCAGTCGGCCGCTGGGATTGACCGTGCCCTTGAGCACGTCCGCGATCGCCTGCCCGCCCTGCTCGCCCGGATACCACGCCGCGAGCACGGCCGCCGCCTTGCGATCGGCAGATCCGAGCGCGACCGCCGAGCCGCTCTGCAGCACGATCACGAGCGGCTTGCCGGTGGCGGCGAGCGCGTCGAGCAGGGAGAGCTGCGCCGCCGGTAGCGCGATGCCCGTGCGGTCGCCGCCGTCGAACCCCGGCACCTTGAGCGGCATCTCCTCGCCTTCCAGCCAGGCGTTCAGGCCGACGAAGGCGACCACCACGTCGGCATCGCGCGCCCTGGCGATGGCCTCGTCGCGCAAGGCGGCGAGCGGCGCCTTCCACGACAGGCTCATGCTGCCCGAGCGCGCCGACTTGTGCGCCATCTCCAGCGTGACGGCGCGCGGGCGGGTGTCGGCGAAACGCACCGACAGGCTGCGCCGGCTGCCCGGTGCGCCGCATGCCGATTCGACGTGGAAGTCGGGCGCGCCCTCGATCCGAAGCGTATACGTCTCGGTACCGTCGCCGATGTCGCAGCGATGCACGTCGACCTCGAACGCATAGTCGCCGGCCGCGGGCGGAGTCAGCGTGCCGGTCCAGCGCACCGAGTAGGTGCGGCGGTCGACGCCGGGTGCCGGTTCGATCAAGTCCCAGTTGACGTCGATCTCGCGGAAGCGGCGGTTGGCCACGACCGGACCCGAGAAGTCGGCGCTATTGTAGAAGCTGGCGGTGAGCCCGTCGCCGAACGCGGTACGCGGGATCGGCACGGCGACTTCGGCGGTGAACGGCGCACCCTGCGCATAGCTGACGTTGCCGCGGCCGAAACCCGCCTCCAGCGCATCGAGCGGCAGGACCGGCGCGGTCGGGGTGCCGTTGTAATTGCCCTCCAGTCCGACCAGCGAGGTCGCGGTCGGGCCGACGACGGCGATGCGACGGCCCGGCCCGGCCAGCGGCAGCACGCCGCTGTTCTTGAGCAACACGATCGATTCCCGTGCAGCGCGCAGCGACAGCGCCTTATGTGCGTCCGAGTGGTTCGCGGCGATGCCGATGCGGGAGAATGGCACCCTCTCCGGCGGATCGAACATGCCGAGCCGCATGCGCGCGGTGAACAGCCGCTTCAGCGCGACGTCCATGTCGGCTTCGGTCAGGTAACCCTGGCGCACCGCGCCGGGCAGTGCGAGCATCTCGTCCTTGAAGTCGCAGCCGGTGTCGGTGCCGCGGCGCACGGCGAGCGCCGCACCCTCGGCGCCGGTCTTCGCATCATGGTGGCCGGTGGTGATGTCGTCGACCGCACCGCAATCGGACGTGACGAAGCCCTGGAAGCCCCAGTCGCGGCGCAGGATGTCGCCGAGCAACATATCGTTGGCGCACGCCGCCTTGCCGTCGATCGCGTTGTAGGCGCACATCAGCGACTGGGCCTTGCCCTCGGTGATCGCGCGGCGGAACTGCGGCAGGTAGGTCTCGGTCAGGTCGCGCGGCGCCACGTCGACGTTGAAGCCATGGCGCAGCGGCTCCGGCCCCGAATGGACCGCGAAATGCTTGGGCGTCGCGATCGCCTGAAAATATTTGTGATCGTCGCCCTGCACGCCGAGGATGAACTGCGTGCCGAGCGTGCCGGTGAGATAGGGATCCTCGCCCAACGTCTCCTGCCCTCGCCCCCAGCGCGGATCGCGGAAGATGTTGATGTTGGGCGACCAGAAGGTGAGCCCGTAATAGCGCTCGAAATTGCCCTCGCGCTGCGCCTGGTTGTACTTGGCGCGGCCCTCGACCGCGACCACCCGGCCCTCGGCATGGAGCAGGTCGGCATCCCAGGTCGCCGCCATGCCGATCGCCTGCGGGAAGACCGTCGCCTCGCCCGCGCGGGCGACGCCGTGCAGCGCCTCGTTCCAGTAATCGTAGGCCGGAATGCCGAGCCGCGGGATGGCGGGCGCGACATTCTGCATCTGCGCCGCCTTCTCCTCGATTGTCATGCGCCCGACGAGGTCGGCGACGCGGGCGGCGGTGGGCTGGTCCGGATCCTTGTAGAGTTGGGCGACGCCGGGCGCGGCCGCCAGCAGCGCCAACATGATAGCGCTACCATTAGCAAGTGGGCGGCGGGCGGATAAGCGACGGTTCACGGGCGATCCTCTCTGCTGCATCCCGTCATCCGCGGGACATCGAGCGGACGTTACGTCACCTGTGCTTGGCGGGAAAGTGCATTTTCCCCGGCATCGTAGTGGTCTCCTTCGGCGAAACCGAGTCTAAGCCGACCTTCGACTGCTTAAATGCCGTCATGTATTCCGATGAGCGCCCGGTATAGCTTCAACATGGCCGGAACATTCTCCCAAACGCCCCAGCTGAGGGCCAATTGATGAACGACGCCCCGATCGTTCAGAAAGAGCAAACAAATACCCTTCAGGGGATCATTCCCTACGCCAGGCATACAAGACAAATAGGCGTTTGGCTCAGATTTGAAAATTACTATGGTCGGCGGAGAGATGATGCCCGGGCCGCGACTTTCGCCCATAACGTAGTCGGGATGCGCCTCAGTCTTGACAAACTTGCCGACCTGGGCGGGCAATCCGGAACCATCTGAGTGGATATTCCATGAAGACTCTTTTGTTTCTTCCAGAAATACCGAAACTTCACCTTCATCGCTAAAGTAACGCATGCTCGGAATGACGCCAATAACTTCATTCCAAATGCGCTTCGGTATGTACGCATGACTGTTCGAT
The DNA here is from genome assembly GCA_964247375.1 of uncultured Sphingomonadaceae bacterium. Lineage (GTDB taxonomy): Bacteria > Pseudomonadota > Alphaproteobacteria > Sphingomonadales > Sphingomonadaceae > Sphingomonas_I. The sequence goes on from CAXTUG010000130.1 coordinate 6,482, forward strand.
ATGGCTGGATCGCCGCTATCTGCCGACCCACCAGAAGGCCACTGGTAAGTAATCCCTCCCACCGTTATTGGAACGTGTATCAATTTTTCCGCAGGATGGCTGTACGAGCATGCAGTCGCCAGTAGGCTTAGGATTGCGGTCGCGAGTTTCATACTGCGCAAGTAGGCAGAGCGCGTTAAGGATTACCGAACGCCGCGTGAGCGTTGAGAGACACTTACAGGTCCGATACGAGCCTATTGCCGAACGTGGAGGCCGCCATGCTGCGTCTTGCGATCATTTGCGTATTTTTGGCTATTCTCGTCATCATGTCGCTGGTGGCGAACAATCGGTTTCGCTCGCTGGACAGGCTGCCGATGCAATGGACGATCAATGGCGAGGTGGGGTGGTGGGCCCCGCGTATCATGGCCCTGTCGCTGATGCCAATATTGGCCGTCATCCTACTGGGCGGAACGGCCGCGGCCACCGCGTTCGCCATGCCGGGGCACGTCCAGGACGATGCAGCGACAAGAGGCCTGCTGATCACCGCCGCGTCGTTCGTGGCCGTGCATGCCTTGCATTTGGTCCTGATCGCCAGGACAGCACTTCGCAATCATCGCTAACCGCCTGTTCATTTCCGATTTCAGTTATTCCGGCGGCCGCAGCATCTGCCTCTGTTCGTCCTGAGCGAAGTCGAAGGACGCCACTGCACACGTGCTTCGACTTCGCTCAGCACGAACGGAGGTCAGGACGCTTTCGATTGAAGGCAGCCATCGACGTTCGCGTCTTCCGATCCCCGGCAGGATATGCCTGCCGACGGTCACCGGTTCAGATGCGGCGTCACGCTTACCGCGGCGGCAGTAGCGTCTCGGCGGCGACGTAGCGCTGCTGCTCCGGAAAGGGCACGGCCCGGGTCTCGACGTCGATCCGCTGACGCTGGATCGCGCCGGCGTCCTGCGCCGCTTTGGGCCACACCGGTAGGCCGGGGCCGTTGGGATCGCCGGTCTTTATGAAGTTCACGAAATAGCCGTGCATCGTCGCCGAGACGCGCCGGTCGGCGTCGGTCCAGGCGTAGGCCGGATTGGCGTCGAGATTTCCCAGCGCATATTCGATCTCGGCGCTGTGGACCGCGCCCCAGGCGGGCGGCGCGCCGCTCGTATCCGCCAGGAAGCGCGGGCGGACGTGGGCGTAGTAGTAATAATAGGTCGGCGCGCCGGTGCGGCGCTGCAGGTCGAACCCCTTCCCGGGCGACTGGCGCAGGAACATGTCGCCGGCCAGCGCCGTGGCGGCCGCCCGCACGTCGGCGTCGGCTCGTGCCGGGTAGAGCGCGAACCAGGCATCGGCGCGATCGCCGAAGCGGCGCGTGAGGGCGGCGCGGTAGGCGGCGAGCGTCGGCGGATCGTCGCCGAGCAGGCTGGCATAGCCATTCTCCTGCGAGTTGGCGCCGACCAGCAGCGGCACGCGCGCGGCGCGGCCGGCGGTGAAGGTGATCTCTGTCGGCTCGTCCAGCAGGCGATGATCGATCACGGTTTCGGTGTTGAACTGCTCGTCGGCGACCTGCGCGGCGAGCAGCCGGTCGGCCGGCATCGCACGCAGGGAAGCGAGATCGGAGGCGCCAGTCTTCCGCACGAAAGCGACGCCGTTGCGGTCCGCCTGCTCCTGACCGATCGGCGCCAGCGGCCGCAGCAGCGCCCCGCTCTCGCCGATTGCGCCGGCGATCCGGCCGCGCGTCAGCGGCGACGCCATCAGGATGCTGGTGGCGATCGAGCCGGCGGACTCCCCGCCCACCGTGACGCGATCAGGGTCGCCGCCGAACGCGGCGATGTTGCGCTTGACCCAGGCGAGCGCCGCAACCTGATCGAGCAGGCCGTAATTGCCCGAGCCGTGATAGGCGGACGCGGCGGTGAGATCGGGGTGCGCCAGGAAACCGAACACGCCCAAACGATAGTTGAGCGTAATGACGACGATGCCCTGCGCCGCGGTGGCGGCGCCGTCGTAGCGCCGTTCGGAGCCGTCGCCGGCGGCGAAGCCGCCGCCGTGGATGTAGAACAGCACCGGCAATTTCTGCCCCCTGCGCGCGCCGACGGGTGCCCAGACGTTCAGGTACAGGCAGTCCTCGCTCATGGCGGAGCGGAAGATCATGTCGGCGAAGAGCTGCGGCTGCATGCAGCGCGCGCCGAACCGGTCGGCCACGCGGGTGCCGGACCAGCGCGCCGCCGGCTGCGGCGGCTGCCAGCGCAATGGGCCGACCCGCCGCGCGGGGGAGGGGGTGCCGCGGGCCCCCAGGGCCGCGCCGCCCCGCCGCGGGGGGGC
>CAXTUG010000131.1:0-8702 GCA_964247375.1 uncultured Sphingomonadaceae bacterium
CCCGAGCACATCGTCACGCCGGGCCACGTCTTCCCGCTCGTCGCGCGCGACGGCGGCGTCCTCGTCCGCGCCGGCCATACCGAGGCTGCGGTCGACGTGTCGCGGCTCGCCGGGCTCAACCCCTCGGGCGTGATCTGCGAGATCATGAACGACGACGGGCGCATGGCGCGGATGGACGATCTGGTCGCCTTCGCGCAGCTTCACGGCCTCAAGATCGGCACGATCCGCGACCTGATCGCCTATCGCCGCCGCCACGACCACCTGGTCGAGCAGCGCGCGGAGAGCCGCTTCACCAGCCGCTGGGGCGGCGAGTGGCGCGCGATCAGCTTCTACAACAAGGCGACCGGCGACGAGCAGGTCGCGCTGGTCAAGGGCAAGATCGATCCGTCCAGGCCGACGCTGGTGCGGATGCACGCGCAGGCGCTGTTCGCCGACATGTTCGGCGGCGTGTCGAAGCGCGGCGGCCTGCTCGCCGGCGCGATGAAGATCATCGGCGAGGAAGGGTCGGGCGTGATCGTCGTGCTGACCAAGCCGATGATCGACGGACGCCTGTCCAAGGTGGTGGGATCCGCCGCCACCGGCGAGGGCGGCATGGATCCCGAGGAATTGCGCGACTACGGCGTCGGCGCGCAGATTCTGACCGAATTGGGCGTGCAGGACATGATCCTGCTCAGCAACGCGCATCATACGCTGGTCGCACTGGACGGCTACGGCCTGTCGATCGTCGGCGAGCGGCCGATCCCCTGCTCCGGAGACGAGTGATGGCGCGTTTCCTGATCGTCGAGGCGCGCTTCTACGCGCCTCTCAACGACCTGCTGCTGGAGGGCGCGCGGGGCGCGCTGGACGCGGCCGGCCACGGCCACGAGACGGTCACCGTGCCGGGCGCGCTGGAGATTCCCGCGGCGGTCGCGCTGGCGGCGGAGACGGGGCGCTATGACGGCTTCGTGGCGCTGGGCGTGGTGATCCGCGGCGAGACCTACCATTTCGAAGTCGTGTCGAACGAGAGCGCCCGCGCGCTGATGGCGCTGACGCTGGACGGGCTGCCGATCGGCAACGGCATCCTGACCGTCGAGGACGAAGCCCAGGCGCTCGCCCGCGCCCGGCCGGCCGAGAAGGACAAGGGCGGCGAGGCGGCGAAGGCGGCGGTCGCGATGTTCGAGCTCAAGCAGCGTTTCGCCTGACGTCCCACGAGCGTCTGCGCAGGACGCTCGATCGTCCGCCAGGCGCTCGCGTCAGAGCGCGTTGGCGGCGCCCAGCAGGGCTCTCACCGAGGCGGTGGCCACGTCGGTGTCGATGCCGACTCCGAACACCGTCCGCCCGTCCGCCGTCGCCGCTTCGACATAGGCAGCCGCCTGCACGTCGCTGCCATGACCGATCGCGTGCTCGGAATAGTCCACGATATCCAGGGTCAGGCCGAACCCGTCCCGCAGCGCGGCCAGCACGCTGGAGAGCAGGCCGTTGCCGCGACCGCTGACCGACCGTTCCACGCCGGCGTGCCGCACCCGGCCGGTGAAGAGGCGGTCGCTGCCGGCATGGGTCTCGGCATAGTCGAGCAACTCGTAGGATCGGCCGTCGTCCAGGTGGTAATGCTCCCGGAAGCGCGCCCAGATGTCTGCCGCATTCAGCTCGCGGCTGGTCTCGTCGGCCAGCGCCTGCACCGATCGGCTGAAGTCCGCCTGCATCCGCTTGGGCAGCTTCAGGCCCTTGTCCTGCTCCAGCACCCACGCGACGCCGCCCTTGCCGGATTGCGAGTTGACCCGGATCACCGCTTCATAGTCGCGGCCGAGGTCCTTGGGATCGATCGGCAGATAGGGCACGTCCCAGATCCGGTCGTTGCGCTGTTCCTGCGCGGCGAAGCCTTTCTTGATCGCGTCCTGATGGCTGCCGGAAAAGGCGGTGAACACCAGGTCGCCCGCATAGGGGTGGCGCGGATGCACCGGCAGGTTGTTGCAGTAGGTGACGGTGTTGATCACCTCGTCGATGTCGGAGAAGTCCAGCCCCGGATCGATCCCCTGGGTGTAGAGGTTCAGCCCCAGCGTCACCAGGTCGACGTTGCCGGTCCGCTCGCCATTGCCGAACAGGCAGCCTTCGACGCGATCCGCGCCCGCCATCAGGCCCAGTTCCGCGGCCGCGACGCCGGTGCCCCGGTCGTTGTGCGGATGGAGCGACACCACCACGCTGTCGCGATGGCGGATGTTGCGGCAGAACCACTCGATCTGGTCGGCGTAGATGTTGGGCGTCGCCGCCTCGACGGTGGCGGGCAGGTTGAAGATGATCGGCTTGTCCGGCGTCGGCCGCAGCACCTCCATCACCGCCTCGCACACCTCCAGGCTGAAATCGAGTTCGGCGGTGGAGAAGGTCTCGGGGCTATACTCGAAGCGCCAGTCCGTGCTCGGCCGCTTGGCGGCCTCGTCGCGCAGGATCTTGGCGCCGCTCACCGCAATGTCGCGAATCTCCTCGCGGCTCATGCCGAACACGATCCGGCGCCACGCGGGCGAGACGGCGTTGTAGAGGTGGACGGTCGCGGCCGGCGCGCCTTCCAGGCTCTCGAAGCTGCGCTCGATCAGGTCGCGGCGCGACTGGGTCAGCACCTGGATCATCACGCCGTCGGGAACGCGGCCGGACCGGACCAGGCCGGAGATGAAGTCGAACTCCGTCGCGCCCGCGCTCGGGAACCCGACCTCGATCTCCTTGAGGCCGACCTTCACCAACAGGTCGAAGAAGCGCGTCTTCTTCTCCTCGTCCATGGGATCGATCAGCGCCTGGTTGCCGTCGCGCAGGTCGGTCGACAGCCAGCGCGGCGCCCTGGTGATCGTACGGCCGGGCCAGCGCCGGTCGGGCAGGTCGATCGGTGCGAAGGGGCGATATTTGACGGACGGGTCGGCAAGCATGGTCATGTCGGTCTCGGCACAAGAGCGTCGGGGCGCCTCATCCGGCGCGGCGGCGGTCCCTTAGGCGGTGAGCGGCGGCCCATGCGGCCGCGAGTCGACGCGCCTAAGGGCGCGTAAGTCGAAGTGTTGAAAGGGCTTCGCGACCGGACTGCATGGTGGAAACCATAAGAGTAGTTGCCGCTCGCGTCTATCCCCTTCCGGTTTGAGACTTGTTAACCGGATTTGGTGCATGGAGATCGGACGGAAAGGTTCACGATGCTCCAGATCACCTATATCAGCACTGCCAGACCCGAACTGCCGCTGAGCGCCGTCGACGAGATTCTATCGGTGTCGCGCCGGAACAATGGCGCGGCCGGGGTGACCGGCCTGCTGCTCTATGACGGCTATCGCTTCCTGCAGGCCCTAGAGGGCGAGCCGGCGATGGTCAGCAAGGCGTTCGAGCGCATCAAGGCCGATCCGCGCCACCGTGCGGTGGTGATGCTGAGCTCGCGGGACGTGACGGTCCGCTCGTTCGGCAGCTGGGCGATGGCGGCGCAGCGCGTCGCGATCGCGTCGGGCTCGACCGTGCCGGAGATGGTCGATCGGCTGACGGAGGACGTCGCCGATCCCAGCACCCGCGAACTGTTCCGCAGCTTCGCTCGCTTGCGCAAGGCTGCTTGATTAGCTGTCGCGGCGGCTTACGTCGTCGATGCCTGCGTCAGTTCCGCCAGTTGGGCATCGATCGGCGTTCTGAAGGGATTCACCACGGATAGCCCGCGCCAGGTAAAGCCGTGCTGCATGTCCTCGGAAAGGAGCATGGCGCAGCCGGCTTCGACGGCGGCGTTAAGGATGAGGGCGTCCCAGATCTGAAGCTTATGCGTAGCTGCAAGGTCCAGCGCAGACACCAGGGCCGAGCTCCCGCTATCGGCACGGCCGAAGGTCCGATGAAAGTCCATGACCGTATCGCGCGCAGCGGAGCGATCAGAGCCGGCCTTGAGCAGGACGATGAACAACTCTCCCAACGTCTGAACAGGCGTGACTAGCGCCGCCTTGCCGCGCAACTGCTTCAATAGTGCACGGCTCTGTTCTACCTTGAAGCCATCACTCGAATGGCGATTAACGCCGGCAAGGTAGGCCAGAATATTGGTGTCGAACGCGATACGGATCACGCGTAGAGATCGTCTCGGTTCCAGTCCGAAAGCGAGCGCCGCGGCAAACACGCCAGCACGTCAAGCAGGCGGTCGATCGCAGCGGACTGCTGATCGGCGTCGTCCACCGGAGATATTCTCGCTACCGCCCGGCCGCGCGATGTCACGACGAACGTCTCGCCGGCCTCCACCTCCCGCAGCACCTCCGAGAAACGCTGATCGGCATCGCTTGCACTGATAGCCCGCTCCATCTGAGCCTCTTTCCTTGCAGTTCAGCCTAGATAATAAACGGAGAGAGCTATGTCACCTCTCCTGCAATGATGCGATCACGGCGTCGACCAGGCTGGGATCGCCCGCGGCTACGACCTTCCCGTCGCTGGCCATGTCCAGTGCCCGCCCGTGCCAATCGCGCATGATGCCGCCGGCACCCTGGATGATCGGCACGAGGGCGGCGAAGTCATAGAGCTTGAGGCCGTCTTCCACGACCAGGTCCAGGTGGCCGGCGGCGACCAGGCCGTAATTGTAGCAGTCGCCGCCCCACAACGTGTCGCGCGCGGCGCTCCGCACCCGTTCGAAGGCGGTCCAGCTCTCCGGCGTGAAATAGCCCGGCCCGGTCGTGGCGAGGTGCGCGTCCGCGATCGTGCGGCAGGATCGCGTGCGCACAGCCTCGCCGTTCAGGGTCGTCGCACGGCCGGCGGCGCCGACCCAGCGCTCGCCCGCGATCGGCTGGTCGATGATGCCGAGCACCGGCTTGGCCTGCTCCAGAAGCGCGATCAGCGTACCGAAGATCGGCCGCCCGGCAATGAACGATCGGGTGCCGTCGATCGGGTCGAGCACCCAGACCCGTTCCGCGTCCGGGCGGTCGCGGCCATATTCCTCGCCGATCACGCCGTCGTCCGGCCGCTCCTCCGCCAGGACTGCGCGCATCGCCGCTTCGGCGGCGCGGTCGGCCTCCGTCACCGGCGACAGATCGTCCTTGGCTTCCATCCGGAAGCGCTTGCGGAAGAACGGGCGGATCGCCGCGCCGGCGGCGTCCGCCAGGCGCGCCGCCAGCGCCAGGTCGGCGTCGGTCATTCCAGCCTCTTGCCCGCCGTCTCCGGCACCGCCAGCGAGACGATCAGCAGCGCCATGGCGGTTACGCCGACCGTGTACCACAGGCCGGCAAACGGATCGCCCGACTTGGCGACGATGTACTGATTGATGAACGGCAGGAACCCGCCGAAATACCCTGATCCGATATGATAGGGGATCGACAGCGACGTGTAGCGCACCCGTGCCGGAAACAACTCGACCAGCAGGGCCGCGACCGGGCCGTAGGTCATGCCGGAGATGAAGGCGATCGCGATGATGCCGAACGCGACCTTGACCGCGCGCCCGAGCGGCGGCGTGACCTTGCCGGTCGGGTAGCCGGCGTCGGTCAGGGCGGCGGCGATCGCGTCGTCGTCGGGCGCGGTCAGCACGCGGCTGCCGATCGTCACCAGCGGTGCGCCATCGGTCATGCTCACCGTCTTGTAGGCGATGCCGCGCTTGGACAGGCTGTCGAGTACGCGCCCGCAGGCGGTGACCTGACCCTTGGTCGCGAGCGGGTTGAACGCGCAGTCGCCGCCCCGCACCACCACCGGAGCCCGCACGGCGGCGGCGGCGAGCTCCGGATTGCCGTTGGCGGCCATCATCTTGAACAAGGGAAAGGCCAGTACCAGCATCAGTACGTAGCCGGCGATGATCGGCGGCTTGCGGCCGACCTTGTCCGACAGCCAGCCGAACAGGATATACCAGCCGATGCTGAGCAGCGCCGAGCAGGCGACGATCAGCCGCGCTGGCGTGTCGTCGATCCTGACCGCATTCTGGATGAAGTAGAGCGATTGGAAGTGCGCGGTGTAGAAGATCACCGTCAGCCCGGCGCTGACGCCGAACAGCACCACCAGCAGCTTCCGCCACTTGGCCCAGCTGTCGATGCTCTCCTTCAGCGGATTGGTGGCGAGATTGCCCTCCCGCTGCATCGCCCGGAAAACCGGGCTCTCGCGCAGCATCAGCCGCACCCACAGTGAGATAGCGAGCAGCACCAGGCTGAACAGGAACGGGATGCGCCAGCCCCAGGCCGCCCAGTCGTCCTTGGCGGCGACCTCGCTGGCGGTCAGCACCACCCCTAGGCTGAGCAGGAAGCCGCCCGCGACGCCGGCATGGATGAAGCTGGTGTAGAAGCCGCGCAGCCTCCTGGGCGCATGTTCGGCGACGTAGATCGCGGCGCCGCCATATTCGCCGCCCAGCGCCAATCCCTGCGCCACCCGCAGCAGCACCAGCAGCAGCGGCGCGGCGATGCCGATCGTGGCATAGGTCGGGAGCAGGCCGACGCCGGCGGTGGCGCCGCCCATCAGCGCGACCGTCACCAGGAACGTGTATTTTCGCCCCAGCCGGTCGCCGAGCACCCCGAACAGCACCGCGCCGACCGGCCGCATGCCGAAGCCTACGCCGAACGTGGCGAGCGTGATCAGCAGCGATACGGTAGCGTTGCCCGAAGGAAAAAAATTCTGGCCGATGACGCCGGCGAGCGTGCCGTAGACGAAGAAGTCGTACCATTCGAACACGGTGCCCAGGGTGGACGCCAGGATGACCAGGCGCAGCGGCGATCGCTCGCCCACGTCGACGGCAGCAGGCTTCATGCGGATCCTCTCATCAGGCCGGTGTATCGCCCACCACGGCTGCCGCCAAGCGCATCCCTTCCGGTCGTGTCTCCAGTTCTTCGACTATCGCTTCGGAGCAAGACCTCGGGGCATGATAGCGCTGCGTCAGCCCACCGCGCCCGGATGGTTCTTTCCGTCGAACGGCACGAAGCGCGGTTCCAGCCCGTGTCCCTCGTCCAGGCAGCGCAGGTTGACGCTGACGTGGCGCGGGTGGGAGCGCGGCTTATAGAAGCTCTTGATGCCGCACTGGCTGCAGAAGATGTGCTGCGCGACGCCGCTGCCGAAGCGGTAGGTGGTCGTCTCGCGCCGTCCCTCGACCAGCCGGAAGCGGTCCTCCGGCACGATCAGATGCTGGTAGCCGGTCATGCTGCAGATCGAGCAGTCGCATGCGTCCACCTGCACCTCGGCGGCGGGCAGGTCGGCTTCGAACCGGACCAGCCCGCAGTGGCACCCGCCCTCGACCGTGATCACGCAATCTCCAGCGCCACCGCCGTCGCCTCGCCGCCGCCGATGCAGAGCGCCGCGACGCCGCGCTTCAGGCCTCGCGATTTCAGGGCCGCGATCAGCGTCGCCAGGATACGCGCGCCCGAGGCACCGATCGGATGACCGAGCGCGGTCGCACCGCCATGCACGTTGACCTTGTCGTGCGGGATGCCGAGCTCGCGCATCGCGATCATCGTCACCGCCGCGAACGCCTCGTTGACCTCGAACAGGTCGACGTCGGCGACGCTCCAGCCGGCTTTCTCCAGCACCTTGCGGATCGCCGGCACCGGCGCGGTCGTGAACTGCGCCGGCTCGTGCGCATGCGCCGCGGTCGCCACGATCCGCGCCTCGATCGTCAGCCCCTGCTCCCGGGCGACGCTCTCGCGCGCCATCACCAGCGCGGCGGCGCCGTCGGAGATGGACGAGGCATTGGCGGCGGTGATCGTGCCGTCCTTGGTGAAGGCGGGCTTCAGCGACGGGATCTTGTCGGGCCGGGCCTTGCCGGGCTGCTCGTCCTGGTCGACGTGCGTTTCGCCGCCGCGGCCCCTCACCGTGACCGGCACCACCTCGTCGGCGAAGTGGCCGCCGCCGATTGCGGCGCTGGCGCGCTCCAGGCTGGCGATAGCGAAGGCATCCTGCGCCTCGCGCGTGAACTGGTAGTCGCGCGCGCTCGCCTCGGCGAAGACGCCCATCGCCTTGCCCGGCTCGTAGGCGTCTTCCAGCCCGTCGAGCATCATCGAATCCATCACCTGGCCGTGGCCGATGCGCGCGCCGGCGCGGTGCTTGGCGAGCAGGTAGGGTGCGTTGGACATGCTCTCCATGCCGCCGGCGACGATCACGTCGGCCGATCCGCTGCGCAGCGCCTCGTCCGCCATGATCGCGGCCTGCATGCCCGATCCGCACATCTTGTTGACCGTGGTCGCCTCGATCGAGCGCGGCAGCCCGGCGCCGAGCGCCGCCTGCCGCGCCGGCGCTTGGCCGAGACCCGCCGGCAGCACGCAACCCATGTAGATGCGGTCGATCGCGTCGGGCGACACCCCCGCCCGCTCGACCGCCGCCTTTACCGCCACGGCGCCCAGCTCGGTCGCGGACACGCTCGACAACGCGCCCTGAAACCCGCCCATCGGCGTGCGCGCATAACTGCAGATGACACTCTGTTCGGCCATGAATCACTCCTTGGCGGCGATATAGGAGCGACGAGGGCTTTCGTCAGCGGTTACCTTATTCGTGCACCGGCCTTCGCCGGGGAACAGAGAGTCCTGCATTAGCGTCCGAGCTGCAGGGCCAAGAGCCGCTTGCGCCTTCCCCGTACCCGAAAGGCTGAGCGCCGCCGCGCCCAGCAGAAGCGTCGTTCCGAACGCCATGGCATCCTCCGACACCGCTCACCGGCGGCTGCTTACTACTGCGTCAAGCTAAGCACGTATGGGTTCGGGTGGGAAGGAAGGGGGGAAAGCCTCTCCCTAACACGTCCCCTAACACGTCATCCCGGCGCAGGCCGGGATCCACCGGACGGGCTACGC
>CAXTUG010000132.1:0-261 GCA_964247375.1 uncultured Sphingomonadaceae bacterium
GCTGCTGGAACATGCCGCCAACACCCCCTTCGTCCATCCGCTGCTCAACGACCGGGTGCCGGCCGCGGACGTGGTGCGCCATCCCCTCGCCGAGGCGGCGTCCCGCCCCTTCCCCCATCCGCGCATCGCGCAGCCGGCCGGCATCTACGGCGGCGCGCGCAAGAACCCGCTCGGCCGCGACTACTCGATCACCGCGACGCGTCATCGTGCCGCGCGTGCCACCAGCCAGCTGGCGGCGGAGACGCTGACCGCGGGACCGAT
>CAXTUG010000132.1:301-8647 GCA_964247375.1 uncultured Sphingomonadaceae bacterium
ATGCCAGGCAGCTCCCGAGCCCGGTCGATCGCGAAATCGTGATCGGCACGCTCTCCGACGCGACGGACGAGGATATCGACCGGGCCGCCGATCGCGCCGCCAAGGCGCAGCCTGCCTGGGACGCACGGGGCGGCGCCGGCCGCGGACGCATCCTGCGCGCGATGGGCGACGCACTGGAAGCCGACATGGACCGGCTGGTGGCGCTGCTCGCGCGCGAGGGCGGCAAGACGCTCAACGACGGCGTCGCCGAGGTGCGCGAGGCGGTGGATTTCTGCCGCTACTATGCCACGCTCGCCGAGAAGCAGTTCGCCGGGCTGGAGACGCTGAAGGGACCGGTCGGCGAGACCAACCAACTGGAGCTGCGCGGGCGCGGCATCTTCGCCTGCATCTCGCCCTGGAACTTTCCGCTGGCGATCTTCACCGGGCAGGTGGCGGCGGCATTGGCGGCCGGCAATGCGGTGCTCGCCAAGCCGGCCGAGCAGACGCCGTTCGTCGCGGCCGAGGCGGTGCGGCTGTTCCACAAGGCGGGGCTCGATCCCGACCTGCTCGCCCTGCTGCCGGGCGACGGTGCCACGGTCGGCGCGGCGCTGGTCGCGCATCCGGAGATTGACGGCGTCGCCTTCACCGGCGGCACCGATACGGCCCGCGCGATCAATCGCACGCTGGCGGACCGGGATGGGCCGATCCTGCCCTTCATCGCCGAGACCGGCGGGCTGAACGGACTGTTCGTCGACACGACGGCGCTGCGCGAACAAGTGGTGGATGACGTAATCCAGTCGGCGATCGGTTCGGCGGGTCAGCGGTGCTCGGCGCTGCGCGTACTGTTCCTGCCGAAGGATTCGGCCGACGAGCTGATCGCCACTTTGTCCGGCGCGCTCGACACTTTGGTGATCGGCGATCCGGCCAATGCCGCGACCGACATCGGTCCGGTGATCGATGCCGAGGCACTCGCTAACCTGCAGGCGCATGCCGACCGGCTGGAGCGCGAAGGACGGATCATCCACCGGCTGGAACCAGGCGCCAATCGCGGCAGCTATTTCGGTCCGGTCATCGCCGAGGTGCCCGCGCCCGATTACCTGGAGCGCGAGGTGTTCGGTCCGATCCTGCACATCTACCGCTACGATCCGGCCGACCTGGAGGAGGTCGCGGGCAAGCTGGCCGATCGCGGCTACGGCCTGACGCTCGGCGTGCACAGCCGGATCGAACGGTTCGCGCAGGAGGTGCGCGCGCTGGTTCCGGCCGGCAACGTCTACGTCAACCGCTCGATCATAGGCGCGGTGGTCGGCGTGCAGCCGTTCGGCGGCGAGGGCCTGTCCGGCACCGGTCCGAAGGCCGGGGGACCGCACGCTCTGCTGCGCTACGCGACGGAACGCGCCTTGTCGGTCAACATCACCGCCCAGGGCGGCGATCCGGCGCTACTCAACCTGTAGGCAAGCAAAACCGCCGTCATTGCGAGCGCAGCGAAGCAATCCAGTCCCGCCAACACTGGATTGCTTCGTCGCTACGCTCCTCGCAACGACGATCCAAGGGTAGGAACTCGACCAGGCACGATGGCTGCTCGGATCAACGGACGTACGAAGGCAGCCAACCGCTACTCGGCTGCCTCGGGGAACTCCGCGGGCACGGACAACTTCGTCAACGGCCGCACCGTCATATCCACTACCGGCAGCGGCTCGATGATCTTGCCGCCAGTGTCGACGCTCAGCCCCTCGAACCTCTTCGCCTGGGTCATCACCTGACTTTCCAGGCTGCCGACGAAGTCGTTATAGGCGCCGGTCGCCTGGGCGAGGTTGCGGCCGAGCCGTTCGACGTGACGTCCCATCGTCTGCAGCCGCGCATAGAGATCCTTGCCGAGCCGACCGACCTCCTCGGCCTGCCTGGCCAGGCCCTCCTGCCGCCACATGCCCGCCATCACCTTGGCGAGCGCCAGCATGTTGATGGTGGAGGCGACGATCACGCCGCCGCGGAAGGAATGCTCGATCAGGTCGGGCGCGCGCTCGGCCGCGGCGGCGAGGAAATGCTCGCCGGGAATGAACATGATCACGAAATCGGGCGAGAGATCGAACTGCCGCCAGTAGGATTTGCGGCCGAGGTCGGCGGCATAGCTCTGCATCGCCTTGGCATGGGACAGCAGGAGGTCCGCGCGGCGCCCCTCATCCTCCTCGTCGAAGGCCTGCTCGAACGCGGTCAGCGGACATTTGACGTCGATGACGATGCAGCGGTTGCCGGGCAGCCTGATCACGCAGTCGGGCCGCAGCTGGCGCTCGCCGTCGGACACGGCGCTCTCCAGTTCGAAATCGACATTCTCGGCGAGCCCGGCGGACTCGAGGATGGTGCGGAGCTGCTCCTCACCCCAGCGACCGCGATGCTTGGGGCTGGAGCGCAGCACGTTGGTGAGCCGCGCCGTCTCTTTCCGAACGAGATCATTGCCTTGCGTCAGACCGCTGACCGCCTCTCGCAAGGCTTCGTAGCTGCCGACGCGGTCCTTCTCGACCTTGGCGAGCCCTTCCTCGTAGCGCTTCAGCGTGCTCTCGACCGGCTGCAGCAGCGCCTTGAGCTGCGCCTCCCCCTTCTCGTTCGCCTGCGCGAACCGCTGGTCGGCGCGATCGAGAAACTGCCGCTGCGCGTCGGCCAAGAGCTTCGCGCCGACCTCGTTGAACTGCGCCGACAGGGCATCCTTGGCGTCGCGCAGCTCGGACAGGCGCAGTTCGAACGCGCGGGAGCGTTCACCGGCAGCGGCGCGCTCCGCCGCGAGATCGCGCTGGGCCAGGTCGCGCGCTGCCGCCATGTCGCTCATCTGGGTACGCAGCGACGGCAGTTCCGCCGCTTGCGCCTCCGCCTTCGCGGCCCTGCCGCCGCGCGCAAGCCAGCCGATCGCCAGCCCGACGATCAGCGCCGCCAACCCGAACATCGCCGCCAACGCCATAGCCACTCCCCGGAACGAAATGCGAACCTACCCGACGCCGAACGGTGGCTCAAGCGCTTTGCGTGCCGGCGCCGCTGGACGGAACGGCGATCCGGGCGCAAAGGTTAGGACAAAACAGCCATCGGGAGAGAGGCCATGTCGATCCGCAAGATGATCAGCGAGCATCCAATGGTGCACGGCCACATCAACGAGCCGCTCGCCGAAGCCGCCAAGCACGCCATGTATTGCGCGGTGATCTGCACGGCCTGCGCCGACGCCTGCTCGGGCGAAGACATGGACATGCGGCAGTGCATCCGCACCTGCATGGACTGTGCGGACATCTGCACCGCCGCGTCGCGCATGGCGGTGCGCTTCACCGGCAACAACAACGGCGCACTTCGCGCCGTACTGCGCGCCTGCATCGACATCTGCAACGACTGCGCGGAAGAGTGCGACAAGCACGACCATGCGCATTGCAGGCGCTGCGCGGAGATGTGCCGGGAGTGCGCCGCCGACTGTCGCCGGGCGCTGGCCACCCTGGGCAATTGAACCCGTCTGCCGGCGACGGCCACGAGCGCGCCTGAAGGCGCATGGATCAGCCGGTCGTCCAGCTCTTCGTGAACTCCGCGGCAGGCTCCGCCTCCGCGCGACGCGTCCGCGCCCTGCGGCGTGCGCTGGAGAGTGGCGGTGCCCGGGTCATCGTCACGCCGACCTCGGTCGACGTCCTGACTATTGCCGATGAGGCCAGCCATGCCTGCGCCGTCGGCGGCGACGGCACCCTGCGGCACGTCGGCGATGCCATGGCGCGCAGCGGCCGATCCGTAGCGATGGGCATCTATCCCGCCGGCACCGTCAACCTGCTCGCCCGCGAATATGGCTATGAACGCGACGCGGGCCGGTTCGCGGCGCGCCTGCTGGCGCAAGGCACACTGCGCCTCCAGCGGGTCGCCCGGATCGGCGACGTGCGGATGTTCACCTGCGCCAGCGTCGGACCCGACAGCCGCGCGGTTGCAGCGGCCTCGCCGCGTGCCAAGCGCCTGATCGGCCGCGCCGTCTACGCGCTCGCGTTCGCGACCGTCCTGATCCGCTGGCAGCGGCCGCGGCTGAAATTGACCGCCAATGGACGGACCATCGCGTGCGAGGCGGTCTATGTCGCCAAGGGCCGCTATTATGCCGGCCCGTGGAGCTTCGCTCCCGCCGCGCGGGCAGACGATCCGTACCTCCACGTCGTTGCGCTCCGCCGCGCCCGCCGCCGCGACTTCCTCCGCTTCTGCCTGCAGATGCTCGGACGCGCCGATCTCGACGCCGATGCCAATCTCATCCGCCTCACCTGCACGGCATTGGCGATTACCGGTGAGGAACGGCTGCCGCTGCAAGCCGACGGCGATGTGGTCGCCACGCTGCCGATTGAAATCGCGATTGACCCCACCGCGATAGCTTTTCTTTGAGCAAGGAAGACTGCTGCTCGTTCGAGCCGAGCGCCGGCTGACGATGATCTCGCCATTATCCATCAGCGCTTTCTCGACCTGCTGCATGCCAACCGACAGGCGCGATCTGATCGAAGCCTCGATACGTTCTCGATGGGCCGAAATCCCACTCGGCACGAACTGGAGAGCTGCACCACGCGCCGCCGGTCAGAAGGCCGCCGGCATTTCCGCGCCGCTCAGGTCAACACCCAAGATCCTCGCCACCGAAGGCGCCACCGACCGCATGTCGATCTCGCCAAGATTGCCGTGCTTCGCGAGCCCCGGTCCTTCCGCGAACAGGCTGGAGCGCATCGCCGGCAGGGACGGCAGATAGCCGTGCATGCCCTTGTAGCTGCTGGGCGATTGCTTGGCGGCGGCGGGATCACGTCCTGCCTCGAATCCCGACCGGAACGCGACCAGGAAGCTGATCCGGCGCGATCCGCCTGCTTGCGCGATCTGCGCGGCATCCAGCACGTCGGCGATCGCCATGTCCGGATCGGCCTTGAGCTTGGCCAGCAGCGCCGCCACCTTGGCGACCAAGGCCGGATCGTCCGGACGCTTCAGCACGACTCCCGCCGATCCGCCCATCAGCCAGGGCTCGGCCTCCCAGTCCTTCACCTTGCCGCCGGCATCCAGCGTGATCAGGCCCGCCTGCACGAACGGCGCGATCAGGTTGATGTCGGTCGTGATCGCCTGAAAGCCGTGATCGGACACGACCACCACCGTCAGCTCCGGCTCGGCCGCGCGCGCCGCGGCCACGAGCCGGCCGATGATCGCGTCGTTGCGCGCGATCGTCGTCCGCGCCTCCGGGCTGCCCGGACCGTAGGCATGTTCCACATGGTCGACGCTGGCGAGATAGACCGTCGTCAGCGCCGGCCGCTTCTCCCGGATCAGCTCGGCGGCGAAATCCGCCCGCTTCTCGTCGGCCTCGACGCTCTCGTCGATGCCCTGCGGATAGGCGCCGAGCTTCGTCTCCAAGCCGTCCAGCAGTCCCGGTGTCGCGAGCGCGCGCAGGAGCTTGCGATCGTCGTCATGACCCGTTCGCCAGATCTGCGGCAGCAGGTAGTCCGTTGGCGCGCCGACGCTCACCGGCCAGTGCACGCTCGCCGTCGTCAGCCCCTGGGCATGCGCAGCGCTCCACAGCGTCGGCACGGCGATGTCCGCCGCATACCAGGTCCAGCCCTGCTGGTTCACGCCTAGCGGATCGAAGCTCAGATTGTTGCCGATCCCGTGCCGCGCCGGCGCGACGCCGGTCACCAGCGTGGTGTGGCTGGGATAGGTAAGCGTCGGCACCACGCCGACGACGCCGTCCGCATAGACGCCGTGCGTTATCATATGGCGCAGCGTCGGCGTGGCGAGTCCGCTCTTCTCGGCATCGATCACGTCGGCGGGACGTAGCCCGTCGACCGAGATCATCAGCACCGGCCCGGCCGCTGCCGGCGGTGCGCCCAGCGCGAGCGCCGCCGCCAGCGCCGCAACCCGCATCAGAAGCCCTTCTTCAGGGTCACGAACCACTGGCGCGGCGCGCCGACCATGAAGTTGGGATTGTCGAAGTCACTGCCGCGTACCTGGACATTGTTGGTGTTGACGGTCGAAATGTACTTCTTGTCGGTCAGGTTGGTGACGCTCGCCTCGATCGAGATGTTCCTGGCCCAGCCCGATCCGCCGAAGCGGTAGCCGACGCTCGCATCCGCCACGAAGCGGCCGGCCGCAATCTGGTCGTTCTCGTAGGAGAAGAAGCGCTTCGACATATAGTTGCCGCCCACGCGTGCGGTGATCGTGCCGTCATCATAGACCACCTCGCCCTTCAGCATGTGGCGCGGCGCGTCGATCACCGTCCTGCCCCTGGTGTTGGCGTAGACCGTGCCGTTCGAGAGCACCACGTCGTCCTGATATTTGGAGCGGTTGTAGCTATAATTGGCAAACAGCGAGAGGGCGCCGCGAACCCGGTAATAGCCGGACAGCTCCGCGCCCCAGGCATGGACGTCACCGACATTGTTCAGGATCGCCGGATTGCCGGCGATGCCCGATCCGTTGGCGAACGCCGCCAACCGGTTGGTGAAATCGATATAGTAGCCGACCGCCGAGGCCTGGAACGGACCGTCGTGGAAGCGAACGCCGCCTTCCACCGTCTTCGACCGCTCGGGCTTGAGGCTGCCCTTGATCGCGTTGAAGCCGGCCTGCGTGGTCGAGAAGGGACCCGCCGTCAGCGCCGATACGAACGCGCGCATATTCTCGGTATAGTCGGCGAACAGCTCGGCCGCGGGCGTCACGTGGTAGACGACCGATACCTGCGGCTGGAACCAGTCCTTCGTACCGATATGCCCGCTCGCCAGCGGACCCGTCTGGACCGCCGCCTTGTTGGTGACGCGCACGCCCTTCCAGCCGCCGCTCAGCACCAGCCTGTCGTCCGCCAGCTTCAGCGTGTCTTCGACGTGATACTGGTAGGTGTAGGTATGGAAGACGCCCTGATACTGGGTCAGGAACGGATTGGACTGGAAATCCAGCGCGCTGCGATTGGGTGCGGCGTCCGCCAGGCCATAGTAGCGGCGTGCCTGGTTGAAGCGGTTGCCCTCATACCATCCGCCGATCTGCAGGCTGTTGGCGCCCGCCTCGTAGGTCAGGCTGGCGATGCCGCCGCCGCGATGGATGCGGTATTCGGTGGTGCGGAACGAGATCGGGGCGGGCGCCGTGATCGGGTTGCCGTCCTCGTCGGGCGCGCCCACCGGCGTGGCGACGTAGGGCGTGAACCAGGATCCCTGGCCCTTATTCTGGTGGTAGTAGCCGGTCGCCTTGAAGGCGAGTGCCGGCGTCAGCTTCAGGTCGAGCGTGGCGCCGCCCAGATAGTCGTTCCTGAGCCCGCCCGCGTCGTAGTAGACGTCGTCGACCGTGAGATACGGCGCCGGAAAGGCGGTGTTGTTCTGATAGGCCAGCGCGAGCGCTTTCGCGGTCGCATAATCCGGCTTGATATTGTCGACGCGATAGCCGCGATGCTTGCCCAGCCGGTCGAGCAGCTCGAGCGACAGGTCCTGATAGTCGGTCTCGCGCCGGGCGGAGAAGTCGAAGAAGCCGCTGAGCGTACCCATCGATCCCAGATCGGCGACAACCTTGGCATTGGCCTGGTGCTGATATTGCGGTCCGTCACCTTTCCACTTGTCGGTGTGGAGATAGGCATAGCTGAGCGACCCGCGCACGCCGCCCAGATCGCCCGAGTCCACGCGGGCGTAGCCGCGATAGGTGCTGTCCGACCCGCCGGTCCCGGATGCGGCGATATCGAACTGGTCGCGCGGCCGATCGCTGATGAACTGGATGGTGCCGCCCAGATTGCTGGTCGATGCGGTACCGAGCGCACCGGCGCCCTGCGCCACTACGGTCTGGCCGATATTCTCGGAGATGATCGCGCGGCTGATGTGCAGGCCGTTGACATTGCCGTAGCTCATGTCGCCCAGCGGCACGTTGTCCAGCGTGAAGCCCAGCTGGTTCTGGTTGAAACCGCGCAGGCTGATCCGAACCGCCCATTCATAGGCGCCGAACGGATCGGCCGCCTCATACTGCACGCCGGGCAGCTTCTCGATCGCCTTGAACGGGCTCGAGCCCGGCGTCAGCCGCGCGATATCGGCCTGGTTGACCGTCTGCTCCTGCCGCCCGCGGCCGAAGCCGAGGATGAGCACCTCGTCCGCCCCGCCCGGCTCCGGCGCGGCGTCGGCCGTGCTGACCGGTGTCGTGTCGGCGATGGGCGCGGCTGCCTGGTCGGCGGCGTGAAGCGGCAGGCAGGCGAACGGTGCGAGCGCGACACCTGCCGCCAACGTGGCGATGATCGGTTTCATGATAGGTCCCCTTGGAGGCGGCGGACCGCGCCTCTTGCGGGACTGCCATCGGCCGACTGCATTGCAGCATGATGATGGTGTGATGGCAGTTGGATGACAGCGGGGTCCGTGGACTGCCCACCCCGACCGTTCCCGCAAGCGGGAGGGG
>CAXTUG010000133.1:0-6650 GCA_964247375.1 uncultured Sphingomonadaceae bacterium
CCCTCGCCGTCGAAGGCGCGGCTGCGCAGCCCGCGCGGGCGGTGCGGATCGTCGCGGATCGTGATGCCCGGCGCAAAGATCTGCTCGCCGCGCCGGCCCAGCAGGAAGCTGGTCTTGCGGGCGATCGCGGCGCCGGTGATCGCACCGGAGAGATGGCCGAGCAGGCTCGATCCCACGCGCGGATCGAACACCACCGGCATGGCGCCCGACGGGAGCTTGCCCGGATTGAGCCGCTCCACCGCGCGCCGGCCCGCGCGCGCGCCGATGATCTCCGCCGCTTCCAGGTCGGCGAGGTGGCGGGTGGAGTGGTAGGCATAGTCCCGCTGCATCGCCGCGCCCTCGCCCGCGATAACGCTGGCCGAGCAGCCGTAGCCCGACGTGGTGAAGCCGCGCGCGAAGCCGGTCGACGTCGCCAAGGCCATCAGCGTCCGCCCGGCGCTGGCGCCCGCGCCCTCGCTGTTGGTGACTCCGGCAACAGCCCGCGCGGTCTCCTCCGCCGCCAGCGCCCGCTCCCGCAGCGAGGCCGGCGAGGGATCGTCGCCGTCGTCGCCGTCGATCGCCGCCGGCGCGCCTTTCAGCAGGCGCTCTTCCGGCGCCAATCCGGCAAAGGCATCCTCCGGCGCCTCGCGCGCCATCGCGGCGGCGCGTTCCACCAGCGCATGAAGCGCATCCGCCGACAGGTCGGACGAGGACACGCTCGCCGATCGCTGGCCGACGAACAGGCGCAGGCCGATCTCCTCGCCGTCGGAACGGCCGACATCCTCCAGCTTGCCGAGCCGCACCTGCACCTCGGTCGATTCGTTGCGATAGTAGACGGCGTCGGCGGCGTCGGCGCCGGCCCGGCGCGCGGCGGCGACCAGTTCGGCGACCTTGGTCTCGGCATCGGCAGTGGAAAACATGATCGTCGCCTTACGGGGACGGCCGCGGCAGGTCACCCCGAAAGTCGCGGTCCCTCACCGCACGGTGGCGCCCACCACGAAGCAGGCGAGGAACAGGAGCAGGCCGGCGAAGCGATTGGACCGGAACCGCCGAAGCGCGTCCCCAGCCTCGCTCCGCCGCAGCCCGCCGCATTGCCACAGCAAGTGCACGGCCATCGGCAGCAGCGCCGCCAGCGCCAGCGGCTCGGGCCGCACGCTCCACAGCGCGACGCCCCACAGCAGCAGCGCGACGCCGTAGCAAGCGGCCACGCCGCCGCGCACGTGCGCGCCGAGCGCGCGGGCGGACGACTTCACGCCCGCGAGCGCATCGTCCTCCAGGTCCTGCAGCGCGTAGATGGTGTCGTAGCCGACCACCCAGGCGATCGACCCGGCGTAGAGCAGCCACATCCCCGCCGCGAAGCCGTTGGCCACCTCGGTCCAGCCGACCAGCGCGCCCCAGGAGAAGACGATGCCGAGCCACGCCTGCGGCCACCAGGTGATGCGCTTCATGAAGGGATAGGCCGCCACAGGCGCCAGGCTGGCCAGCGCGACGGCCGCGGCCGTCCGGTTGAGCTGCAGCAGCACCAGCAGGCCGACCAGGCAGAGGGCGATCAGCCAGGCCCACGCGAGCGGCAGCGGGATCCGGCCGCTGGCGACCGGGCGCGCGGCGGTCCGCGCCACGCGCGCATCCAGGTCGCGGTCGATGATGTCGTTATAGACGCAGCCGGCACCCCGCATCGCGGCCGCGCCCAGCGCGAACCACAGCAGCAGGTCCCAGCGGCGCGCGGCGTTGCCGCTCAGCGCGATCGCCCAGGCGCCGGGCCAGAAGAGCAGCCAGATGCCGATCGGCCGATCGAGCCGGGCCAGCTGGATCAGGTCACGCAGGCGCTGCGGCAGCAACCCGATCAGGCTGCCATGCTCGCTGTCCGGCACGATTTCGGGCGGCATCGTCATCCGCTCCCTCCTGCCCAGCCGACCGGTTCCGGACAAGCCATTCATCGGCGGTTCGACCGACGACGCGTAGCGCCGGATCGTCACCCCGGAGATGCCCCCCATGAAGCACCTGCTCGTCGCCGCCCTGCCCCTGCTGATCGTCACGCCTGCCCTGGCGCAGGAGAGTGAGGGCGCCCCCGGCGCGCACTGGAACCAGCCGCAGACCAGAGCCGAGGCCGAGGCACGGGCGCAGATGGTCTTCGACCAGCTCGATGCCAATCACGACGGCGCCATCACGCAGGACGAGGTCGCCACCTTCACCAGGCTGATGGGCGACAATGTGCGGATGGTCGCGCGCGTCACGCGCATGTTCGGCGACGCCGACGCCAATCACGACGGCAAGCTGACCGCGGCGGAGGCGAAGGCGCACGCCGATGCGGCGTTCGATGCCGCCGACACCAACCATGACGGCACGCTCACGCCGGAGGAGCGGCAGGCGGCACGCGCGCGCAATCGTCCGCAGCAGTAGCGGTCATCCCAGCTAGTCAGGCGACGAAGGGCCATAGCATCGTGCTTCAGATCTGAACGATAGCGCCGCCGTTCGTGTCTCGACTGCGCTCGGGGCGAACGGATCAGGCATTCCGCTCGACACTCTCGAGGGTGACGGGGATGATCGGCTGATCTAACACCAGGTCATGCCCGCCACGCCCGCCTGGCCGCCCGCCAGCACGCCGCGCCTGTTCGTCGATCGGCCGCTCGCGGCGGACATGACGCTGGAGCTCGAGGGCGGTCAGGCGAACTACCTGGCCAACGTGATGCGTTTGAAGGCGGGCGATCCGGTCCGGCTGTTCGACGATCGTACGGGCGAGTGGCTGGGCGAGGTCGTCGAGGCCGCCAAGCGCCGGGTCACGGTGCAACTGACATCCTCGCTCCGCCTGCGCGAGGCGGTGCCCGACCTGTGGCTGCTGTTCGCGCCGATCAAGAAGGGGCCGATCGACTGGCTGGTCGAGAAGGCGACCGAGCTCGGCGCGGCACGCCTGCAGCCGGTCATCACCCAGCGTACGATCGTCGACCGCGTCAATCCCGACCGGCTCCGCGCCATCACGATCGAAGCCGCCGAGCAGTGCGATCGCACCGCGCTTCCGATCCTGTCCGAACCGGTCAGACTTCCCGCACTGCTGAAGGGGTGGGATACGGACCGCGCCCTGCTGTTCGCGGACGAGACCGGCGGCGCGCCGCTCGCGCGGGATACGGCCCCCGCGCCGGCCGCGATCCTGATCGGACCGGAGGGCGGCTTCACGCCCGAGGAGCGGGCGTCGATCCGCGCCACGCCCGGCGCGCGGGCGATCTCGCTGGGCCCGCGTATCCTGCGCGCGGAGACCGCGGCGGCGGCAGCGGTCGCGCTCTGGATGGGCGCGGCCGGAGACTGGCGCTAGCGCCTGCACGTCGCTATCTGCGCCGGTCATGACGACGCGCACGGCGGACGCCGGCCCCGACCCGCTCATCGAGAGCCGTGCCGACCTGACGGCGGTGTTCGCACGCGGCGAGAAGCCGAAGGAGCGGTGGCGGATCGGCACCGAGCACGAGAAATTCGTCTATTCCATCGCCGACCACCACGCGCCGTCCTACGAAGAGAAGGGCGGCATCCACGCGCTGCTGATCGGGCTCACCAAGTTCGGTTGGGAGCCGATCTACGAGGGCGAGAACGTCATCGCGCTGGCGGGGCCGGACGGCAATGTCAGCCTGGAGCCGGCGGGCCAGTTCGAACTCTCCGGCGCGCCGCTCGACAATCTGCACCAGACCTGCGCCGAGACCGGGCGGCACCTCGCCCAGGTCAAGGAGATCGGCGGGAAGCTCGGCATGGGCTTCCTCGGCCTGGGCTTCTGGCCCGACAAGACGCGCGCCGAGCTGCCGATCATGCCCAAGGGCCGCTACGCCATCATGCTGCGGCACATGCCGCGGGTCGGCAGCCTCGGTCTCGACATGATGCTGCGCACCTGCACCATTCAGACCAACCTCGATTATTCGAGCGAGGCGGACATGGTGAAGAAGTTCCGCGTCAGCCTGGCGCTGCAGCCGCTCGCCACCGCGCTGTTCGCCAACTCGCCTTTCACCGAGAGCAAGCCCAACGGCTTCCTGTCCTATCGCAGCCATATCTGGACCGACACCGATCCGGCGCGCACCGGCATGCTGCCGTTCGTGTTCGAGGACGGATTCGGCTACGAGCGCTACACCGACTACATGCTCGACGTGCCGATGTACTTCGTGTTCCGGAACGGCGGCTATGTCGATGCGGCGGGGCTGTCGTTCCGCGACTTTCTCGACGGCAGGCTGCCGGTGCTGCCGGGCGAGAAGCCGCGCATCGCCGACTGGGTCGACCACCTCTCCACCGCCTTTCCCGAGGTGCGGCTCAAGAGCTTCCTCGAGATGCGCGGCGCCGACGGCGGCCCGTGGAACCGCATCTGCGCGCTGCCGGCCTTCTGGGTCGGGCTGCTCTACGACCAGGATGCGCTCGACGCCGCCTGGGACGAGGTCAAGCACTGGACGATCGAGGACCATCACCGCATCCGTGCCGAGGTGCCGCGGCTGGGCCTTGCCGCCGCCGGGCCGCGCGGCCGCACCTTCCAGCAACTCGGCCAGCAGATCCTCGATATCGCGCATGGCGGATTGTCGGCACGGCGCCGGCTGAACGCGGCCGGCGACGACGAGACGGGCTTCCTCGATCCGCTGCGGGAGATCGTCGCCAGCGGCAAGGTGCCGGCCCAGCGCCTGCTCGACCTGTATTACGGTCCGTGGAACGAGGACGTCAGTCGCGTCTATGACGAGATGAGCTTCTAGGGACGGATGAAACCGGCTGGCGCCACGGTTGCGAGGAGCGTAGCGACGCCGCGATCCGGCCCTGAGCGAGGAGTAGGTGGATTGCTTCGCGCCGCTCGCAATGACGCTAATCCTGGACCGGGCCGGCGGACCTTCCTGATCGCATCATTGGCCTTGAGCCTGCCATTACCGGCCGCCACGCCCCCGCCGCCCAAGGTCGGCGCGATCCGCTGGCCGGGTCCGGCCGGCGACATCCACGGCTACATGGCCGTCCCTGCCTCGGCGCGGGGACGGCAGCCGGCGGTGCTGGTCATCACCGACCGTGGCGATGTCGACCGGTTCGCGCTGGGGCTGGTCGACGCGCTCGCCGGCGCCGGTTTCGTCACCTGCATCGCCAAGGCGCTCGCTTCGCTGGAGGAGGCGTCGGCCACGGTGCGCTGGCTCGCGACCAATGCCTACGCCACCGGCAAGGTCGCCGTAATCGGCATCGGCTGGGGCGGCGAGCTGGCCGAGCGCGTCGCCGCCGCCGTCGACCCGCCGCTCGCCGCCGCCATCACCTTCGGCACCTCGAGCGATACCGAGGGCGCGGTGCCGGCGTTGCGGCTGGCGCCCGTGGGCATGCTCACGGGAGCGCCTTATGAGGAGGCTTGGCGGCGCGTGATCGCCTTTCTGAAGGAGCATCTCGGATGAGCGCGGACCTGATCTTCTACTCGAACCCGATGTCGCGCGGGCGCATCGTTCGCTGGATGCTGGAGGAGGTCGGCGAACCTTACGAGACCGTGATGCTGGATTACGCCACGTCGATGAAGGCGCCGGACTATCTCGCCGTCAATCCGATGGGCAAGGTTCCGGCGCTGAGGCATGGTGATGCGGTGGTGACCGAGACGGCTGCGATCTGCGCCTATCTCGCAGCCGCCTTTCCGCAGGCCGGACTGGCACCCCAGTCGGGTACGGCGGCGTATGGCGACTATCTGCGCTGGCTGTTCTTCGCCGCCGGTCCGCTGGAGGCGGCGGTCACCGCGCGCAGCCTCGACCTGCTCGCGCCGCCCGACAAGAGCGCCATGGCCGGTTACGGGTCGTTCGAGCGCGTGATGGACGCGCTGGAGACGGCGGTGGCGGGACGAACCTATATTGCGGGCGAGCGGTTCAGCGCGGCCGACGTCTATGTCGGGTCGCAGATCGGGTGGGGCCTGCGCTTCAAGTCGATCGAGGAGCGGCCTGCGTTCGCCGCCTATTGGGACGGGTTGAGCGCGCGGCCGGCGCTTGCGCGCGCGAACGCGCTCGACGATGCGGCCATGCCTGCACGCTGATCAGGGTCGGCGCCACCGCCAGGCGAGCAGGAAGACACGCGGCCCCTCCACCAGGTAGCGGCGCCACAAGCGGCGCGGCTCCGAGCCGAGGCGGTGCAGCCACTCGAGGCTGGCCCGCCGCATCCACAGCGGCGCGCGCGCCTTGCGCCCGGTGAGGAAATCCAGCGAGGCGCCGATGCACAATCCGGTTCCCACCGCGCCGCCCGCCTCCTTGATCCGGAGCGCGAGTATCTCCTGCTGCGGCATCGCCACGGCGAGCAGCGTGAAGCGGGCTCGCGCGTCCCGCACGAACGCCGCCGCCGCCGCCATCGCGTCCGGCCTGGCCAGCATGCCCATCGGCGGAACATGATGCGCGATGTCGAGGTCGGGTCGCAGCGACCGCAGCGCGGCATGCATCTTGGCATCGCCGCCGATCAGGCACAGTCGATCGCCAGGTCGGGCGACCTGCGCGAACAGCGCGACGGTCAGGTCGCTGCCCGGCACCACCGGCAGCGTCACGCCGCGCAGCGCGGCCAGCCCGGCAACGATGCGGCTGTCGCACAACCGCATCGCCGCCGCCGCATAGGCCCGGCGGATCTCGGCGCCGGCCGCGCCGTTCGACTATGTCGTGACGCCCCACGTCGATCATGTCGACCGGCTCGGGAATGTCGGCGAGCCGTCCATCGACCTTCTG
>CAXTUG010000133.1:6660-8567 GCA_964247375.1 uncultured Sphingomonadaceae bacterium
GATCCACGTTGGGCGTCACGACATAGTCGAACGGCGCGGCCGGCGCGCGCGCCGTCAGCCATGCCAGCGTCGCCGCCATGTCGACCGGCGTGAAGTCGACACCCAGGAAGGACGCGCGCGGCAGGTTCATGCCGCGTCCCCTGCCACAAAAAAAAGCCCCGCCGAAGCGGGGCTTTCAGATTCTGGCCGAGAGGCTCCGCTCAGCGGCGATCGCCCATGAAGCGGAGCAGGAACAGGAACATGTTGATGAAGTCGAGGTAGAGCGTCAGCGCGCCCATCACCACCGACTTGCGGGCGAAGGCCGAACCGCCGACCGAGAAGTACATGCTCTTGATCCGCTGCGTATCGTAGGCGGTGAGGCCTGCGAACAGCAGCACGCCGACCATGCTGATCACCAGCGCCAGTCCGTTCGACTGGAAGAAGAGGTTGAGCAGGCTGGCGACCAAGATGCCGACCACGCCCATGATCAGGAAGCTGCCGAACCCGGACAGGTCCTTCTTGGTCGTGTAGCCCCACAGGCTGAGACCGGCGAACGCGGCGGCGCTGGCGAAGAAGGTCTGCGCCACCGACGTGCCGGTATAGACCAGCAGGATCGACGAGAGCGACACGCCCATCAGCACCGCATAGACCCAGAACAGGGCCTGCGCCGTGGTATCGCTCAGCCGCGCGATCCCGAAGCTCAGCGTGAACACCACGGCGAGCGGCGCCAGCATCACGACAATGCCGAGACCCGACGTGCGCCCCTCGGGCGTGAACAGCAGGTTGATGTACGGGCTATTGGCGAACAGCAGCGCGACGATGCCGGTCAGCAGCACGCCCGAGGCCATGTAATTGTAGACCGACAGCATGTAGGACCTGAGACCCGTGTCGTAGGACGCGGCCCGCGATCCGGCCGCAGCGGCCGTCGCACCATTCGTCCAGGGGTCGGACCAGGTTGCCATTTCGAACAAGCTCCTCAAGCGCCCCGACGGCGCTGTGCTGAATATCGGCGCGCTTCAGCTTATTTTCAAGTGAAAGCGGTCGCGGCCGGTCGCGCTCGTGCTAGGCTGCCGCGATGCACCGGCTGTTCGTTGCGCTTCGCCCTCCCGCCGAGATGCGCCGACAGCTGCTGGACCTGATGGGCGGGGTTCCCGGCGCACGCTGGCAGACGGACGAGCAGCTTCACCTGACCCTCCGCTTCATCGGCGAGGTTGACCGACCGCAGGCGGAGGATATTGCGGCCGCGCTCCGCACCGTCGATCGGCCCCGTCCGACGATCGCGCTCCACAGCGTCGGCAGCTTCGATCACAAAGGGCATGTCCACAGCCTCTGGGCGGGTATCGCCGCCGACGATGCACTGAAGCTGCTGCACGACCGCGTCGCGCAGGCGATCGCCAGGGCCGGCGTGCCGGTCGAGCGACGCGCCTTCAAGCCGCACATCACCGTCGCGCGGTTGGGCCGCCAGGCCGGACCGGTCGACGCGTTCGTGGCGCAAGCCGGTGCGCTCGCAAGCGCGGCGGTAACGCTCGACGCGTTCCTGCTGTACGAGAGCCGCCTGGGCCATCACGGCGCGAGCTACGAGCCGATCGCCCGCTATCCCCTGACCTGAGATCCGGAACCGCAAGGTCTTGATGCGCTAGGACGATCTGTTCACGCGGAGGCGCGGAGACGCGGAGGTGTCCTGCCCGGATCTCCCGTCGTGCCCGCCACGTGGCGATAAGGCTTGAGCTGCTCGCCTGAAATTGGAATGTCCGAAACTCCGTTCGCCCTGAGCGAAGTCGAGGCACGTTAAGAAGCGCCCTTCGACTTCGTTCCGGGCGAACGGGTAGATGATGCTCGTTTAGAGCATTCGATCATTAGATCAAATCGTCATTTCGAGCCCCGCCAAACAAAAAACTACCCCCCCGGGATTTTATAGGAGGGGCCCC
>CAXTUG010000134.1:0-8540 GCA_964247375.1 uncultured Sphingomonadaceae bacterium
GTGAGGCCGTGCGCATGCCCGCCGGCGCGCCGCACGCGCACGGCCTCACCGCCATCGGCCTCGCGCCTCCATCCGGCGCCCCGGCCCGCAGCGGCGCGCGCCCGGACGACGTCCTCTACGTCACCGGCACGATCGGCCTGGCGGCCATGGGTCTGGCGATCGCCGGCGGTACGCGCGACGGCCCCGCCGAAGCGTTGGCCGCCTATCGCCGCCCGCGCCCGCGGTTGGCGGAGGGACAGGCCCTCGCCGGATCGGCGCACGCGATGAGCGACGTCTCCGACGGGCTGCTGATCGACGCGGCGCGCATGGCGGCGGCAAGCGGCCTGGCGGTGGAGATCGACGCGGACGCGGTCCCGGTCGCCGGCGGGATCGACCGCATGGCCGCCTTGACCGGCGGCGACGATTACGAACTGCTGGTCGCCGCACCCGTCGGATTAAGCCTTTCGCAACCCGGATCGGTTAGGCTTACGCCGATCGGTCGGTTCCATCCCGGAAGCGGGCTGGTCCTCCGCGATGCGCACGGCGTGGTGCCGCTGCCCGAGAAGCTGGGATATGAACATGACGCGCCATGATTTCCGCAGCCTCGTGATGCTCGTCCTTGGGCTCGTCTGCGGCGGCGTCACCGCCTTCGGCATGCACCTGTTCCCTGCCTGACCCCGTTTACGGCCAAGTAATTCCAGCGGCTTGCCGATAGGGGCAAGTCTCTCTAAGCCTCTCCCCAACCCTGCCGAAATAAAGCGGCGCTGATAAACTTGGGGGGAAGAGAGAGAATGCTGATCGTTGAACTGGCCATTGCCTGTGGCCTGCTGGCGGTTCTGTACGGAATCGTGACCAGCCTGCAGGTGTTGAAGCAGCCCGCGGGTTCGCAGCGGATGCAGGACATTGCCGGTGCGGTGCAGGAAGGCGCCCGCGCCTATCTCGCCCGGCAATATACCACCATCGGGATCGTCGGCCTCATCGTCGTCGCGCTCGTCTTCTACTTCCTGGGCGCGATCTCCGCAGTCGGCTTCCTGATCGGCGCGATCCTGTCGGGCGCGACCGGCTTCGTCGGCATGAACATCTCGGTCAAGGCCAACGTCCGCACGGCCGAGGCCTGCCGCGGCAGCCTGCAGGGCGGCCTTACCACCGCGTTCCGTTCCGGCGCGATCACCGGCATGCTGGTGGCGGGCCTGGGCTTGCTCGCCATCTCGGTCTTCTTCTACTATCTCGTGGCGGTCGCTGGCCACGCACCGACCGACCGCGCCGTGATCAACGCGCTGGTTGCGCTCTCCTTCGGCGCCTCGCTCATCTCGATCTTCGCGCGTCTCGGTGGCGGCATCTTCACCAAGGCCGCCGACGTCGGCGCCGACCTGGTCGGCAAGGTCGAAGCCGGCATTCCCGAGGACGATCCCCGCAACCCTGCCGTGATTGCGGACAATGTCGGCGACAATGTCGGCGACTGTGCCGGCATGGCCGCGGACCTGTTCGAGACCTACGTCGTGACGCTCGGCGTGACGATGGTTTCGATCGCGTTGTTCGTGAAGCAGGCCGACGTGCTCGCGCTGATGAGCCTGCCGCTGTTGATCGGCGGCGTGTGCATCATCACCTCGATCATCGGCACCTTCATGGTCCGGCTCGGCGGCGGATCGATCATGGGGGCACTCTACAAGGGCTTCTGGACATCGGCGATCCTGGCGGTGCCGGCGATATACTTCGCCGCCAGATATGCGCTGGGCGATCTGAACGCGCCGCTCGGCGGTACCAATGACGCGACCGGTCTCGGCACCAGCGCCGTTTCGGCGGCAGGCACGGCCTTCACCGGCATGGACCTGTTCTGGTGCGCGATGATCGGCCTCGGCGTCACCGGCGCGCTGGTGTGGATCACCGAATATTATACCGGCACCAACTACCGCCCGGTTCGCTCGATCGCCAAGGCGAGCGTCACCGGCCACGGCACCAACGTCATCCAGGGCCTCGCCGTCAGCCTGGAGTCGACCGCGGCGCCGACGCTCGTGATCGTCGTTGCGGTGGTCGCCGCCTATCAGCTGGCCGGCGTGATCGGCATCGCGTTCGCCGCGACGGCGATGCTGGCGCTGGCCGGCATGGTCGTGGCGCTCGACGCCTACGGTCCGGTCACCGACAATGCCGGCGGCATCGCCGAGATGGCGGGCCTGGAGCATGAGGTGCGGGTGAAAACCGACGCGCTCGACGCGGTCGGCAACACCACCAAGGCGGTGACCAAGGGATATGCGATCGGCTCGGCCGCGCTGGCGGCACTGGTGCTGTTCGGCGCCTACACTGCCGATCTCAAGGAGTTCTTCCCGGACCTCGTGGTCGACTTCTCGCTCGCCAATCCGTACGTGATCGTCGGGCTCCTGCTCGGCGCACTGCTGCCCTTCGCCTTCGGTGCGTTCGGCATGACCGCGGTCGGTCGCGCCGCGGGCGCGGTGGTGGTCGACGTGCGCGACCAGTTCCGCTCCAATCCGGGCATCATGGAAGGCACTAGCCGCCCCGATTATGCCCGTACCGTCGACCTTGTCACCAAGGCGGCGATCAAGGAGATGATCATCCCGTCGCTGCTGCCGGTGCTGGCGCCGGTGGCGGTCTACTTCATCGTCGCGCAGGTGGCGGGGCGGAGCAACGGCTTCGCGTCTTTGGGTGCGCTGCTGCTGGGCGTGATCGTCTCGGGGCTGTTCGTCGCCATCTCGATGACCTCGGGCGGCGGCGCGTGGGACAATGCCAAGAAGTATATCGAGGACGGCAATCACGGCGGCAAGGGCAGCGAGGCCCACAAGGCGGCCGTGACCGGCGACACGGTCGGCGATCCCTACAAGGACACGGCCGGCCCGGCGGTGAACCCGATGATCAAGATCACCAACATCGTCGCCCTGCTGCTGCTCGCCGCCCTGGCGGCGCACGCGGCCTGATCAACGCGCGGATGCGGCGGGCACGAGCCCGCCGCGTCCGTGGTGGCCCGCTGCGGTGAACATTGATCAACGACGGCCGGTATCTACCGGATATGTTCGACCGCCAAGCCGGCAATCTTCACCTTGCGCCATTCCCGGTCGGCGGTGAGCGCCGGGACACCCAGCGCGAGCGCCAGCGCCATGCAAGCGCGGTCACCGAGACCACGGCCGAACTGCCTGGTTTGTTCGTGCAGCGCCGCGGCCGCGTAGGCCGCATCGACGTCGTGCGCGTGAGTGTCGAACCGCAGTTCGGAAAGCAACTCGCGAACCGTCGGCACATCAAGCCCGCTGACGAGCAGTTCCTTGACGACCTCATGCAGATTCACGGCCGAGACGGCAGCGCCGCCGATATGTTCCGCCACGGCATTTGCGCCCGGCTCGTCACGGATCAACGCCAGGATCGCAGACGCGTCGAGCACGACCGAGGTCATGATGCGTCGTGATCGTGATCAGCTTCGATCCGTCGCTCGGTCAGGAAGTCGTCCGTGGTTCGCTCGCCCTTGGCATGTTGCCGATAAAGCGCCTGCGCGCGTGAGACGCCATGACCGATCGGGGACAGCCGTACCTGGTCATCCTCCAAGGTCAGAATGACTTTCGTATCGCCGCGCAACCCCATTGCCCTGCGCACGGAGAGTGGCAGCACCATTCGCCCATTCTCGCCCACCCGGACATCCATTATCTGCGGCATCAATGCACCTTTGTCACTCATGCTATAAATGGCATTTGTTGACGATTGGCACAAGATGACTAATGGTATGCTTCTCCCGCAGCGTGGAGGATGCGCGACTGGCAATGTATCGCGCCACGCGCCGTGTTGCCGAAATGCGGCAAGCGTGTACCGTCATCCGCTACATCGCTCCTGGAAAGTAAGCGCGAATGACCGGCCATCTGCTGAGCCTGCTCGGCATCGTCCTGATCCTCGTCATCGCCTTTGCCATCTCCTCCAATCGCCGCTGGATCCGGTTGCGCGTGGTCGGGGCCGCCTTCGCGCTTCAGGTCGGCATCGCCGTGCTGGTGCTGTACGTGCCGGCCGGACGCGCGGTGATCGCCGAGATGGCAGCCGGCGTCAGCGCACTGCTGAGCTATGCCGGCGAGGGCACCGCCTTCCTGTTCGGACCGTTCGCCGCGTCCGACCTCGGCAAGAATTTCGCGTTGCAGGCGCTGCCGGTGATCATCTTCTTCGCCAGCCTCGTGTCGATCCTCTACCATCTCGGCATCATGCAGCGGATCGTGCGCTGGATCGGCGGCGCGATCGAGTGGGTGGTGGGCATCAGCAAGGTCGAGGCGCTGTGCGCGGCGGCCAACATCTTCGTCGGCCAGTCGGAATCGCCGCTGGTGATCCGTCCCTATCTGGCGGCGCTGCGGCCGAGCCAGCTGTTCCAGGTCATGACCAGCGGCATGGCCGGGGTCGCCGGCACGATCCTGGCGGCCTATGCGTCGATGGGCATCCGCATCGAATATCTGCTCGCCGCGAGCTTCATGTCGGCGCCGGGCGCGATCCTGATGGCCAAGCTGATCATGCCCGACGATCCCGCCGACGTGCGCCTGCCGATCAGCGAGATGATCGACACCAGCCACGGCGATGCCGACGAGCAGCCGGCCAATGTCATCATGGCGGCAGCCCAAGGTGCGCAGCTCGGCGTACGCCTCGCGGTGATGGTCGGCGCAATGGTGTTCGCCTTCGTCGGCCTGGTCGCGCTCGCCAACGGCATATTGTCGGGTATCGGCGGCTGGTTCGGTATCGCCGACCTCACCTTTCAGCGGCTGCTCGGCGTCGTGTTCGCGCCGGTCATGTGCCTGATCAGCGTGCCGTGGGATCAGGCCGGGTCGGCCGGCGGGCTGTTCGGCGAGAAAATCGTGCTCAACGAATTCGTCGCCTACATCCATCTCGGCAAGATCGCCGCGACCTTGAGCGCGCACAGCCAGGCGGTCGTCACCTTCGCGTTGTGCGGCTTCGCCAATTTCAGCTCGATCGCGATCCAGATGGCGGTGACCGGCGGTCTCGCCCCCAACCAGCGGCCGGTGATTGCCAGGCTGGGGATCAAGGCGCTGCTCGCGGGCAGTCTCGCCAACCTGATGTCGGCGGCACTGGCGGGAATGCTGATCGCCTGATGCGAAGTCCTCTCCCGCTTTCGCGGGAGAGGGTTGGGTGAGGGTCTTCTTCTCGTCTTGACTCGTCGGAAAGAAGAAGACCCTCACCTCCCACGGCTACGCCGCGGGCCCCTCCTCTCCCGCAAAACGGGAGAGGGCTTCGTTCAGTCACGTGCACCAGCGCCCCGAGGCGAACCAGCCGGTGATGCCGAGGCCGATCAGCGCGCAGAGTCCGCACACCGCCGCGAACGCCCACGGCGTATGCGCGAAGGGAATGCCCTCGACATTCATCCCCAAAAGCCCGGTGATGAAGGTCAGCGGCAGGAAGATCAGCGCCACGATCGAGAGGACGAGCGCGCGCTTCTCGATCTGCTCGGAGCGCACGTCCGTCAGCTGCTCGTGGATCAGCGCGGAGCGCTCGCGCACCACCTCCAGGTCCTCGGCCATGCGCGCGAAGCGGTCGGCCGCCTCGCGCAGGTGCAGCCGGTCGTCTTCCGCCAGCCAGGGCGCGTCGAGCTCGGCCAGACGGGTCAGCGCCTCGCGCTGAGGCGCCACGAAACGACGGTAGGCGATCGCGTCCGACCGCGCTTCCGCAATCCGGCGGCGCGTATCGAACGCATGTTCGGGCGCAATCTTGAGCTCGCAATCGTCGACCAGGTCCGAGAGGTCGCCGATGACCGGATCGACGCTCTTGGTGATGATCATCGCCAGGCTGGAGACGAGATCGCCCGGATCCTTGATCTCGCCGGCCTTCATCTTGTCGACGATGCGGTCGATACCCTCCATTGGCCGAAAGCTGACCGACACGGCGCGGCCATGCTCGACCCACACGCGGATGGAAACCAGCCGGTCGTCGCTGTCCTTGACCTCGCCGGCGGCCGGACCGCGCAGGTTGATCAGCGCGCCGTCGTCGATCGCCTCGCAGCGCGGCCGCGTCTCGATGGCGGTCAGCGCGTGGACTACGCTGGTCGGCATGCCGCCATGGTCCTTCAGCCACTGCAGCGTGTCCTGCTCGCGCCCGTCGAGGTGGACCCACACGAAGATGGCGGGCGACTCGCGCGCGGCGCAGGCCTCCGCGGCATCGACCTCATGCCCCTTGCCGTCTTCCTTCAGTTCGAGCGCCCAGTGGTTCATTCCGGTTTCCAGCGCAGGTGAAGCATGACGCCTAACGGCTCAGCAGACGATGGCGCTCCCTGGATGCGGATCGCATCGGCGCGGCTCCGGTCGAGAATGGCGGCCGGCACCGGACCCTCTACATAGAGGCGGTCGGCCAGGCCGAGCAGGCGCGCGGTCCGCACGGTCAGGAGGTCCGGATCGGCGGAATGAACGTCCGCACGTTCCAGCACCGGACCGGGCGGCGCGACGGCGGCGATCGCCGGTTGCGGATCATGCTGCTCGCGCCGCGGGCTGGGCTCCGCGGCACCCGCGGGCCGCCCCCCCCACGCCGACGGCCCGCCGCCGATCCCCGGCATCGGGGAAACGCTGCCGCAGCAGCGCACGCGCACCCGACAGAGCCTCGGCCAAATTCCCCAGACCAGTCGGCAGCAGCGTCTCCAGCCGCTGGCGCAGCGCCGCCGCCAAGCCGGCGGAGGCACCGCCGGTGCCGACCGCCACCAGCACCGGATTGCGATCGACGATCGCCGGCAGCGTGAAATCGACGACGTTGACCAGCAGACCCCGCTGCCGCAGCGCCTCCGCCATCCGCTCGTCACCGTCGGCGACGATCGCCAGCGCTGCCGGCGCCGCCGCATCGCGCACGATCTCGGCCCCGGCACGCTCCAGCAGACGGGCCTTGGCATCCGCCGCCGGACCGTCTCCGATCAGGATGACCGGGCGGCCTCGCAGCCGCACGAAGATCGGGAGGCTGTGCGTACCGGCCCCGGTTAGATCGACCTGACGAAGGTGCGGATCGTGTCGGCGATGTCGGCCCGCTCCAGCGCCAGCGCCAGGTTGGCGATGATGAAGCCGGCCTTCTCGCCGCAATCGTGACGCGTGCCCTCGAACGTCTGCGCGTGGAACGGCTGCCGGCCGATCAGCTCGGCCATGGCGTCGGTCAGCTGGATCTCGCCGCCGGCGCCCCTCTTGCCCTCCGAGAGGATGTCCAGCACCTCCGGCTGCAGGATGTAGCGGCCGACCACCGCCAGCCGCGACGGCGCCGCGTTCACCTTGGGCTTCTCGACCAGCCCCTTCACCTCGGTGACCGCACCGTCGGCGGCGCCGGGCGAGACGATGCCGTAGCGGTTCACATGCTCCTGCGGCACCTCCAGCACGGCGATGACGTTGCCGCCCTTCTGGTCGAACGTCTCCGCCATCTGCTGCAGGCACGGCCGTTCCGGGTTCCACAGCAGTTCGTCCGGCAGCAGCACCGCGAACGGCTCGTCGCCGATGAGCTGGCGTGCGCACCAGACGGCGTGGCCGAGCCCCGCCATCTGCTGCTGGCGCACGAACGCTGCCTGGCCGGGATCGAGCCGGGTCGGGCGCATCGCTTCGAGGATGTCGTGCTTGGCCTTGGCGTTGAGATCGTGCTCGATCTCGAACGCGCTGTCGAAATAATCCTCGATCGCGTGCTTGCCGCGCCCGGTGACGAAGATCATCTGCTCGATCCCCGCTGCACGCGCCTCGTCTATCGCATATTGGATGAGCGGCCGGTCGACCACCGGCAGCAGCTCCTTCGGCACCGCCTTGGTCGCGGGCAGGAAGCGGGTGCCGAAGCCCGCGACCGGAAACACTGCCTTGCGTACGCGCTTGTTCGCCATCGTCTTCCTCAAAGCCAGGGGGGGAGGCGGTCCGCCTCGATCAGTGCCTCGACGGCCTGGCGTTCGCGGACGACCGCCCATTCCGCGCCGGATACGATCGCTTCGGGAACGAGCCCACGCGAATTGTAGGTGTTGGCCATTGTCGCACCATAGGCGCCCGCGGTCATGAAGACGACCAGATCGCCCGCCTTCACATCGTCCATCGTGCGGGCACGGGCGAAGGTGTCGCCCGTCTCGCAAATCGGCCCGACGATATTGGCGACGAAGCGCGCACCCGACGGCCGCACCGCCCGGATGTCGTGCCAGGCGTCGTAGAGGCTGGGACGCATGAGGTCGTTCATGCCGGCATCCACCACCACGAAGGGGAGAGTCCGGCCTTCCTTGACCCGGATGACCCGCGTCAGCAGCACGCCGGCATTGCCGACGATCATCCGGCCGGGTTCGAAGATCAGTCGGACGTTCCAGCCGCTCGTGACCTCACGCACCATCGCGCCATAGTCCGCGGGCGAGGGTGGCGTCGGCAACGCAGGATTGTAGGGCACGCCCAGGCCGCCGCCGAGATCGGCCGTCGCGATGCGGTGGCCGGCATCGCGGAGCGTATCGATCAGCGCTCCGATCCGCTGGAACGCCGCGCGGCTCGGCGCCAGATCGGTCAGCTGGCTGCCGATGTGGACCGCTACGCCGACCGGATCCAGCCCGGGCGCGGCGGGCGCCGCGGGGTAGGCGGCCCGCGCGCGATCAGAGGGGG
>CAXTUG010000135.1:0-3689 GCA_964247375.1 uncultured Sphingomonadaceae bacterium
TCGCGCGGCTGGGCAATGTCGCCGACGAGCGTGCCGCGATCATGGGCGAGGGCGCTACCTCGGCCGATGTCGGCATCGTCGGGCTGAAGCCGGTCGAGCATGTCTCGCTGCTGCCGCAGCATGTCGCCGTGCGCCGCAATCCCGGCACGCTGCCGAGCCGGGCGGCCGACAATCTCTACTGGCTCGGCCGCTACCTGGAGCGCGGCGCCGCCCCGCTGCGGGGGGTGCGCGCGACCCTCGGCGGCACCATCGATCCCGACAGCGGCGCCAGCCTGGTGCCGGTCACGCTCGACCGGCTCGCCACGCTGCTGATCGCCACCGGCGCGTCGGTGCCGGAGGCCGACCCCGATGAGGAGGCGGACCAGGACGATCATGGCGCGATCCGCGACCTGGCCGAACTGGCGGAGAGCGCGCTCGACGGCGGCGGCCTCGCATCGATCCGCACCCTGTTCGATATCGCGCATAATATCGCGGCGGGCATTCGTGATCGCCTCTCCGCGGACGTGTGGCGGCTGATCGACGCGCCGCTGCCGACGACGCAGGGGCAGGATGCCGGTGCCATGCTGAGCCGCGCCGGCCAGCTGCAGGAAAGGTTCGCGGCGCTGGCCGGATTGGCGGCCGAGAATATGGGCCGCAACGCGGGGTGGCGCTTCCACGATCTCGGCCGGCGGATCGAGCGCGCGCTCGCCGGCTGCCGCATCACGCGCCACTTCGCGAGCGATCTCGCCACTGCCGACGACCTCACCACCCTCCTCGACCTGCTCGACAGCCAGATCACCTACCGGGCGCGCTACATGACCGGTCTCGCGCTGGTGCCGGTGCGCGACCTGGTCGCGCTCGACCCCTATAATCCGCGCAGCCTCGCCTTCCAGATCGACCGCATCCGCGAGCATCTCGCGCTGCTGCCGTCGCTGCGGGACGACGGCCTGCAGGAAGATCATGTCGCGATCGCGAACGAACTGGCGCTGATGGCGGCGACGGTAAAGCCGGAGATGCTGTCGCCCGCGGTCCTGCTCGGCTTCGAGAACCGGCTGATGGCGCTGTCCGACGCGATCGCCGCGCGCTACTTCCTGCAGGGCGCTGAGACGGTGCGCGCGCCGGCGATGACGCTCGCCTGATGCGCTATGCCATCCGCCATGCCACCCGCTTCCGCTACGCCCATCCCGTGCGGTTCGCGCGCTGCAACCTGCGGCTGCAGCCGATCGACTGGGACGGGCAGCGGGTCGAGCAGCATTCGCTGGCGGTGGAGCCCGCCGCCGACCCGCAGCCGCTGCGCGGCAACGGCTATCCGGTGCATGCCGCACGGATCACCGTCGGACGGCCCGCTACCGAATTGCTGATCGAGAGCCGCGCGCGGGTGACGGTCGATCGCGTCGCGCCGGCCGCACAATCCGATGATCCGACCGTGGCCGAGGCAGCGCGACTGGCGCGCGAGGACCGCGATCTCGGGCCGGCCGGACCGGCCAATTACCTGTCCCCCTCGCCGCTGATCGGCGCCTTTCCCGGGATCGCGTCGTGGTGCGCCGTCGAACTGCGCGCCGAATGCGGCGTGGTGGAAGCGGGGCTGGCGCTGGCCCGCGCCATCCAGGCCGGCTTCCGTTACGACGGCAGCGCGACCCGGCTCGACACGAGCCCGGCCGAGGCTTTTGCCAAGCGCCACGGCGTCTGCCAGGATTTCGCGCAGATCATGATCTCGGGCGCACGCTCCGCCGGCCTCGCCGCCGCCTACGTATCCGGCTATCTCCGCACCGTTCCGCCGCCTGGCCAGGAACGGCTGATCGGCGCCGACGCGACCCATGCCTGGGTGCTGCTCTGG
Source organism: uncultured Sphingomonadaceae bacterium (assembly GCA_964247375.1). Classification (GTDB taxonomy): domain Bacteria; phylum Pseudomonadota; class Alphaproteobacteria; order Sphingomonadales; family Sphingomonadaceae; genus Sphingomonas_I. Next base: position 1,817 of record CAXTUG010000135.1, read on the forward strand.
TGCGGCCCGGCGCGCGGCTGGATCGGGTTCGATCCCACCAACGGCGTGACGATGGGCCCGGACCACATCGTCACCGCGGTCGGCCGCGACTATGCCGACGTCGCCCCGATCGACGGCATCTTCCTGGGCCAGGACGGCCAGGAGATCGACGTGGCCGTGGATGTGGAGCCGGTTGGGTAGCAGCATGCCGGAGGCGCACCCCGGCTTGTGGGCTGGGCCGTAATGATTGGAATTGGGTCTCCGTTCGTGCTGAGCGAAGTCGAAGCACGTTGGCGAAGTCCTTCGACATTGCTCACGGCAAAGGGGCTGCTGGACGGCGGCGCAGCAAGCGCGTCAGCGCCTCGTCGAGCGCCGACAGGAACCGGGAGCGGTCCTGCTTGCTGAACGGCGGCGGACCGCCGACCCGCTCGCCGCCCGCACGCAGGTCGCTCATGATCGCGCGCACGGCAATCGCGGCGCCGATCGAGTTGCCGGTGAAGGATTTGCCGTTCGGCGCAATCACGATCGCTTCCTTTTTCAGGCAGCGGTCAGCGAGCAGGATGTCCGCGGTCACGACCACGGACGAAGAATCCGCATGCTCCGCGATCCAGTCGTCGGCGGCATCGAAGCCCGCGCCGACCACGATGCCGGTGATGAGCGGATGCTGGGGCAGGCGCAGGCGGGCGTTGCTGACCACCTGCACCGGCGTGCTCAGGCGATAGGCCACTTGGTAGATCTCCTCCTTCACCGGACACGCGTCGGCGTCGACCAGGATGCGGGGTGGCGGAGTCACGCTGCGCCCATGCCATGCAAACGGCCGTCGCGATACCGCTGCCCTGACCGACTACATCGTCTCCAAGGCTTGGGTGGGAGGATAGGTCGGTGCGCTACCCGCGCTTCCTCGGCGCTGCGCGGACCGTTGCTACAACGTGCCCGGAAACGCACCACCGTCGATCAGCAGGTTCTGCCCGGTAATATAGCCCGCCTGCGCCGAGCACAGGAAGGCGCAGGCGGCGCCGAACTCGGCGGGAGTGCCGAGGCGGGCGGCGGGGATCTTGCTCAGGCGCGCCGCGCGGACATCCGCTTCGCTGCCCTCGCCGCTCGCCACCGCGCGGGCCTCGATCGCCGTGATCCGGGCGGTGTCGAACGATCCCGGCAGCAGATTGTTGATCGTAACGTTGGCGTGCGCCACCTGGCGGGCGACGCCGGCGAGGAAGCCGGTGAGGCCGAGACGGGCGCCGCTCGACAGGTCGAGGCCGGCGATCGGCATCTTCACCGATCCCGAGGTGATGTTGACGATCCGGCCGAAGCGCCGCGCGACCATCCCGTCGATCACCGCCTGCACCAGCGCGATCGGCGTCAGCATGTTGGCCTCGATGCCGGCGATCAGCCGGTCGTGATAGAGCGTGCGGAAGTCGGCCGGCGGCGGCCCGCCATTGTTGTTGACCAGGATGTCGACCTCGACCGCAGCCGCGAGCAGCGCGGCACGGCCCGCCTCCGTACCCACGTCGGCAGCCACCGGGACGATCTCCGCGCCCGTTGCCGCCTCGATCTCCGCGGCGGTGGCGTGCAGCCGGGCTTCGTCGCGGCCGTTGAGGACGATGCGGGCGCCGGCGGCGGCGAGCGCTTCGGCGCAGCCGCGGCCGAGGCCTTGGCTGGAGGCGCAGACCAGCGCCGTTCTGCCTCTGATACCGAGATCCATGGCCGTCCGATCAGCGTTGCGGAAAATGGGTGTCGAGCCACGCGACGATCGCTGCCGCCAGCGCGACGCGGTGATCGCTGAAGCTGTGATCGGTGGTCATGTGCAGGACGGTCGGCTGCGGTCCGCCCGCCGCTGCCACCGCCGCCGCGTCCGCCTCGTCGATGGCCTCGCCCCCGTCCAGCGACCGGAAGA
>CAXTUG010000135.1:3699-8428 GCA_964247375.1 uncultured Sphingomonadaceae bacterium
GCGGCCGCCTCGTCCACCGGCGCCAATCCATCGTCGGAGGTGAGGACCAGCACCGGCCGGCCCGCCATCTGGCCGGCGCGCCTGGTCCACTCCCAGGCGCCGGCATGCGCCCGCGCATCGGCGACCAGGCTGTCGAGCGTCGCATTGGTGTAGCTCGCATCATCGGCAAAGCCGGCCCTTTTCTCCGCGTCGTCGGCGGCGGCGAGCGTCCCCTTGGCCATGTCCGCGGCCGAGATCAGCACGTAGCCGGCCACGGCCTTGTCGCCGCCCAGCATCACCGTGTCGAAGCCGCCCATGCTGTGGCCGGCGACCACGATCCGCTTGGGATCGACACCGTAGCGCGCCGCCGCGGGCGAGCGCAGCCAGGTGAGCGCGGCGTCCGCATCCTCGATCGTGTGACTGAAGCTGAACGCGCCCGGCGCGCCCCACACCCCGCGATAGTGGATGGCGAGCACGTTCCAGCCTGCCCGCTGCAGCACGCGGGCGAGGTCGAGGTTGAGCTCCGTGCCCGGAAAGCCGTGCAGCAGCAGCACCGTCGGGTGCGTACCCGCTCCGGCTGCCACGAACATGCGGGCGGGCACCTGGACGCCGCCGGTGGGATAGCGGACCTGCTCCAGTCGGGCGGGATATGCAGCATCGCGGGGCGGATCGCCGGCGATGGCAGGCGGCACCGGCTGTGCGGATGCGCGTGCCGCAAGCACCAGCGTGGCGATCAACAAGGCGCGCATCCCGCAACTCCGTAGCGACTATGCGTGCGGTGATAAGGTGCGCCGTCCATTCCCGCAAAGGCTTACGACACCGTAATGCCGGCCGTTTAGAGTCTGGCAACCATGCGGCGATAGGCTTAACGTCCGCCCCGTCCAGGAGAGCCGCGGTGATTGACACGGGTCAGAGACAGGACGCGCGCGGCGCGGAGCGGCGAGCGGCCGAAGCGCCGAGCACGATGCGCGCCGACGGCGGCACGCCGCACGACGTGGTGGTGCTCGACATCTCGCGCTCCGGGGTGCGCATCCTGTCGGATGCCGAGCTCAGCGTCGGGCAGGAGATCAGCATCGGCCTCGCCGGCGCGGGCGTCACCCGCGCCTTCATCAGCTGGGCCCGCGACGGCGAATATGGCTGCGCGTTTGAGCGGCCGATCGCCGCCGAGCAGGAAGCGCTCGCTTTCTCGCAGGTGCCGGTGAAGCGGCTCGGCCGTACCCCGCCCGACCGCGGGGAGAGCGGCGACGGCGACGATTATCTGCGCGAACTGTACCGCCGTCACCGCGTGTGGGCGCTGCCGTGGGATGCGGTGCTGATGATATTGGCGATGGCGATCCTGGCCTGGGCCTTGTTCCGGCTCTGACCGAAATGCCCGGCGCACGCTGCTTGTAGGTTAAGTCACCCGCTCGCAATGACGATCCGATCTAATGATCGGCTCTAACGCGCGGGAATGCGGATCCGCCGCAGCCGGCAATCCGCGCATTGCACCGCGCCGACCACCAGCCGGTTATTACCCTCCAGCAGCGGAAAGGCCGGGCTGCGCACCGACGTCCAGCCGTCGTCTGTCACCGCCAGCTGGACCGGCGGACCGCCATTTATGCTCACGCTGAGCAGGCCATCGCCGGCCGTCTCCAGCACGATCGGACGCGTGCCCGCCTGTCTCGCATCGAGCGTGTAGGCCATCCACTCCCCGCTTCGGAAGTCGGTAACATAGGCACCTCGGCCGTCGACCAGAATATCGACACCGTCGTTGCGATAGATACGGCCGCTATTGCCCGGCGTCTCCGCCTTGCCGGTGACGATGTGATAGTCGGCATCGATCGTGTCGCGATAGGCGATGCCGCTGCGACCGAGATCATAGTCGGCCGCCGCCACCACGCTCTCGCCCGTGTCCACCACATGGCGGCGGTAGGGCAGGGTCGTCGCGCTGTGCGGCTGCCGGAACATCGCGTCGATCACCTCCGGGTGGAAGCGGTTCTGCTCGAAGCGGATGTCGTGCTTGGCAAGCTGCCGCAGCGTCGTCCAGGCCGCATTGGGATCGGGCCTGACTGCACCGGCGTCGCCCCGCAGCCAGGCGGCGAGCGGTGCCCAGCCGGGGTTCGGCGCCACCTCGAGCGGATTGTTGAAGCCGATCTTCTTCAGCGGCCAGAACGACCAGCCGATGTCGTGCCGCTCGGCGAGCGCGATCACGTCGCGGAACCACGCATCGCTGTTCTCGCCGGTCTCGCCCAGCCAGATCGGCGCATGATTGTCGTCGCGCAGCTTTAGCGCCGCGGCGATCGACGCATCGTCGTTGGTGTTCCAATATTTGTGGAAGCTGATCGCCATGTTGCCGTCCCACAGCGGCAGCACGCCGGCATAATTGTTGCCCCAGCAATTGCCCTCGATCACGATCAGGTGATTGCGGTCGACCGATCGGATCGCGGCGGTGATCTCCCGCAGCAGCTGGCGCAGCGGTGCGCTGTCCTGCTCGGCGCAGCCGTGGCCGCCGCCCGGGTGCGAGAAGTCCCAGTTGGTCTCGTTCAATATGTCGTAGGCGCCGATCGTCGGGTCGTTCGCGTAGCGCTCGGCCAGCCGGCGCCAGAGTGCGACCGTCTTGCGGCGGTTCTCGGCACTCTGCCACAGCGACGGCGTGGCGGGGTCGCGGTCCGCGATCGGCAGGTCGCTGCCCTGGCCGCCGGGTGCGGCGTGCAGGTCGAGGATCAGGTACATGGCATTGGCCCGCGCCCAGTCGCGCAGCGCGTCGATGCGGCGGAAGCCTTCCTCATGCCAGGTGTCGGTGCCGGCGTGCCGGCCTTCGGCTCCTGCCGTGCCGGCAAGGTGAGGATGTCGTAGTGGATCGGCAGCCGGATGGAATTGAAGCCCCAGCCGGCCATCGCGTCGATGTCCGGCTTGGTGATGAAATTGTCGAGCCAGGCCTTGTAGAAGGCGGCGGCACGCTCCGGCCCCACCAGCGCGGCGATGTCGCGGCGGATGACGTGCTGCTGATGCCCGCCCAGCTGCAGCATATAGCCTTCCTGGATCATCCATCCGCCCAGCCCCATGCCGCGCAGCAGGATCGGACGATTGTCGCCGTCGACGATGCGCGCGCCGTCGGCATGGAGGAAGCCGGTGGCGGCGACAGGCCGCACCAGCAGCGCGCATAGCAGCAGTGCGATTAGCCGAACCGCTTTGGTCATCGCTCGCTCCCCTCGTTTTCGGCGAGCCTAGCGGTGATGGCGGAAGAGGCAAGGCAGCCTGTCTCTCCTTAGCCCCTCTCCTTCAGGGGAAGGGCTTAGTCTGACTACGCCGCCTCGGCCTGCTCCCGGGCCGCACGCCGCGCCGGGTCCTTGGCGGCGATGTCGTCCTGGCCGGCGCGGTGCAGCAGGCGATTGATGTAGTCGAGCTTGGCGACGACCACGTCCGACAGGTGGAAGGGGTATAGATCCGGCTGGCCCATCGCGCGGTTGATCGCATTCTCGGCGAAGGAGAATGGTCCCCACTCGGCGATCAGGTGCGGCGTGTCGGCCTGGTAGGGATCGAAGTCGACCGCGGGCTGCGCCTCCTCGCCCGGCCAGGCGGTCATGCGCAGGCCGAAGCCGCCGATCGTCGCCAGCGTGTCGACGATGTGCATTAGGTGCGCGAACGTCTCCGCGAAATCCTCCCACGGATGCATGGTGGCATAGGCCGAGACATAGTCGGTCGACCACCCGCCGCCTTCGCTGCCGCCGTAATGCTGGTTCTTGGCCTCGGCATAGCTGATCCGCTCGTCGCCGAAGAGCTCGCGGAAATTGTCCTCCTCCGCCGTGTCCTCGATCAGCCGCGCGTAATAATAGTGGCCGACCTCGTGGCGGAAGTGGCCGAGGATCGTGCGATACGGTTCGCCCAGCCCGGTCCGCATCCGCTCGCGCTGGACATCGTCCGCCTCCAGCAGGTTCAGCGTCACGAGACCGGCCTCGTGACCGGTGGTGATCTGGACGGTCCCGGTCGCCTCTCCCTGCGGATCGTAGAGGAAGTCGAACGCCAGGCCGGGCGAGGTGCCGTTCGCCGCCGCCTCCGCCATCGTCTCGATCGGCAGGTGGAGGTGGAGCAGCGTGTGGAACAGCCGGCGCTTGGCGGCCTCGATCTTGGCCCAGCGTTCGGGCACGTTCGGCCCGGTCAGGTCGGGGATGGTGTGATTGTGCCTGCAGGCGAGGCATAGCGGCTGGCTGCCGTCAGATGGCACCAGCCAGTTGCAGATCTGATAATCGTTATTGTTGGCGCAGACCACGACGCCATGCTCCTCGCTGGCGGCATCGCGCCAGGCCGTGGCATTGTCGCCCAGGAACAGGAACTGGTCGCTGGCCGGATCATAGCCGAGCGTGAAGCTGCAGCGAGGGCAGACCCGAACCTCGAAGTGGTTCGGGCGCCCGCAATTGGGGCACGGATAGGGTTTCATCGGTCGCCTGAAATTTGAGTAAGTCGTCTGGTGAACGCGCTGGACGGCGTCCGGTGCCGTTTTCCCCTTGTCGAAAGCGCCGCCGCTCCGCACATGATTTGCGATGGCAGATCTCTATTCTACTCTGGGCGTGGCGCGCGATGCCGACGAGGCGGCGATCAAGAAGGCGTATCGCAAGCTCGCCAAGCAATTGCACCCCGACCGCAACACCGACAATCCCAAGGCGGCGGCGCGCTTCAGCGAGGTCACGGGCGCGTACGACCTGCTGATGGATAAGGACAAGCGCGCGCAATATGATCGCGGCGAGCTCGACGAGCAGGGCAATCCCAAGAT
>CAXTUG010000136.1:0-8423 GCA_964247375.1 uncultured Sphingomonadaceae bacterium
GATCATAGGCGAGCGCGCGGCTCCAGGTCGCCGCCAGCGCCATGATCGACGGGAAAGCGGTGGCGCCGTCGCCCGGACGGATGTTGCCAGGATTGGTCACGCCGACGCTGGCATCTGCTTCCTGCAGGTCGGGGATGCCGAGGCGCGGGACGCCCGGAACGAACCCGGCCGAGCCGAGCGCGCGCTCCGGCTTGGGAATACCCATGCGCGGCCGGCCCATCGGCCCGTGCACCAGGCTCAGCTTCTCGGCGGTGGTCATCTGCGCCTCGACCAGTCGGGCGCGTTCGTCGGGGGAGAGCGCCCGGTCCATCCAGGCCGGCCTGGCGCCGCCCGCAATGGTTGCAGTCGACACCAGCAGCGCCAGCACGGTCGCGTTGCGCATCCTCATCTCGTCCTCCGGTCTTACCGCAACGCCATGAGCCGGAGAGGTTGGGGAATGTAAAGCGCTACCATGCCGACTGGAACGCTACGCGGCGGCCCGATCCGACGGCTGCAGGCCGGCGCGGCGGAACTGCTTGCGATAGGCACCGGGCGCGATCCCGACGTGCGCCGCGAAGTGCAGCCGCAGGTTGGCGGCGCTGCCGAGGCCTGCCTCACCGGCAACCCCCTCGATCGGCAGGTCGGTCGTTTCCAACAATTCGCGCGCTGCGGCCAGCCGTTGCAGCGTCAGCCACGCACCCGGGCTGGTACCGGTCGCATCCTGGAAGCGGCGGATGAAGGTCCGGCTGCTCATCGCCGCCATCGCCGCCATGCTTCCGATCATCCAGGGACGGGCCGGCTCGGCACGGACGGCATCCAGCACCGCCGCCAACTGGTTGCCGCCATGCTGCGGCACCGGCCGCTCGACAAACTGCGCCTGTCCGCCGTGCCGATGCGGTGCGATCACCATCCGGCGCGCAACCTGGTTCGCTATCTCCGCGCCGAAATCCTTGCGTACCAGGTGGAGCAGCAGGTCGATCCCGGCGGCGGATCCGGCCGACGTCAGGATCGGGTCGTCGTCGACGTAGAGGACGTTGGCGTCCACCGTCAGCGACGGGTAGGCGGACTGCAGGCCATCGGCATAGCGCCAGTGCGTGGTGACGCGGCGACCGTCGAGCAGGCCGATCGCCGCCAGCAGGAAGGCGCCCGAGCAGATGCTGACGAGCCGCGCCCCGCGTGCATGCGCCGTCAGCAGGGCATTGCGGAGCGCCGCGGAGGGCGCCGCCGCATCGGTCCGCCAGCCCGGAATGACGATCGTGCCTGCCTGCGCGAGCGTCTCCAGCCCGGACTGGGCGCTGACCCGCAGGCCGGCATTGGTCGATACCGGACCATCCTCCTCGGCACAGGTGACGAACCGGTACCAATCGTCACTCATTTCGGGGCGTGCCAGACCGAATACTTCCGCCACGATGCCGAACTCGAATGCGCACAGCCCGTCATAGACGAGTGTGGCGACGAGACGATTGGGTGAGGCGGACCGCTTTGGCATGATCCTGGTGATAGTCGGCAATCTTGCCGATCGCCAGTCCGATAAGGTCGGATCAATACCGCCGGAGACGAAGGAGGAAGCGGATGACCAATGCCGTGATCGACATTCTCGCTGCGCCGTCGCATGTGGCGGAGGCGCATTTCGCCGCCAGCTTCGGCTTCGAGACGGATTGCTGGGACGTGCACGATGCTCTGTCCCGTCCGGATCCCGGTTTCGTGCTGCTCGACGTGCGCAGCGCCAAGCTTTTCGCCCGGGGCCATGTGTCCGGTGCGGTGCACCTGCCGCACGGCAAGATCATCGCGTCCAAGCTGGCGGCGTGGCCGGACGACACGCTGTTCGTCACCTACTGCGCGGGACCGCACTGCAATGGGGCTGCGCGGGGTGCGCTGCGACTGGCGCGGCTCGGCCGACCGGCCAAGATCATGGCCGGCGGCGTGACCGGCTGGCTGGACGAAGGCTTCGCATTGGCGACCGGTCTTGGCCGATGACGATACAGAGGGGATCGCCATGTCGTCGCGTCCGGCTCCGCCTGGCTGTCGTCCATGGTGCTGGGGACGGTCGGCCATCCACCGGCGCTTCAATTTGGCCATCTGGCGATTAAAGGGAAATGATGCTGGATCTACGTCCCAATTGCGAATGCTGCGATCGCGATCTCCCGCCGGAGAGCAGCGAGGCGCGTATTTGCACCTTCGAATGCACCTTTTGCGCGCGCTGCGTCGACGAGCTGCTGGGCGGCGTCTGTCCCAATTGCGGCGGCAACTTCAGTCCGCGCCCGATCCGGCCTGTCCACCTGCTCGCGCGTGCACCCGCCTCGACCAGGCGGGTGCTGAAGGAGGGCGGATGTAGCCCCTCCGTCCGCGGCGCGCTCAGCTCTTCTTCGGTTTGATCCGGCTGGCCCAGATGGCATCCAGCCGCTTCTGCCCGGCATCGACACTCGTCACGGCGCCGCTGCGCGACAGGCCGCGCAGGTGCAGTTCGGTGCCGCCCAGGAAGCTGTGGGTAGTGGAATAGCCGACCTCGTACAGCGCACGGTCGATGCGCGGGTCGCCGTCGGCCACGAAGTGCGTCTCGATCAGCACCGGCAGGCGCGCGTCGCCCGGCTGATCCTCGATCCCGGCCGCTTTCCGCGCCGCCACGACCGCGCTCTCGAACCAGCTCCGTTCGATGCGGGCGTCGCTGCTCGTCTCTGCTGCCGATACTTTGAGCGTGCTCGGGAAGCGGATCGTCTGGCTCTGGATCGCCTGCTCGCCGGCATAGGGAGTGAGCGTCAGCCGTCGGCCGTCCTTGTCGGAAGCCGCCTTCAGGATGAGCGTAGCCGCTTTCTGGGCCGACTGCGCGCTCTCCTGCGCATGTGCGGCCTCGCTGTTGGCACGTTCGCGATAGCTGTTCCACAGCGTCAGCGCGGAGATCAGCACGGCGATGATCGCGACGATCTCGCCAAGATTGAGCCAGCGGCGGCGGACGCGGGCCGCCTCGGCCTGCTCGCCTGCGGTCGGCGGAGTATCGGCCATCTTACAGCGTCTCCAGCAGCTTGCGCGGTGCGACCGAGCGCCAGCTGCGCCCGATCCAGTCGGCGACATGATGCCAATCGATGTCGGACTGGTCCAGCCGTACGCCGATCCAGCCGCTCGGACCCAGGTAGGGCGGCTTGAAATAGCCGTCCGGATCAGCCTCCAGCAGCATGTCCTGTTCTTCCATCCCGCTCGTTTTCACCAGCACCGCCGTGCGGCCGTCGCCATGATGGTCGTGCCAGAACCAGGCGAAGCTGCGGCCGCGGGCGCCGTCGATGAAGAATACGGGCGCGCCGTGCGAGATCTTCTCGACCGTGCCGGGCAGCGCGAGGGCGATGCCGCGCAGCCGCTCCAGCAGCGCCTCGCGATCGACGCTCATCCGCCGCGAACCAGCGTCGCCAGCGCGGCGGGATAGAGCTTGTGTTCCTCGATCAGCACGCGTCGGGCGAGCGCGTCGGCATCGTCGCCGTCGAGCACCGGCACCTCGGCCTGCGCCAATATCTCACCGTCATCCAGTGCCTCGGTAACGACGTGGACGGTGCAGCCGTGGCGCGCTTCGCCCGCATCCAGCACGCGCCGGTGCGTGTCGAGGCCCTTGTAGGCGGGCAGCAGGGAAGGGTGGATGTTGATCGTCCGCCCGGTCCATTTCTGCACGAAGCCGGGCGACAGCAGCCGCATATAGCCGGCCAGCGCGACATACTCGACCTGCGCGTCGCTGAGCGCGCCGTCGACCAGTTCATCGAATTCGACACGCGTCATGCCGATGTGGCTCTTGGCGAACGTCGGGATGGCGTGCGCCGCGGCGAAGGCCAGTCCGGCGGCATCCGGCACGTTGGAGATGACCAGCGCCACCTGGTAGGGACAGTCGGGCCGCTCGGCCGCCTTAATCAAGGCGGCCATGTTCGAGCCGCGGCCGGAGATCAGGATGCCGACACGGGTGCGCTTGCTCATTTAAGCCCCTCCCGCTTGCGGAAGGGGAGATGTGGATCATCCCGCATGCGTTGCCGACCAGGCCGCCTTGGCGCTCCACGTGCCCTGCGATCCCCTGACCGTGCAGCCGCGCGGCCCCGCTCCGACAGCGCCGATCCGGAACACCGTCTCTCCCGCCTCGCTCAGCGCCGCCGTGACCGCATCGGCATCCTCCGGCCGCACCGCCGCAACCATGCCGATCCCGCAGTTGAACGTCCGCGCCATCTCCTCCGGTTCGATCGCGCCCTGCGCCTGCAGGAACGCCATCAGCCGCGGCTGCTCCCACAGATCCGCGTCGACCGTCGCGTGCAGCCCGTCCGGCAGCACGCGCGGGATGTTCTCCAGCAGCCCGCCGCCGGTGATGTGGGCAAGCGCGCTGATCCTGCCGTCTCGTACCAGCGGCAGCAACGCCTTCACGTAGATGCGGGTCGGCGCCATCAGCACGTCGATCAGCAGCTGGTCCTGATCGAACAGGGCAGGGCGGTCGAGCTTCCACCCCTTGTCGGCCGCGAGCCGCCGCACCAGCGAGTAGCCGTTGGAGTGGACGCCGGACGAGGCGAGGCCGAGCAGCACGTCGTCCGCCTGCACCCGGGTGCCGGTGAGCGCCTGGCTGCGTTCGACGGCACCGACCGCAAAGCCGGCCAGGTCATAGTCGCCCGCCGCATACATGCCCGGCATCTCGGCGGTCTCGCCGCCGATCAGTGCGCAGCCGGCGATGCGGCAGCCTTCGGCAATGCCGGTGATCACCTGTTCGGCGACGTCGGTGTCGAGCTTCCCGGTCGCGAAATAATCGAGGAAGAAGAGCGGCTCCGCGCCCTGCACGATCAGGTCGTTGACGCACATCGCCACCAGATCGATGCCGACCGTGCCATGGCGGTCGCTGTCGATCGCCAGTTTCAGCTTGGTGCCCACCCCGTCGTTGGCGGCGACCAGCAGCGGATCGGAGTAGCCGGCCGCCTTCAAGTCGAAGAAGCCGCCGAACCCGCCGATCTCCGCATCCGCGCCCGGCCGCCTCGTGGCACGCACCAGCGGCTTGATCGCGTTCACCAGCGCATTCCCTGCCGCGATCGATACGCCGGCTTTGGCATAACTGTAGGACTCGCTCATCACATTCCGCTCGTTGTTTGCCCGTTCGTGCTGAGCGAAGTCGAAGCACGCTGCTGCTCGCCAACGCCCTTCGACTTCGCTCAGGGCGAACGGGGTGGTCGCACGGGCCACTAGCCCACATCGCGCTTGGAAATCCATCGGCCTTTCGCCACAAGGCGCAGCCGTGACGCCCGCCCGCCGCAACTTCCTCATCGCCGGATCCCTGGTCCTGCTCGGTCTGGCGGGCCTCGCCGTCGCGCAGATCGAGGGCAGCGACCGCGGCGTGCCTCCGATCGACAGCTCCGCCAATTACGAGGTCGGCGGCGTCGCGGTCGACGTGTCCGCCAAAACCGCCGACCAGGCGCGCAGCTTCGGCTGGCGGCTGGCGCAGCGCCGGGCGTGGAAGCAGTTATGGGCCAAGGTCAACGGCCGTCCGATCGGCGAAGCGCCGGACATGGCCGACGGCGCGCTCGACGCGATGGTGGCGGGGATCGAGGTCGAGGACGAGCAGATCGGCGCGCATCGCTACATCGCGCATCTCGGCGTGCTGTTCGACCGGAGCCGCTCCGCCCAGGCGCTCGGCCAGGCCCAGGCCGGAGTCCGCTCCCTGCCGATGCTGGTCATTCCGGTGATGTGGTCGGGCGGGGCGCCGCAGAGCTTCGAGCATCGCACCGATTGGCAGAAGGCGTGGGCGCGTTTCCGCTCCGGCGGCAGTCCGATCAACTACGTGCGGCCGGTCGGCACCGGGCTCGATTGCCTGCTGCTCAACGTTGCGCAGACGGGAAGGCCCGGGCGTGGCCGGTGGCGCAACCTGCTCGACCAATATGGCGCCTCCGACGTGGTCGTACCGGTCGTGCAGATCGTCCGCCGCTATCCCGGTGGACCGGTCCTGGCGCATTTCATGGCGCTGCACGGGCCGGACGGCGACGTGGTCGCGCGCTTCGACCTGACCGCGACCGATGGCGACCAGCTGCCGCGCATGCTCGACGAGGGCGTGCGCCGGATCGACGAGGCCTATGCGGCGGCGCTCCGTGGCGGACGGCTGCGTACCGATCCCTCGCTCGAACCCCCGCCGGCCATCGTCCCAGAGCTGGCCGAAGAGACGCCGATGGAGAGCGATTCGGCCATCGCCCTGCCGGGCGCGCCATCGACCTTCCTGATCCAGGTCGACACGCCCGACGATCCCACGCTGGTGCAGGTTCAGGCCAGCCTGCGCGGGCTGCCCGGCGTCCGGGCGGTGGCGACGGACAGCGTGGCGCTCGGCGGCATATCGGTGCTGCGCGTCGCCTATGACGGCGATCCGCAGGTGTTCCGCACCGCGCTCGCGACCGCCGGCTACACGGTCGAGGATACGGGCGGCGGCCTCCGCCTGATGCGGCCGAGATGAGCCAAATCGCGCTGCCGCTCGACTGGCCGGCGGGCGATGCCCAGGAAGATTATCTCGTCTCCGCCGCCAACCGGCCGCTGGTCCGCCACTTCGAACATTGGGCGCTGTGGCCGGTCATGGCGACGATCCTGACCGGCCCGCGCAAGTCCGGCCGCTCGCTGCTCGGCCGCATCTTCGCCGCCAAGAGCGGCGGTGAGCTGATCGACAATGCCGAAGGTGCAGACGAGGAGGCGATCTTCCACGCCTGGAATCGTGCGCAGGAGCGGCGCCGGCCGCTCATCCTCATCGCCAGTGCGCCGCCGCCGGCGTGGGCGGTGCAGCTGCCCGACCTGCGCTCGCGCCTGGCGGCCAGTCCGGTCGTTCGGATCGAGGAGCCCGACGACGAACTCACGGGGCAACTGATCGAGAAACTCTGCCACATCCGCGGCCTCGCGGCCCCGCCGGAACTGGTGCGCTATCTCGTGCCGCGCATCGAACGCTCCTACTTCGGCGTGCACCGCGCGATCGATGCGCTGGACGAACTGGCCTACGCCCAGCGCCAGCGCCTGACCGTGCCGCTGGCGCGGAAGGCGTTGGGGCTTATGGAGTGAGCTCGTCGTTAGCGAACGCAGAGTCATGGACGAGTCACAATTGCAGGCATAAGAGTGGCGCATGGATCAGCCCGCTGCCTCCATCCCGGTCAACGACGACGAACTGATCGAAGGCACGTCGGATCGGATCGCGCCGGCCGAACGCTACTTCAATCGCGAGCTGTCGTGGATCGCCTTCAACCAGCGGGTGCTGGACGAGGCGTGCAACACCGCCCACCCCTTGCTGGAGCGGCTGCGCTTCCTGTCCATCTCCGGCAACAATCTCGACGAATTCTTCATGGTGCGCGTTGCGGGCCTCAAGGGCCAGCAGCTGCAGGCGATCGAGGACCGCTCGCCCGACGGCCTCACCACCGGACAGCAGCTGGATGCGATCGCGCAGCGCGCCGACGAGTTGACCGACGTTCAGCAGCGGGTGTGGCTCACCTTGCGCGAGCAACTTGCGAAGTCCGGGATCGAAGTGCTGGAGGGCGCCGACATCAGCGGCGACGTGGCGCAATGGTGCGAGGAGCATTTCCGCGGCCAGATCTTCCCGGTGCTGACGCCGCAGGCGCTCGACCCGTCGCACCCCTTTCCGTTCATCCCGAACAAGGGCTTCTCGCTGCTGTTCGATCTGAAGCGCCTGTCGGACGGCGAGCCGACGCGCGAGCTGGTCATGCTGCCGGCGACGCTCAAGCGCTTCGTCCGCCTCCCCGGCAGTCGCGCGCGCTACGTCACCATCGAGACGCTGATCCGGCGCTTCACCGACATCTTGTTTCCCGGCTACGAGGTGCTGGGTGACACCGCCTTCCGCGTCATCCGCGACAGCGACATCGAGATCGAGGAAGAGGCGGAGGACCTGGTCCGCTTCTTCCGATCGGCGATCAAGCGCCGCCGCCGCGGCCGCATCATCCGGCTCGAACCCACGCCCAACATGCCCAAGGCTCTGGCGCGGCTCGTCAAGGAGGAGATTGGCGGGGCCGAGGACGTGATCGTCGACACGCAGGAATTCCTGGCAGTCGGGGATCTCGCCGAACTGGTCGAGGAGGACCGGCCCGACCTCAAATTCCCGCCCTTTACCGCGCGCTTTCCCGAGCGCATCCGCGAGCATGGCGGGGACTGCTTCGCGGCGATCCGGTCCAAGGACATCGTCGTCCACCACCCGTACGAATCGTTCGACGTGGTGCTCGCCTTCCTGAAGCAGGCGGCGGCCGACCCCGACGTGGTCGCGATCAAGCAGACGCTCTATCGCGCCGGCAAGCAGTCGGCAGTGGTCCGCGCGCTGATCGACGCGGCCGAGGCCGGCAAGTCGGTCACCGCCGTGGTCGAGCTCAAGGCACGCTTCGACGAGGAGCAGAACATCAACTGGGCCGGCGAGCTGGAGCGCGCCGGCGTCCAGGTCGTCTACGGCTTCATCGACTGGAAGACGCACGCCA
>CAXTUG010000137.1:0-8420 GCA_964247375.1 uncultured Sphingomonadaceae bacterium
TGATCAAGGACGGCCTGACCGACGTCTTCAACGGCTATCACATGGGCGTCACCGCAGAGAACCTGGCCGAGAAGTACCAGATCACGCGCGAGACGCAGGACGACTTCGCCTGCGCCAGCCAGAACAAGGCGGAGGCCGCGCGCCGCGACGGCCGCTTCGACAGCGAGATCGCGCCGGTCACGATCAAGGGCCGCAAGGGCGACACGATCGTCGATAAGGACGAGTTCATCCGCGAGGGCGTGGTCGTCGCCAGCCTCGCCGGCCTGCGCCCTGCCTTCAGGAAGGAGGGCAGCGTCACCGCCGCCAACAGCTCCGGCCTGAACGACGGCGCCGCCGCGCTGGTGGTCATGGCGGCCGACGAGGCCGAGCGGCGCGGATCGCCGGTGCTGGCCCGGATCAGGAGCTGGGCGTCGACCGGGGTCGATCCCGCAATCATGGGCATCGGTCCGGTCACCGCCAGCCAGAAGGCGCTGGAGAAGGCCGGCTGGACGATCGGCGACGTCGACCTGATCGAGGCCAACGAGGCCTTCGCCGCGCAGGCGCTGGCCGTCGGGCAGGAGCTCGGCTGGGACTCGGCCAAGGTCAACGTCAACGGCGGCGCGATCGCGATCGGCCACCCGATCGGCGCTTCGGGCGCGCGCATCCTCACCACGCTGCTGCACGAAATGCAGCGCCGCGACGCCAAGAAGGGCCTGGCCACGCTCTGCATCGGGGGCGGCATGGGCATCGCGCTCTGCGTCGAGCGCGACTGACCGCGCCGGACGCGTCCATGCCTTTCCGGCTCTCCCGCCGCGAGGCGATGATCGGGACCGGCCTGCTCGCGGCGGGACCGACGCTGGCGGCGCTCTCCTTCGGCCGGCCATTCTCCTGGCAGCGCCTCAAGGCCGATGCGCTGGCGCTGGCCGCCAGGCCGTACGGCGCACCGCCGCCGGCACCAACCGGCGCGGCCGCGCTCAGCTACGACGTGCTGAACGACGTCTCCTACGATCCGCAGGCGACATTATGGCCCGGCAGCGCCGCTCCGGTCCGCTTCTTTCCGCTGTCCCGCTACGCATCGACGCCGGTCGCCGTGTCCGTGGTCGAGGGCGGCATTGCCCGCCCATTCCCTTTCCGTCGCACGCTGTTCCGCGGAGCCGGCCATATTCCGCCCGGCGCGGAGGGTTTCTCCGGCTTTCGGCTGATGAGTCCGGCCGGAACCAGCGACTGGCTCGCCTTTCAGGGCGCCTCCTACTTCCGCTCGGCGGGCGCGCTCGACCAATATGGCCTGTCTGCCCGCGGGCTCGCGATCGATACGGGACTGGGACGTCCGGAGGAGTTTCCGCGCTTCAGTCATTTCTGGATCGAGCGCGGACCGGCCGATGCCGTGACCGTCTACGCCCTGCTTGACTCGCCGAGCGTCGCCGGCGCTTGGCGGTTCGTCAACCGGCACACGCCGGCGGGCGTGACGCAGGACGTCAGCTTCGTCGCCACCCTGCGCCGGGACGTGGAGCGGCTCGGCGTGGCGCCGCTGACGAGCATGTTCTGGTATGGCGAGGGCAGCCGCAGCCAGGGCACCGACTGGCGGCCGGAGATCCACGACAGCGACGGACTGGCGCTCCTGACCGGCGCCGGCGAGCGTATCTGGCGCCCGCTCGTCAACCCCCCGCGGGCGACGACGAGCAGCTTCGGCGACCATGATCCCAAGGGGTTCGGCCTGCTGCAGCGCGATCGCAGCTTCGATCATTACCAGGACGACGGCGTCTTCTACGAGAAGCGTCCAAACCTGTGGGTGGAGCCGTTCGGGGAATGGGACGCCGGATCGGTGATGCTGGTTGAACTGCCGACCCGGCGAGAGACCGACGACAATATCGTGGCGTTCTGGACGCCGATGGCGGCAGCGAAGGCCGGTTCCCGCCTGGCATTCGATTATCGGCTGCACTGGAACGCGTCCGAACCCGCCCCTGCCCCACCGGCGCGCGCCGTCGACTGCTGGCGAGGTTCGGCCGGCAAGCCGGGTGCCGAGCCGATCCCGGGCGCGATCCGGCTGGTCGCCGATTTCGCCGGTTCATCGCTCGCGGGGCTTGGCCGCGAGAGCGGCGTCGAAGCGTCCGTATCGCTCTCTACCGGCAAGCCGATCAGCGTGGCGGCATATCCGGTGGTCGGTGCTGCCGCGCGCTGGCGCATGATCGTGGATGTTCCGCACAAAAGCGACGAGACGATCGACTTGCGGGGCTATTTGCGGCGCAACGGCACCGCGCTCACGGAAACGCTCCTATATCAATTTACCTGACATCCGGCTGTCGCATGGAACAGTCCCAGATCTGAGCGATTACGCCGGCAGATCCTCGAGATCGACGGAGTGGGCTGAACCGGCGCGGCTGACAATACGGGTGATGAGACGTGCCCATCATGCAACTGCCCTGGAGCGACCAGCCTGACCTGCCGCCGGAGGCTCCGCTGGCCATGCCGGTGCAGTATTTCCACCGGCACTGGTCGGCGGGCCACAGGCGCAATCTGCCGATGTTGCGCCGGCGCCTGTTCCTGATCGCCGGTAGCGCGCTGATCGGTCTGGCTGCCAGCCTGGGGGTCGCCAACCTGCTCGCGCTCGACGGCTATGACGCCGTCGACCAGGTCCTGGCGCTGCTCAGCCTGGCGCTGTTCGCCTGGATCGGCTTCGGTTTCCTGAACGCCGCCGTAGGGTTGGTCCTGTGCATCGCACGTCGCAACCTGGCGGCGCTTCCGTCTCCTGCGCCATCCTGCCGGGTGGCGGTCCTGCTGCCCGTCTATAACGAGGATATAGCGGCCGTGGGCGTGCGCGTGGCGCAGATGACGAACGAGCTGGAGCGCCTGCATCATAGCGCGCTGTTCGACGTCTTCATCCTCAGCGACTCCGCCGCTTTCCGCGAGAATGAAGAGCGCGCGCTCTGCCGATCGCTGCGTCGCCAGGATGGCTGCAGGATCTATTATCGCCGCCGTCCGCACAACGAAGGGCGCAAGACCGGAAATATCGCCGATTGGGTACGGCGCTTCGGGGCGGCGTATGAATCGATGATCGTGCTCGACGCCGACAGCAGGATGAGCGGCACGGCGATGGCGCGGCTGGCCGGCATGATGGAGGCCGACGCGAGCCTTGGACTGATCCAGACGACGCCGCTGCTGACGGCCGGCGCGAGTTTGTTCGCGCGCTGGCAGCAATTCGCCGCCATGCTCTACGGGCCGATCGCGAGCGCAGGGCTGCAATGGTGGTCGGGCGACGAGGCGACCTTCTGGGGACACAATGCGATCCTGCGGGTCCGCGCCTTTGCCGAGAGCTGCGGACTGCCGGTCCTGCCGGGCGCGGCACCGCTGGGCGGTCTGATCATGAGCCACGACATGGTCGAGGCGGCCCTGCTGCGACGGCACGGCTGGAAGTGCCGCATGCTGGCGACACGAGAGGGAAGCTACGAGGAGAGCCCGCCGACGCTGATCGACCACGCGGTGCGCGACCGGCGCTGGTGCCAGGGCAATCTCCAGCATCTGCAGCTGCTGGACGCGTCCGGTCTGCACTGGATCAGCCGGCTGCAGCTGCTGATGGGAGCATCCGCCTACATCACGTCGCCGCTCTGGCTGATCCTGCTGGTGGCGGGCCTGTTGCAGGGCGTGCGCAACGGCGTTCCGCCGGCGGCGCTCGGCACGCCGTCCTGGCTGATCGCGGTGACCGTGCTGCTGCTGTTCGGCACCAAGGCGATGGCGCTGATCTGGGCGGCGATCGATCGCGATCTGGCCCTTCGGCTCGGCGGATGGCGGCGGATCGCGCTCGGCGTCTTTGTCGATATTCCCCTCTCGATCCTGTCCGCGCCGATCATCATGGGGTCGCAATGCATCGCCGTGACGGACATACTGGCCGGACGTCCCAGCGGTTGGGCGCCGCAGCGCCGCACGACCGACGGCCTGAGCCTCATGGAAGCATTCGACTATTATCGCTGGCACGTCCTGCTAAGCCTGCCTTTCTGGATGGCGGCCATGGCGGACATCACCACAGGCATATGGGAATTGCCGGTCGCGCTCGGCCTGCTCGGCGCGCCGCTGTTCGCATGGGCCACATCGCGCGTGACATGGGGTGACGCTGCGGCGCGCCTGGGCCTGTTCTGCGCCGACCCGGCGGTGCGTCCATCGTCGCCGCACGCGCCTGATAATGCGGCGCCGGTCCTCGTCGCCGCATCGGCGTGATGATGGTCAGCGCTGAGGCTCACTCTCCTTCGGACGCGCCGTCGATTCCGTCTTGGCATGGTCGATCGCCCCGCCGGGATTCGGATGCGACTTGTCCGGCGTGCCCGCACGCGCATCGCGGTTGACGCCCTCGATATCGGAATTGGGCGGTGTCTTGGTCGGCTCTGCCACAACAAGTCTCCTCTCGATCGGAGGAACGCACGACGTCATTGCAAGGTTCGCTCTCGCGCCAAGCGACCGCGTGTAATTGCCGGCGCCACGAGGAGCAGGTCCATGGCCGACGTGATCGACGATACGTCACAGCAATGCTACACATTGCAGGCAGACGGGGAGACGGCGTTCGCCGCTTACCGCCGCAGCGACGGCATCGTCACCTTCACCCACACCGTCGTTCCCGAACCGCTCCGCGGTAAGGGTATCGGTACTGCGCTGATCAAGGGCGCGCTGGCCGACGTGCGGCAGCACGGCGAGAAGATCATCGCCGAGTGCCCGTTCGTGGCGGACTATGTCGATCGCCACCCCGCAGAGCAGGATATGCTCGCCTGAGCGACTACCCCCGGCGATCGCGATCGTGGTTACGCGGCCGGATCGTGACCCGTCAGCTGCGCGGCGGCGTCGAGCACGGCACGCATGCGGTAGGGCTTCCGGATCAGGACCGATCCCGGCACCATGCTGCCGTCTTCTTCCGCGAAACCGGTCACGTAAATCACCGCGATCTCCGGATTCCGCCGACGTGCCTCGGCCGCCATCGTCCATCCGCCGATGCGGCCCGGCATGCGGATGTCGGTCAGCAGCAGGTCGAAGTGCGGTTCGGATTGCAGCAGGGTGATGCCCTGATCGCCCGACGCCACCGATACGACCTTGTAACCCGCGTCGGCGAACGCTTCCGAACTGACCTCCAGCAGCAGGGGTTCGTCCTCGACGATCAGCACCCGCCGCTCCATGACGTCGCTCATGTAATGTTCTCGTCCTTCTCCAATGACGGCGGAAAGCGGAGGCTCACCACCGTTCCCTCGCCCAGCCGGCTGCGTACATCCACTTCGCCCTCCGATTGCGTCACGAATCCATAGACCTGGCTCAAGCCCAGTCCGGTGCCCTGCCCTAACGGCTTGGTGGTGTAGAAAGGTTCGAACACGCGGTGAAGGTCCTCCTCTGCAATACCGTTGCCGACATCGGCCACTTCCAGCACGACCTCATCGTAACCGGAGGCGTCGTCCTGCCGACGGACGGTGCGGATGGTCAGCGTGCCGCCGTCCGGCATCGCATCGCGCGCGTTCAGGGCGAGATTGAGGATCGCGCTCTGCGCCTGATTGAGATCGATCAGCACGGGTGGCAGCTGCGGATCGAGATCGAAGCGCAGGACGATACGCTCACCGACCGATCTTTTCAGCAGCGCACCCATATCTTCGACGACCGCATTCAGCGAATGCGGCAGCGCCTCCAGCGTCTGCTTGCGGGAGAAGGTCAGCAGCTGGTCGGTCAGCTTCGCCGCACGCTCCGCCCCCTGCATCGCGTGATCGATGGCGCGCGTCGCCCGCTCGTCTTCGACCCCCAGGCCGCTCAGCCGCTCCAGATTGGCGATCACGATCGTCAGCAGGTTGTTGAAGTCGTGCGCGATGCCGCTGGTGAGCTGGCCCACCGCTTCCATCTTCTGCGACTGCCGCAGCATATCCTCCGCCCGCTGCCGGTCCTCGCTCTCGCGGCGCAGCGCGGCGAGCGCATGGTCGCGTTCCACGATGCTCTGCCGCAGCTCGGCATTGGCGCGCTGCAGCTGCGCCGGAGACGGGAGCGCGATCACCTTCGGCAGCAGCGGCCAGAGCGCGACCGCGGTGATGACGGACACGACGGCCGTCGCCAGCTTGACCAGCGCCTCGACGCCGTAGGCCGGCACCCACAGCACCAGGATCGACATGAAGTGGGTGAGCCCGCACGCCATGATGAAGCTGGCGAACATCCACACGACCCAGCCGAACTGCAGGTCGCGCCGCGCCGTGATCAGACGGGCGAGCACGATCGGAATCGAGAAGTAGGACAGGCCGATGAACGCATCCGACAGAACATGCGTCCAGATCAGCGCCGGATCCCACAACAGGCAGTAGCCGTGCGGCGCGAGCCCCCGCTCGCCCAGCAGCTCTTGAAGATAGTCGAACATGCCGGCTCCCTGCGTCTTTTCCAGCCGTGCCTACGTCAATATGTCTTCTTGTAGCGCAGGCCGACGTTCGATCCGCCGAACGAGCTCGTCTGGCTGAGGATGCTGAGCGCGCGTGACAGCGAGATCTCCAGCTGCGTGGCGGTGAAACCGCGCGCGTCGGTAAGGATTTCCACGTAGATATTGTTGCTGATATATTTGCCGGCGGCAAGCGCGGTGCCGCGTCCGGCATTCTCGTCCGCACCCAGCACGCGCAGCCGGTCGATCCCGGCCACGCCGCGCAGCTTGCCGAGCGGATTGAGCCCGCCGCCACCCGAACCGCGCAGCGAGTTCAGCGCCGCCGCCAGCTGGATCGCCTGCACGGGTGAGAGCGAGGTTACCGAGCTGCCGAACAGGATGCGCGACAGCACCTCGTCCTGCGGCAGTGCCGGCGTCGAGGTGAAGGTGATCTGCGGCGCCTGCGCGTAGCCGCCGATGGCGATGGTGGCGGTGACGTCCTCGACCGTCGTGACTGCGGCAATGTCGAGCGCCGGGTTGGTGAGCCCGCCCTGGAAGGTGACGAGCCCGTGATCGATGTCGAACCGGCGGCCGGCGAAACTGTAGGTGCCGCGCACCACCTCCAGCGTGCCGGTGACCTGCGGCGCCGCCGTGGTGCCGCCGACGTGCATGCGCGTGCGCCACTCCGCCTCCAGCCCCATGCCGCCGACGAAGATGCGGTTGTCGGCGCGCAGGCCGATGTCGAGCTTCCAGTTGCTCGGCACCGGCGACGGCGGGACCGCGGCCGCCGGCGGCGCACCCTTGCGGCGGATGCCGGTGAGCTCGGGCACCGCCGCCGCCCCCTGCCGGACGATCTGATAGCGTGCCTGCGGGATCGTCAGATTGCCCTGAATGAGCCCGCCGGCGGCGCGGCTGTTGGTGACGTGGATGCTGCCGGAGACGGTCGCATCGACGTCGTCGCCCCGCGCGAGACGGGCGTTGGTCAGGGTCGCGGTCACGTCGATCGGAAAGCCGCCGGCGGCGTCCAGCCCGACCGATCCGCTCGCTGCGATCGTCCCGCTGCCGGCGGTCGCCGCCAATCGATTGAGCTGGAAGCGGGACTGGGTGAAGCGCCCGTCGACCGCCAGGTTCGACAGGACGGTGCCGTAGACCTCGTTGTCGTAGCGGAGCGCCGAGGCCCGCACGATTCCGTTGATCGCCGGCTGGCTGACCCGGCCGCCGAAGTCCGCGCCGATCGCCAGCGGACCCGACACATTCTGGCGGGCAATGCCGGTCAGCGCCCACAGCAGCTCGGCCGGGCCGTTGTAGCGGATGCCGCCGGAGAGCGGCGCGGCCTGGATGCGCTGGGTAAGGCTCGCACCCGGTCCGAGCGGGGCAAGACGCGCCTGCATCCGGCCGACGACGGCGCTGCCGTCGCGGATCAGCGCGCGCGCATCGGCGCCGCCCTGGTTCAGCGTCGCCAGCAGCGCAATGTCGAGCGGCCGCGAGACGGTCAGCGCGGCGGTGCGGGTGAAGCCCGCAACGTCGATCCGGGCGCGCAGGTCGGGCACGCTCCCGCCGCCGGCATAGTCGATCGTGCCGGTCGCCTTGCCGCCCAGGCCGAGCGTGGGAGCAAAGGCGCTGGTGATCGACAGGTCCACGTTGCGCAGCACGGCGTGGACGCGCGGCGCCGTACCGCCGAAGCTGCCGCTCACGTCCACCTGGCCTTGCGGGAGAATGATCGTCGCCGGCTGCAGCTGCCAGCCGCCGCCCGATTTCCGGACCACCGCGGGCGCGGCGAGCCGGAAGGCGATGTTGTTGGCCGAGCCGCGCAGGTTGGCCAGCACGCGGCCGGGCGTCAGCGCCGCCTGCGCCGCCAGGTCGAACGGCGCTCCGGCCTGATTGCCGTTGGCGACCAGCTGCACGCGGCCGGCATTGTTGCGATAGTCGATCCGTCCCTGGACGCGTGCGAGCGCGAGGGCGCCGTAGCGCACGTCGCCGAAGCCGAACTGGCCGGTCAGCGACGGCGCGCCCGGCGTCAGCAGCGCGGTCGCGCGCCGTGCGCCGTTGCCGACGGTGATCGGCCCCCGCCCGGGCCGGCGCGGCG
>CAXTUG010000138.1:0-382 GCA_964247375.1 uncultured Sphingomonadaceae bacterium
GTCAGCTCATCACCTCCCCGCAAGTGCGCAGGGATCGCGCGACCCCTGTGCATTCCTCTTGGGTGCCCCGGCGAAGGCCGGGGTCCAGCCTGACGATCTTCCGCGCGGCAGCGCGGCACGTTGCCGCGCGCGTTCTCTGCAGGACCTGGACCCCGGCCTTCGCCGGAGAGCGGCATACATCCGCGTCTTGCCGCTGATCGAAAGAGGCATGATCTCGCAGGATCTATCATTCATCCACCGTGATCACGCCGCGGCGGATCTGGTCGAGCTCGATCGATTCGTACAGGGCCTGGAAATTGCCGTTGCCGAAACCCTCGTTGCCCTTGCGCTGGATGATCTCGAAGAAGATCGACCCGAACATGTTCTCGGTGAAGATCTGCAG
>CAXTUG010000138.1:392-8372 GCA_964247375.1 uncultured Sphingomonadaceae bacterium
CGCGCGGCGGCACCTCCGGGAAGGTCTCCCGGCGCAGGATGCCCTCCTCCTCGACATTGCCGTCGATCAGGATGCGGTTCTTCTTCAGCCGGTCGAGGTCCTCGCCATGGCCGGGCACCCGTTTGTCGACCAGTTCGTAATAGGTCTCGATCGTGTCCTGCAACCGCACGCCGCGCGCGCGCAACCGCTCCACCGTGTCGAAGATGTCCTCGGTCGTGAGCGCGAGGTGCTGGATGCCCTCGCCATTATAGTCCTTGATGAACTCCTCGATCTGGCTCTTGTCGTCCTGGCTCTCGTTCAGCGGAATGCGGATCGCCCGGTCGGGCGCGATCATCGCTTGGCTGAACAGGCCGGTCGCCTTGCCCTTGATGTCGAAATATTTCTGTTCCTCGAAGCCGAAGAGCGTCCGATAGAATTCTGACCAGACCCGCATCTGCCCGCGCTTCACGTTGTGGGTCAGATGGTCGAGCAGATCGAGACCGACATTGTTCTCGACCTCCGCCTTCTCCCAGCCTGGAAACTCCGCCCAGTCGGCGTAGAGATCGGTGCCGTCCTTGATGAAGTAGAGGTAGGAACCGCCGATGCCGCGGATGACGGTGTCGTCCTCCTCGGTGCGCTCGGCACCGTTCTCCAATGCCCAGCGCAGCGCCGCCTCGGGGTCGGCGACGCGGAAGGCCATCGCGCTGGCCGACGCGCCGTGCGCATTGCGGAATTCCGCCACCCGCCCCGCCGCATCGCGGTTCAACATGAGGTTGATGCGTCCCTGCTTGTAGCGCGTGATGTTCTTGGTCGGATGGCGGTGCGAGGGCACGAAGCCCATCTGCTCGAACTGCCGCCCCATCGCTTCGGGATCGGGCGAGGTGAATTCGACGAACTCGAACCCGTTGAGGCCGAGCGGATTGGCGGAATCGTCGGTCATGGTCGCACCTCGATTTAGTAACATTTGATACCATTCTGCGGCTTTGCCGCGATGGTGTCAAATGTTACCAACGCACATGGCCGACGCTTTGCTGCGCTTGGACGCGTTCATCCCCTATCGCCTGTCGGTCACGTCGAACCTGGTGAGCGACGCGATTGCCGACATCTACCAGGCGCTGTTCGGCCTCTCGATCCCGGAGTGGCGGCTCGTCGCCGTACTCGCGGAGAAGGAAGGGCTGACGCAGCAGCAGGTCGGACTGCGTACCCGCATGGACAAGGTCACAGTCAGTCGGGCTACGATCGGCCTGGTCGACCGTGCGCTGGTAGAGCGAAGACCCCATGCCAGCGACCGTCGTTCACAATCGCTGCACCTCACCGGCAGCGGGCGCGACCTCTATGCGCAGGTCGCGCCCAAGGCGCTGGAACTGGAGCAACGCATCTTCGCCGGCTTCGACCCCGAAGAGCTGACCGCCTTCTCCGCCATGCTGGAGCGTATTCAGGCGGCGACGCTCGTTGCGCGTAAGGGCGCCTGACCCATTCCTTTTCGTCATCCCGGCGCAGGCTAGGATCCATTTTTGCGCCTGATACTGGAGGAGAGATGGATTCCGGCCTGCGCCGGAATGACGGAGTTGAGTACAGCGGAATTCAAGTCGCTACGCCCTCGCCGCCGCCGTCTGCAGGTCGATCTGCCGATCGAGGATCGTCAGCGGCATCGCGCCGTCGCGCAGCACCTTGTGGAATTCGCGCAGGTCGAACTTCGATCCGAGCGCCTGCTGCGCCCGCGCCCGCGCAGCGGTCCACGCCATGTGTCCGACCTTGTAGCTGCAGGCCTGCCCGCCCATCACGCAGTAGCGCTCGACCTCGCGCTGGCAGCGCGGCCGGGCTAAGCCGGTGGTCGCCACCAGATAATCGGTCGCCTGCTCGCGCGTCCACTTCTGCGTGTGGATACCGGTGTCGACCACCAGCCGCGCCGCCCGGAACAGGAAGGATTGCAGGTAACCCGCCCGCTCGAGCGGGCTTCTGTAGGCGTGCAGCTCGTCGGCCAGCTGCTCGGCGTAGAGCGCCCAGCCTTCCGAATAGGCCGAGAAGAAACCCATCGCCTTGCGCAGCATCGGGACGGATGCGGACTCCTGCGCGATGCTGATCTGCAGGTGATGACCCGGCACGCCCTCGTGATAGGTCAGCGACGGCAGCCCGTATTTGGGCCAGTCGCGCACGTCCTTGAGGTTGATGAAGTAGATGGCCGGCCGCGACCCGTCGAGCGTGCCCCGCCGGTAATAGCCGTTGGACGCGCCGTCCTGGATCTCCACCGGCACCGCCCTGATCTCGAGCGGCGTACGCGGTACGTCGGCAAATGCCTGCGGCAGGCGCGTGTACATGTCCTTCACGCCGGCGTTGAGGCTGGCGAGCAGCGTCGCCCGCCCGTCCGCGCTGTCCGCGTATAGCTGCGCCGGATCGGCGTTCAGCGCGCTCAGCCGCTCGCCGATGCTGCCCTTGGTGAACCCCTCCCCCTTCAGGATCGTGTCCAGGCTGGCGCTGATCGACGCGACCTGATCGAGCCCCATCTGGTGAACCTGCGCCGGCGTGAGCTTGGTGGTGGTAGCCTGCTCCAGTGCGGCCGCGTAGATTTCGTCGCCATGCGGCAGTCGCCAGAAGCCCGCCACCGCCGCGGCTTGCGGCCGCAGCTGCTTCATCAGCGTGATCTGACGATCGAGCGCGGGGTAGATCTTCTGCTCGATGATGCGTGCGGCGCGCCCCTGCCAGTCGCCGGCGATCGCCTTGTCGGCGGCGCGGGTGGCGAGCGAGGCGGCCATGCTGCTGTCCGTCGCCGCGGACGCGCGCAGCTTGGCCATCTGTCCCAGCGCCAGATCGACGATGAAGCCGGGTGCCAGGAAGCCGCGCGCTGCCTGCGTCCGCTGCACGTCGCTGTCCTGATCCAGGATGGTCGAGAACCGATCGAGCCGATCGAGATAGGCCTCGCAATCTTCCGCGGTGCCGATCGTATGCGTCCCGTTCAGGAAGTCCGGTACCGAATAGTAGGCGCCGCCCTGCTGCGAGATCGGATACGGCCGTTGCGCGCTGTCGATCTGGAATCGGTCCCAGGCGGTGACGCCGCTCTGCATCGAGTAGAGGATGACCTCGCGGTTGAGCGCCGCGGCGTGCGAGAGCCCCGCGGGATCGATCGCCCGCAGCTTCGCCATCCAGCTGTGGGTCCGTGCGGCGTCGCGCGCCGACTCGGCCAACGTCACATCGTCGAGCCGATGCTTGGCGGCGGCGTTCGCCCCCTTGTCCAGCCCGAGCGAGGTCGCGAGCTCGGCCGAGTGATTGAGCGTATCGGTGAAGATCGCGTCGAACAGCGCGTTCAGCGCCGCATCGCCGGAACCCGCCTGCGCCCAGGCACGTGCCGGCAGCGTGGCGGCGACGCCGGCCATGGCGCTGGACGAGAGAAAAGCACGACGATTCATGAAGATGCTCCGGAAGAAGGAATGTGCGCAGCTTAGCCGCGGTGCCGCTCGGGGCAATGCCCCTTCGATGTCAGATGCGCTTGCCCTGCCGTCCCGCGATCTCGACGACATATTGCCAGGCGATCCGCCCCGATCGCCCGCCGCGCTGCGTCGCCCAGCCGATCGCCTCCTGCGGATCGACCGAGAGACCGTAGGCGCGCGCATAACCCTCCACGATCGCGACGTAGGTCGGCTGATCGACCACGTGGAAGCCCAGGCTCAACCCGAACCGGTCCGCCAGAGCGAGCCGGTCGTCGGCGACATCCCGCGGATTGATGGCGGATTGCTCTTCCGCCATGTCGCGCGGAAGGATGTGCCGGCGGTTGGCGGTGACGTGCAGGCGGGCATTGGCCGGCCGCGCCTCGGCGCCGCCTTCGAGCACGGAACGCAACAGCCGCGGCGCCTCGTCGATCTCGGCGAAACCCAGGTCGTCGACGAACACGGCGAAGGCCCGTGCCGCATCGGCCAGCGTGGCGAACAGTGCCGGAAGCGTGTCGATCGCGTCACCCGCCACCTCCACCAGCGCGATCGCCCCGCCCTCCGCCTGCACCTGGCCGAGCGCCGCCTTCACCAGCGCCGACTTGCCGGTCCCGCGTGCGCCCCACAGCAGCACGTCATGCGCCGGCAGGCCGGCTGCGAGCCGGCGCAGATTGTCGAGCACGGCATTCTTCTGCGCATCGACGCCTTCCAGCAGGTCGAGCGGCAGCGGCGCGAACGCGCGTGCCGGCTGCAACACGCCCCCGCGCCACAGATAGGCCGGGTGCGCGAGCGGATCGGCGGCAGCTGGCGGCGGCGGCGCGATCCGGTCCAGCGCCATCGCGATGCGGGCGAGCAGTTCCTCGATCGACACTTCTAAGGAGGCTGCCCGCTTCATCCTCGCAGCGCCACCAGTGCCGCGCCGTCGATCCGCCATGGCTGCCAGCCCGATTGCGGCCGTCCACCGATGGCGCGGTAGAAGTCCATGGCCGGCGTGTTCCAGTCGAGCACCGCCCAGTCGATGCGGGCGCAACCGCGCGCCTCCGCTTCCTCGGCAAGCGCCCGGAACAAGGCCCTGCCGGAACCGGTGCCGCGCGCTGCCTCGGCGACGAACAGGTCCTCCAGGTAGAGGCCGGGGCGACCGGTCCAGGTCGAGTAACTGAGGAACCACACGGCGATGCCGACCACCGCGCCTTCGAGCTCCGCCACGTGGGCGTGGACGCGCGCGTCGGCGCCGAACAGCGTCTCCGTGAGCGACTCTTCGGTCGCCCTCACCGCGTCGGGCTCGCGCTCGTACGTTGCCAGCGCCACGATCAGGCGCAGGATCGCGGGTACGTCTTGCCGCAAGGCCCGCCGGACGATCACGACGCTGCCTCGGTCGAGGGAGCCGGTGCTGGACCGGCGCGGGCGGCGATGAAGCAGCCCGAAACGATCAGCACGGCACCCGCGATCGTCAGCGGCAGGACGGTTTCTCCGAACACGATTGCTCCCAGGATGGCGGCCCAGATGAAGGCGGTGAACTCGACCGGCACCAGCCGCTGCGCCTCGGCCCGGGCATAGGCCCAGGAGAGCAGCAGCGAGGAGACGATCGCGAACGCGGCCGCCAACGCTATGAGCGGCACGTCATGTCGGGGCAACCAGCGTGCGCCGATCGGAGCGCCGATCAGGAAGGTGCCGGTGAACACCAGGTTGGTGAAGAAGGTGATCTCGATGGGGCCGGCCAGCAGCGCCGATCGGCGCAGCAGCACGAGATTGTAGGCGTAGAACAGGCTGGCGATCAGGATCGCGACCGCCCCGCGAAAGGCCTCCGCGCCGCCGCCCTCCTGCGCCTTGCCCAGCACGATCACGATCACGCCGGCGAAGGCGAGCAGGCAGGCGAGGATCGCACGCCGCCCGACCTTCTCGCCCAGCATCGGCGCGGCGAGCAGCAGCGCGATGATCGGCGACAGGAAGCTCAGGGCGATCCCCTCCGCCATCGGCACCCGCACCAGCCCCCAGAAGAAGAGCAGCACGGAGAGGGCGGCCGCGACGCTCCGCTTGACGTGCAGCAGGAAGCGGCCGCGATCCGGCCAGGGTTCGCGCCGGGCAAGATAGAGCGGCGCGCTCATGATCAGCCCCGCGATCGAGCGCCACAGCATCGCCTGGTAGGCACCGATCTCGATCGACAGATGCTTCATCACCGCATCCATGCAGGAGAAGGAGAGGATACCGAGGCAGGCGACCAGGAAGGCCGTGAAGGGGGACGCGCGGGGCATGCGGAGCCCTCCTAGAGCCACGCAGAGCGCAATTTAACCCACAGCGCGTTAAAATCGTCATGCCGGACTTGTTCCGGCATCCACCGCTCCAACCAGCGCCGGAGTTGATGTTACCGTGGACCCCGGAACAAGTCCCGAGGGACGACCGTGATCGCTACTCTGCCGGCACCGCGACGGCCGCGCTGGCCGCCTCGATCTCCGCCGCCTTGGCTTCGACCAGGCGGACGATATGGTCGACCATGTCGGCGTCCTGCACCGTGTGGTCGGTGACCCCCGACAGGTAGACCATATGCTTGCCGTTGCCGCCGCCGGTGAGGCCGATGTCGGTCTCGCGCGCCTCGCCGGGACCGTTGACGACGCAGCCCAGCACCGACAGCGACATCGGCGTGCGGATGTGGGTCAGCCGCGCCTCCAGCGCCTCCACCGTCTTGATCACGTCAAAGCCCTGCCGCGCGCAGGACGGGCAGGAGATGACGCGCACGCCGCGCTGCCGGAGACCCAGCGCCTTCAGTATCTCGAAGCCGACCCGCACCTCCTCTTCGGGTTCGGCCGACAGCGACACGCGGATCGTGTCGCCGATGCCGAACCAGAGCAGGCTGCCCATGCCGATCGACGACTTGACCGTGCCGCCGATCAGTCCGCCCGCCTCGGTGATGCCCAGGTGCAGCGGGCAGTCCACCGCCTCGGCCAGCTGCTGGTAGGCTGCCACCGCCAGGAACACGTCCGACGCCTTCACGGCCACCTTGTAGTCGTGAAAGTCCTGATCCTGCAGCAGCTTGATGTGGTCGAGCGCGCTCTCGACCAGCGCCTCGGGACACGGCTCGCCATATTTCTCCAATAGGTCGCGTTCCAGGCTGCCCGCATTCACGCCGATCCGGATCGCGCAGCCATTGGCCTTGGCCGCGCGCACCACCTCCGCCACGCGCGCTTCCGAGCCGATATTGCCGGGATTTATACGCAGGCACGCCGCCCCGGCATCCGCCGCCTCCAGCGCGCGCTTGTAGTGGAAGTGGATGTCGGCGACGATCGGCACCTGCGCGGCGCGCACGATCTGCCTGAGCGCCGCGGTGGAGGGCTCGTCCGGGCAGGAGACGCGGATGATGTCCGCGCCCGCCTCCTCGCAGCGCCGTATCTGGTCGACCGTCGCGCGCACGTCGTCCGTGGGCGTGTTGGTCATGGTCTGGACGGTGATCGGCGCGTCGCCGCCGACCGGCACGTTGCCGACCATGATCTGGCGCGACGGGCGGCGCGCTATGTCGCGCCAGGGGCGTACGGAAGACATGCGTCCCTTATAGGCGACCTGCCCACCGGATCAAAGGCGCTGATCCGATGCCGCGGGAAAGACGGTTCCCGTCCCACCGGCACTCGGCTAGAGGCGCGACCATGACCACGCCGCCGCCGACCTGGACCATCGTCATCCACGGCGGTGCCGGCAGCATGTCGCCCGAGACGCTCGGGCCGGAGCTGGAGAGGGCAGCGCGCGCGGCGCTTGCCGAGGCGATCGAGGCCGGTGCGGCGATCCTGCGCGCCGACGGCACGGCGCTGGACGCGGTGCAGGCGGCAGTGATCGTGCTGGAGAATGATCCGCTCTTCAACGCAGGCCGCGGCTCCGTCTTCACCGCCGAGGGCCGGATCGAGTGTGATGCCGCGATCATGGAGGGCGCCACGCTCGAGGCCGGCGCGGTCGCCGGGGTACGCTCGACCAAGAACCCGATCCGGCTGGCCCGCGCCGTGATGGAGCGGAGCCCGCACGTTTTCCTGGCGGGGACCGGCGCCGACGGCTTTGGGCGCGCGGCGGACATCGAGGCGGCCGCGCCGGACTGGTTCGAGACACCCGAACGCCGACAGCAGCTCGACGAGATCCTTGCCCGGCCCGACATGCCGTTCGACAGCGCGATGAAGTATGGCACGGTCGGTGCGGTCGCGGTGGACGGCGCCGGCCACGTCGCCGCGGCCACCTCCACCGGCGGTCTCACCGGCAAGAAGTGGGGGCGGGTCGGCGATTCGCCGCTGATCGGCGCCGGCACTTACGCCGACGACCGTGCGGCCGCGGTGTCCTGCACCGGATCGGGCGAGTATTTCATCCGGCTCGGCGTCGCGCACGAGATCTGCGCGCGCGTGCGCCTCGCCGGCTGGGGGATCGAGGATGCGGCCGACACGCTGATCGACGAACTCGGCGACATGGGCGGCAAGGGCGGCGTCATCGTCGTCTCGCCGGATGGCAGCGGCGGCTGGGCGTTCAACACCCCTGCCATGTACCGCGCTATGCCGACGCACGATTCCCCGCCCGAGATCGCAATCTATGGCGACGAGTGATGTCTTTTCTA
>CAXTUG010000139.1:0-8284 GCA_964247375.1 uncultured Sphingomonadaceae bacterium
TCTCCATCGCGCCGTTCAGCTTCACGCACTCCGCCTGCACGCCGCGCGCCTCGAAGTGGCGGCGGGTGAGATTGGGATATTTGGGGGCGACGCGGACGTGGCTCCAGCCGCGCGGATCGTCGCGCGCCGCCAGGTCGGCGGGCTCCGCCACCGCAATGCGGCAGTGGCCGATGCCGAGGTCGACGGGGGCGTAGAGCTCCGAATAGTCGAACTCCATCAGCACGTCCGATCCGACGATGCCGAGCTGCGCCGCGCCGTGCGCGACGAAGGTCGCCACATCGAAGGCGCGCACCCGGATCAGGCCGATGTCCGGCCGGTTGGTGGCGAAGCGCAGCGCGCGACTGTCCTCGTCGGCGAAGGCCGGCTCCGGCACGATGCCGGCACGCGCGAACAGCGGCATCACCTCAGCGAGGATGCGCCCTTTCGGAACGGCGATGACGATCGGATCGGCCATAGGGCGGCGGCTTTAGGAGGGAAGGGCGAGGGGGGCAACAATCCGGCTACCTGAAACCGTTCGTGTCGCGCAGTCGAGACACATGTTCGGGCGCAGTCGAGAATGAAGCCTCGGCTACGCTCGGCAGCGTGCCCTGACTTCGCTCGGGACGAACAGGTCTGGTCTATACCAAGTGATTGAGTGTTCCGATCGCACTGGCGGCCATCGGATGCAGCTGCAGAGCGGGCGGGCAGCTTGTCCCCTGTGCCGGACCTTGCATGACCGATGCTCAACAGACCGCTTCAATTTCCTATGGCGCCTCTGATCCGGTCCCATCCCAGGCCGAGGCTGCTTTGCAGTCCGATCCAGTCGGTCGTCAGCGCCGCCTGCGCCTGGGCGAGGCTGCTCTGCGTCTCGATCCGCTGCCGCTCGGTGTCCAGCGCATCGATCAGGCTGATCGTGCCACCTCTGAAGCGGGCGTCCGCCTTGGCGGCTGCGCGGGCAGCCGACGCGCTCGCTTCGGCGAGGCTGATCACATTATCGCGCTGGTGGCCGAAGCGGGACAGGGAATTCTCGGCGTCGAGCAGGGCGGATAGAATGGTGGAGCGATAGGTCGCGCGCGCCTGATCGAACTGGCCCCGTGACTGCTCCACCCGGCCGCCGATCGCGGGGAAGTTGAGGAAGTTCCAGGACAGGACCGGCGCGCCCAGCTTCAGCAGGTTCTTGCTGTCGAGCAGGTTGCCGAGCTTCGTCGATCCGTACCCCAGCGAGCCATACAGCGTCACGCTCGGGAAATATTGCGCGATGTTTGCGCCGATCGTCTCGTTGGCCGCCTTGAGCCGCCGCTCGGCCGCGCGGATGTCGGGCCGGCGGCGCAGCAGGTCGGCCGGGTTCCCCACCGGGGTCTGTGCCGGTGGCAGCGGCACTGGCCGGACGGGAGAGAGCATCGCATCGAACGCGCCGGGCTCGCGACCGGCCAGCTGCGCGAGCTGGTCCATGTAGATCTCGACCTGACCGGCGAGCGGGACGACGGTGGCCTGAGTCTGCTTGAGCTGCGTGAGCACGCGCTCGACGTCCACGTCCGAAGCGGTGCCGCCCAGCCGCCGCCGCCTGGTCAGTTCCAGCATCCGCTCCTGCACCGCGGTGTTCCGCCGCGCCAGCTCCAGCCGACCCTGGGCATCGCGCAGGTTCACGTAGGCGGTGGCGACGTTCTTGGTCAGCGTCACCCGGGCATCGTCGAGGTCCGCCTCGGACGCCTGCAGGCTCGCGCGCGCCGAGGCGGCCTGACGGCGCGCGCCGCCGAACAGGTCGAGCTCCCACGTGGCGAGGATGCCGACATTGTAGAAGTCGATATTGTCCGGCACCTGGATGCCGGACGCCGCGCCTCCCGCCGCCGCCCCACCTGCAGCGGAGACGCCGTTCAGCACGTCGTTGATCGCGTCCGGCGGCGAGACGCGCGCATAGACCGCATTGGCGCCTCCGGTCGGCAGGAGGGCGGCCCCGGCCTCGCGCAGCGATCCGCGCGCCGCGCGGATCGCGCCCATGGCCTGCTCGATCGTCGGACTGTTCGCCAGCGCCTGCTCCTGGATCCAGTCCAGCGTGGGATCATCGAGTGCGCGCCACCATCTGGCGAGAGGCGGCGTCTCTACGACCGGAGCGACGCGCGCACGGTGGAATGCCGCCGCTCCCTGAGCTTCGGGAGCGACGGCCGGAGGCCCCCGGTAGTTCGGCCCCACCATGCAGCCCGTGGTCAACCCGAGCGTGGCCAGGGCCGGCAGGATCCCATGTCCAGCACGGATCGTCGTCATGCCGGCTGGCTCCCGTCCTTCGGCACCGGTTTGAGCAGCAGCACCAGCGGCAGCGACGCGAGCATGAGGATGCCGAACACGAAGAACACGTCGGCGAAGGCCTGTGCGGTGCCGAAGGTCCGGAACGCCTCGTCGAGTGCCGCGTAGGACTGGTCGAGCGCCGTGCCGGGATCACTTGCCTGACCGGCAACGGACACCATCGCCTCGGCGCCCTGCGCCACCGGGGAGTTCTGCGTCACGCCCTCGCCGATGCGCTCGGCATGCAGCCAAGTCCGGTTCTCGCGCAGCACCGTGATCGTGGCGAGACCGAACGAGCCGCCAAGGTTGCGCGCCGCGTTGAACAGGCCCGAGGCGTCCTCGGCGAGATCCTTGGAGACGGCGCTGGTCGCCGCCGAGTTCAGGAAGATCAGCGCGAAGAACTGGCCGAGGCCGGTCACGAGCATCGACGTGACGAAGTTCACGCCCGCGGTGTCGGAGGTTAGCCGGGCGTTCATCAGGCAGCCCGCTCCGTAGAGCAGCAGCCCGATGCCGATCAGGAGCCGGGTGTCGACGTTCTTCTCGACGAACGGGAAGATCGGCATGAGCAGCAGGGACGGGATGCCGATGATGAAGGTGATCTGCCCCGCCTGGAACGCGTTATAGTCGGCCAGCTGGTCGAGAAACTGCGGCACGACGTAGCTGATGCCGTAGAGCGCCGCGCCGACCGTGAGGCTGAGCAGGAACACGCTGCCGAACGCGCGCTCCAGGATGATCTTGAGATGGATGACGGGCGCCCTGGCCGTCAGCTGGCCGACGATCATGGTCGCGAACCCGAGCGCCGACAGCACCGTCAGCTTGATCACGAGGCCTGATTCGAACCAGCGCTCGCGCTGCCCCTCCTCGAGGATGACGGTCAGCGCGCCGAGCCCCAGGGACATGCCGACGATGCCGAGCCAGTCGGCATCGGCCAGCTGCTCCAGGTGCGACTCTCCCTTCGGCAGTCCGATCACCAGCAGCGCCAGCAGTCCGATTCCCAGCGGCACGTTGATGAAGAAGGCGTAGTGCCAGGAGTAGGTTTCGGTGAGATAGCCGCCGAGGATCGGGCCGGCGACGGGACCGAACACCGCCGTGAAGCCGAACAGCGCGATGCCCTTTGCGCGCTGTTCGGGCGGCCGCATGGTGGAGACGATCGTCAGCGCCGTCGGGATCATCGCGCCGCCGGTGAAGCCCTGCCCGATACGGCCGATGATCATGATGCCCAGCCCGTCGGATGTCCCGCACACGATCGAGGAGCCGATGAACCCCGCCGTGCAGATGATCAGGAAGAGGCGGAGGCCGAGCAGGCGGTCGAAGAAGCCTGCGAGCGGGATCATCACGATCTCCGCGACCAGGTAGGCGGTGCTGATCCAGGTGCCCTCGTTCTGGCTGGCGCCGATCTCGCCCTGGATCGTCGGCAGCGACGCGCTGACGATCGAGCTGTCGAGCGTCGCCATGAGCGAGCCCAGCGTGCCCGCGGCGACCGCCAGCCAGGCGTTCCCGCCCGCGCCTCCGCCCTTCTGGGCGGCGCCGTCGCTCACCGGCCCGCGCCCGGCGCGCGCTGCCGCCGATCCCGGTCAAGCTCCTGCTTGCTCTGCTGCTCGCGGTCGTGTTCGGACCGCTTTCTCTCGTCCTTCTGCGCCTTGCTGTCCCGCTTCGCGCCACGTGTGTCGACGGACACCACGACCGACAGACCAGGAACGAGCACGCGGCGCGCCTCCGGACCGGCGTCGACCCGGATGCGGACGGGCACGCGCTGGACGATCTTGGTGAAGTTGCCGGTCGCGTTGTTGGTTGGCACCTGGGCGAAGCGGCTGCCCGTCCCCGGCGAGAAGCTCTCCACGACCCCGTGGATGTCCTCGCCGGGCAGCGCGTCGACCTTGATCGTGGCGGGCTGGCCGATCCGCATCAGCCCGATCTGCGTCTCCTTGAAGTTGGCGGTCAGGTACATCTGGTCCACCGGCACGATCGTCATCATCCGCGTGCCGACCTGGACGTACTGGCCGACGCGAACGGTGCGGTCGCCGATCCTGCCGCCGATCCGGCTGGTGATCGTCGTGGCCTCAACGTCGACCATGTTGGCGGCGAGCTGCGCGCGTGCCGCAGCGACCTGCGCCAGGCCGGATTGGATCTGCGCGTCGTCGACCCTGATCTGATGGCGCGCGGAGGCGACCTGCGCGCGGCTCGAGTTCAGCGCGGCGCGGGCGGACGCGACCTGCGCCTGCGACTGTTCCAGGCTGCTCCGGTTACGTGCCAGCGTCTCGTTCGTCTCCGCGCCGATCGCGCTCAGCGGCGCGTAGCGGGCGACCTGGCTCGCGTTGAACCGGTCGGTCGCCTCGTTCTGCCGCAGCGTGGCACGGGACTGGTCCGCCTGGGCCAGCGCCTGGCGGATCGCGTCATACTGCTGCGTGCGCTGGGCGCGGGCCTGCGCCACCGATGCCTCGGCCTGGGCGATCTGGGCACGCGACTGCTCGGAGGTGGCGTCGTAGGTCCTCCGGTCGATCCGCACGAGGATCTGGCCGGGGCGGACGATCTGGTTGTCGGTCACGTAGATGGCGTCGACGTAGCCCGCCACCCGTGGCGCGACGTTCACCTGGTCGGCGGCGAGATAGGCGTCGTTGGTCGACTGCTGGAACCGGCCATAGGTTCGATAATGGATGAACCACCAGACCAGCAGCACGACCACTATGACCGCCGCGACGATCAAGGCGACGCGAACCTTCGGGTTCTTCAGCGGTGACGGCTTCTTGGTGCCGCTATCATCTTCGCCCTTTGCTTCGTCGTCATCCTTTTGACTCTTCTGCTTCGCCGCAGGTTTGGACGCGCTACCGCCTTCATCTTCAGGACCGTCATTCTGGGACGACTGATCAGACCCGTCTTTTACGTCCTTGTCCGCGTCCCCAGCAGCCATGCTAAGCTCCAGTCATTCCGCTGTACTGATCACGCTTAACAAAGTGCATGCTTGTTACGCACAGCAAAATGCACATCTGGCAAGTCCCACCGACCTGACGCGTCACCTCGCCAAAGACCTTCAGCCGGCATTCCATTCCTAGCCATTATCTCGCAACAGGGAACGGGAACGCGCCAGCGTGGGAAACCGTGCGCCGCCGGAACGGGCTCCATCGAGATCTCGGCGGGTCGGCACGCTGCTCGTCCTTCAGCACCGCGCCGCCCGCGCGGCCCGATGTCGCGGCGCCGGCTCGGCGCAATTCGAGCGAGAATGTCGCCTTTGAAGACCCACTCGATCCACGTCCGGTAGGTCTTGAGCGAAGCGCGCAGGTCCTCGCTAGTGAAGGGGCCGGCGGGCGACATCTCGCCAGCCGCACGCTCCCGGTCGGGAGCGTCGACATCCGTTTCACAAAGCAGGACTTCGTCTAACGGCCGCAGGTCGGGCAGTGATCGCGTTGCACATGCTGGTCGCTATGGAGCGGCTTTGTACGCGGTTGCGGTGGCGCCAGCGCGGGTGATTCAGCGATGGGTCGGTCCAAGCGCGCCGTTGTAGCCATTGGCACGCACAGCCGCTCAAGATACTGTCGCCACCTGCATGATTGGGAACCGCCGGATGGATTTCACCCGCTTCCACGTGAGCCCAGCCTTCTCACGACGTGCCTTTATCGGATCCACGCTGGGCACGTCGGTCGCTCTGGGCCTGTCACCGGCCGGGGCTGCGAACAGGTCACCTCAGGTCGATGCGGTCACGCTGCAGGTTCTGGTCGACAACGCCACCTTCGGTCCGTTCTTGCCCGACCTGGCGCTGCCCGGCCTGAGAGTCGTTCGGCATACCGGCGACGCCGGAAGCCAGGTTATGGCCGCGCGCGCACTGCGTGGCGAGTTCGGCCTTTCGATCCTGGCGACGTCCCGCCGCGGGGACGCCGTCGCCAGGGTGCTGATCGATTTCGGCTACTCGCCCGAGACGGTCAGGAACAACCTTACGCTGCTCGGGATCGATCCGGCCGTCATCGACGCTGCAGTCCTCAGCCACGGCCATCTCGATCATTATGGCGGCTTCCCGGGATTCTTCGGCGCGCATGCCGGGCGGAGTGTACCGCTCTATGTCGGCGGCGAGGAGGCCTTCTGCGAGCGCCTCGCCATGATCGGCAATCCGCCGCCGCTGATGGGAACGCTCGATCGGGCAGCGCTTCTGGATGCGGGATTCGAGGTGCGGATCGCGTCGTCACCGCAGATCATCAAGGACCAGGCGCAGACGACCGGCACGATCCCGCTAGTGAGCTTCGAGCGCGCCGCGATCCCTACACAAATGCGGCCGGGCAAGGGGTGCGACAAGGCCGGGCTGAAGGCGGCCAAGCGCAATGTCGCCCAACTGCCCGATGACGGCGAACATGAGCTTGCGACCTTCTATGCGGTTCAGGATCTCGGCCTTGTCGTGATCGCATCGTGCAGCCATCGTGGCGTGATCAATTCGGTACGCCAAGCGCAGAAGATTTCAGGCATCGAGAAAGTCCACGCGGTCGTGGGCGGCTTCCATCTCGTCCGCCCACGAACTGAGGAGGAGGCCAAGCGGACGGTTGCGGAGTTCGCCGCGATCAACCCCACCTATATCGTGCCGATGCATTGCACCGGAGAGGTCTTCATCCAGGAGGCGATGCGCGTCATGCCGCAGAAGATCGTCCGGCCGTATGTTGGTACCGAGCTGGTGTTTGCGGCCTGACAGACCGGGCCTGCTTCGGGACTACCTGTACGATGGGAGTCGAACTGAAGGCAATTGGATCCTCCACCGGACGTTCAAGCCGCTTTCGCCGCTTCCCAAGAGAAGATTAGACGTCCAGGTTCGCCACGCTCAGCGCATTCTCCTGGATGAACTCTCGGCGCGGTTCGACCACGTCGCCCATCAGCCGGGTGAAGATCTCGTCGGCGACGTCGGCCTGCGCGACCTCGACCTTCAGCATCGAGCGGTTGGCGGGATCGAGCGTGGTTTCCCACAATTGCTCGGCATTCATCTCGCCCAAGCCCTTGTAGCGCGCGATCGCCGTGCCCTTGCGCCCGGCGGCGAGCACCGCCTCCAGTAGCTCGGACGGGCGGGCGATGCGGGTCGCGCCCTTGGCGGGGACTACCGGAGCGTCCTCGCCCTCCTCCGCCGGCTCGTCGGCGTCGGCCTTGCCGATCGGCACCAGCCGCGCGACCGCGGCATAGGCCTCGGCCTGCTCGGTCGCGAGCGTATGCAGCTTGCGCGCCTCCGCCGACCGGACGAACGCCGCATCAACCACGTGATGATCGGTTACGCCGCGCCACAGGCGGCGGGCATGATAGCCGCCCTCGCTGGTCGCTTCGACCTCCCAGCGCGCCTCCGGATCGGCGCGGCCGAGCCACGCCGCCGCCGCGCTCGCCACGGCCGTGCGGTCCTGCAGATTGGGATCGAGCGCGCCGGCCAGCGCCAGCGCCTCGACCAGCTCGGGCGCGTAGCGGCGCGGCACATAGGCCATCAGCCGCGCCATGCGCTGCGCATGCTCAACCAGCGTGCGCAGGTCGTTGCCCGAACGCTGGCCGCTCGCGCCCTCCAGCATCACGCCGGCGAGGCCGTTGTCGAGCAGGTAGGCGTCGAGCGCCGGCTGGTCCTTGAGGTAGGTTTCCGACCGGCTCTTGGTCACCTTGAACAAGGGCGGTTGGGCGATGAACAGGTGCCCGCGCTCGATGATGTCGGGCATGTGCCGATAGAAGAAGGTCAGCAGCAGGGTACGGATATGCGCGCCGTCGACGTCGGCGTCCGTCATGATCACGATCTTGTGATAGCGCAGCTTGTCGATGTTGAAATCGTCGCGGCCGATTCCGGTGCCGAGCGCCTGGATCAAAGTGCCGACCTCCTTCGACGACAGCATCCGATCGAACCGCGCGCGCTCCACGTTCAGGATCTTGCCCTTCAAGGGCAGGATCGCCTGGGTGCTGCGGTCGCGGCCCTGCTTGGCCGAGCCGCCGGCCGAGTCACCCTCGACCAGGTACAGTTCCGACTTGGCGGGATCGCGCTCCTGGCAGTCGGCGAGCTTGCCGGGCAGCGAGGCGATGTCCATCACCC